>PDSR01000118.1 GCA_002748575.1 Gammaproteobacteria bacterium
CCACGCTTTTTGTCCATGCCATAGGCAAGGGCTGCGGCGGTTGGCTCGTTGATAATACGCTTCACTTCCAAACCTGCGATACGTCCAGCATCTTTAGTAGCCTGGCGCTGGCTGTCGTTGAAATAAGCAGGCACGGTAATCACCGCCTCGGTAACGCTTTCACCCAGATAATCTTCTGCTGTTTTCTTCATCTTTTTAAGAACTTCAGCAGAAATCTGTGGTGGCGCCATATTTTTACCACGCACGTCTATCCAGGCATCACCGCTGTCGGCTTTAGTGATTTTAAAAGGCACACGCTTAATATCGCTTTGCACTTCTTTGTCGGTAAATTTGCGGCCAATCAAACGCTTGGCAGCGAAAATAGTGTTGTCCGGGTTGGTAACCGCTTGACGCTTGGCTGGCTGACCCACAAGGATCTCGCCATCTTCGTTAAAAGCAACAACAGACGGAGTAGTACGATCACCTTCAGCGTTTTCGATCACGCGAGGAGCGTCGCCCTCTAATACTGAGACACAGGAGTTGGTTGTTCCCAAGTCGATACCGATAATCTTGCCCATATTTTCCACCTCTTAATAATCAGGCCAGCTATGCCTGACCAGTATTCATTCGTTTAAATTTAAAGCTTAATTCGCTAAGTTTAAAAAACTGCTTGCCTGGCCATGTTAATTGGGGCCTGAATGATATTTTCAAGCAGTTTTTCAAGTTTTTTTCGCTTTTTATGGCGCTTTTGACACAATCACCATCGCCGGACGCACCAGGCGACCACTCAGCGAGTAACCTTTCTGCAATACCGCCATAACGGTGTTGGGTTCCATATCAGGATTTGGCTGCATTGACATGGCTTCATGCTCTTGCGGATTAAAAGGTTCGCCCGTTGGATCTAACTGTTCAACGCCATGTTTTTTCATCGCATCCAGCAGCATTTTCAGGGTCAGCTCAACGCCTTCACGGGTTGCCACCAACGCCTCATCCTCACCCGTTGCCGCTTCAAGTGCTCGCTCCAGCGTATCTACCACTGGCAGCAAGTCATTAGTGAATTTTTCCAGGGCAAATTTATGCGCATTTTCAACATCACGTTCTGCCCGACGGCGCACATTTTGCTCTTCCGCCGCTGCTCGCAATACGGAGTCTTTTTGATCTTTGATCGTTTGCTGCGCTGCCTCCAGCTGATTCAGCAGGTCTTCCACAGAAGGCTGATCTGAAGATGCTTCTGCCGTTTCGTGTGGCTGCTCACCCTGCTGCTGCCCACTTTCCTGATCCTGATCAACGGCTTCGTTAGACTGAGATGCCTGCTCTTCGGCTTGCTTCATCTCTTCATCGTTCATGTAAAAACTCCAAAAACTGTATAAAAAACATAACTGCTGAATAAACAAGTGCGCTAGGCACCAAGATGGAAGGGGTTATGGGGGCGAGCCAGGGAAATTCAAGGCTGATCGATTTTTTTTTGTAATCATATCGCCAGCCCAACACCTTCAGCCGGGAGCCCATAGCGATTTCATGCAAACTAGCCTATTATCCGCCCTCAAAGGACCCACAAGAATCACTGAACATGCTGACCCATATCAAGATCAATCATTTCGCTATTGTTGACGAGCTGGAACTCGATATTCCCGACAAACTCACCGTGATCACCGGCGAAACCGGTGCCGGTAAATCCATTATGCTGGATGCGCTGGGATTGGCGCTGGGGGATCGTGCCGATTCCGGCGTGGTTCGCCACGGAGCCACAAAGGCAGATATTCATGCGGCCTTTGACATCAGCGGTAATCCCGCCGCACAAAACTGGCTGGAGCAGCGAGATCTGGACGCACAGGATGAATGTATTCTGCGCCGGGTTGTGAATGCCGATGGCCGCTCCAAGGCGTATGTAAATGGCAGCCCGCAGCCCATCACTGCAGTGCGGGAGCTGGGCCGGCTACTGGTTATTATTCATGGCCAGCATGAGCATCAGGCGCTGCTAAAGAAAGAAACCCATCGGGAATTACTGGATCAGTTTGGCAATCTGGCTGACTGCGTTAGCGAGGTGGGCCTGGCATTCAAAACCTGGCAACAAGCGCAAAAAGCCTACGAAACCCATCGGGACAATGCCCGCGAGCTTTCCGACCGGGCCGACCTGTTAAAATTCCAACTCCAGGAATTCGACCAGTTAGCCCTGCAGGAAGGCGAATACCAGACACTTGAGCAAGACCACAAAAAGCTCGCCAATGTAGATTCGTTGCTATCAACCGGACAACAGGCGGAAACGGGTTTAACCGGTGATGAAGGATCGGCCTATCAGCAAACCCACAGGGTTCTTTGCCTGTTACAGGATATGGCAAAGGAAGATGCACAGCTTAACGAACTGGTGGAAATGGTCGAAAGCGCATCCATTCAACTGCAAGAAGCTGGCGACACCCTTACCCACTACCTGCACAGCCTGGACATTGACCCGGAGCGCTACCAGGCCATTGACCAGCGCCTGTCGGCAGCCTATCAACTGGCCCGCAAGCATCGTATCGACCCTTACACCCTGCCCGATTTTCACCAGCAGATGCAGCAGGAACTTGCCCAGATTGACGGCGGGGAAGAAAAGCTTGATCAACTACAACAGCAGGCAGACGCCCTGAAAGCAGACTATCTGGCGATTGCCACCCGGCTCAGCGAACACCGGGCCAGGCAAGGCAACAAATTAAGCAAGGTGATTTCCAAACAAATCAAAGCGCTGGGAATGCCCGGCGCTGAATTTAATATTGAACTACAACCGCTGGAAGCCAGCCACTATTCGGCAAAGGGGCTGGAACAGGTGGCATTTATGGTACAAACCAACCCCGGCCAGCCAGCAAAACCGCTGAACAAGGTGGCATCAGGCGGCGAACTATCGCGCATCAGCCTTTCAATTCAAGTGGCTTGTGCGGCAAAAACCAATGTGGCCACCTTAATGTTTGATGAAGTTGACGTTGGTATCGGCGGCGCAACGGCACAAGTAGTTGGCCAGCTGTTACGCGCTCTGGGCAACGATAACCAGGTAATCTGTGTTACCCATCAACCACAGGTTGCCGCCCAGGGCCACCACCATCTGTACGTTAACAAACAAACGAAAAAGCAAAATACATTTACGGATATTGCAGAACTGAATCAGGATGAAAAAGTGCTGGAAATTGCCAGGATGCTGGGCGGATTAACGATTACCGACCAAACCAGGGCACACGCACAGGAACTGATAGCAGAAAGCCAGCAAATATAAACTGGCTTATTCTGCTAAACGAAATGCTTCAGGCATCCTTTGGTTTCACATACAGCACCAAGCTGTGATCCACCAATTCATAACCCATTTCTTCGCAAATTTCCCGCTGACGCTGTTCAATAGCATCATCGTGAAATTCAATCACATTACCAGAATCCAGGCACACGATATGATCGTGATGCTCCTCGCTGGCCAGCTCGAATACCGAGTGCCCGCCATCGAAGTTTTGCCGCATTACCAAACCAGCAGATTCAAACTGGGTTAGAACCCGATACACCGTTGCCAAGCCAACGTCTTCTCCCGCATCCATCAGCGCCTTATACACATCTTCCGCACTCATGTGACGATCTGTAGCATCTTCAAGAATCTGCAATATCTTGATACGGGGCAAAGTGACCTTCAGCCCTGCTTTTCTTAATTCATGGTTATCAATTGGCATTGAACTGTCTACCCAGTGAAGTACTCAAAGTGATTCAATAAAAACGCATAATACTGGCAGCTATTGCTACTATCGTTGTTCTTGTCGCCGGGAATCAATGGCAGAAATTCTGCATTGGTGATTACCCCGCGTTCCATGTATTATGCCCTGCGATGAACAATAGAGGATTTCAAAGCCAGATGCAAAGCTTCAGACACCTTTTAAAACCCACAAAAAGCCTAGTGATTATGAGCATTTGCGCTATTTTTCTGGCTGGATGCAGCACGCTACGCTTTCCCGGTGTATTCAGAATAGACATTGCCCAGGGCAATATTATTACCACCGAGATGATAGAAAAGTTACAAGTGGGCATGACCAAGCGGCAAGTGGAATATGTTTTGGGCAGCGCCATGATTAAAGACCCGTTCAGCCCCAATCGCTGGGATTATATTTATAATTATGAAACCGGCCGCGGCACCTTTGTAGACAACCAACTGACGCTTTATTTTGAAGGCGACCAATTACAAAGAATTGATACAAGCCGCACCAAAGACCCTGAACTGGTTATCGAAGAACTGAAAAAAGGGCGTGAAGCAGAAAGGCGCAAATAACAAATCAGAAGCTAATGCGCCGGGGTTTATTCGCGGCGCTTTTTCGCTTCTTCGGCACGGCGCTTACGCACTTCTTTCGGATCAGCAATCAAGCTGCGATAGATTTCCACCCTGTCTCCGTCCTGTAACTCCCGATCTTTGGGCTTGCGTTCCGTCTTCCCAAAGATCCCCATCGCAGCACCTTCTAAATCCAGGCCTTTAAACTTTTCTGTAATACCCGATTGCTTTGCCGCCTCATACATGGATGTGCCTACCGGCACATCCAAGGCAATGATTTCCTGATGATCAGGCAGCGCGTAGGCCACTTCAACACGTATGCTACCGGACATTCACCCCACCTGCTTTTGTTCAGTAATAACCACAGTTGCCTGCTCTTCCTCATCGGCTGCAATCTCACCAATCCAACCGGCTAAAGAGTTATACATCACAATAGCAATACCGATTGGCGCAACAATACGCAGCAATCAACAAACCACCCAGCGGCAACATGATATTGGTGGTGAGCTTATCGAGAAAATCCAGAATATTGGAACCCAGGATAGTGAAATCCGACCATGCATTTAACGATAGCGCACAGCCAATTCCCAGCACCCAGGTGGGCAAGCACACCAACAGGGTGGCAACCACCCGGTTCAGATTAGTTGATTCAACCGCCCAGGCCACGGCAGGCTCTGCCAGAGAAATAGCCGAGCTCCAGGCCGCAAATACAATCAGGGTAAAGAAAATGCCACCCAGCACAATGCCCCCGGGCATTTGACTGAAAGCAACCGGCAAGGTTTGAAACATTAACGATGGGCCCGCAGCAGGGTCCAGGCCGTTAGAAAAAACAATGGTAAAGATAACCAGGCCGGCAACGATGGCCACCATAGTATCCAGAATACCAATCGTTACCACCGAACTACCAAGCGAATCCCCGCGATTCATGTAGGCACCATAGGCCATAATAGCCCCCATACCCAGGCTCAAGGTAAAGAAGGAGTGCCCCAGCGCAGACAAAACCGCATCGGCGGTTAATTTGCCGGGATCAAATTTAAACATGAAGTGCAGCGCATCACCGAAAGCATCCAGGGTCATGGCATAAATCAGCAAGCCAACCAGCATAACGAACAGCACCGGCATTAAAAACCTGACGGCTGCTTCCAGCCCCTTATGAATCCCCCGGGCAACAACAAATACCACCAGAGCCATAAAAGCAGAATGCCACAGAATATTCTTCAGCGGATCGGATACAAAAGCACCAAACTGGCCGGGAATATCCTGCTGGTTCAGCAAGCCACCAC
>PDSR01000032.1 GCA_002748575.1 Gammaproteobacteria bacterium
TTATTTGCGGCGAAAGGCATGGATGATTTTACCAAGGTAGATATCGAACTGTTAGGCTGTGAAGCCACTTATGGAAATCAGGCAAATCAGCAACCTCGCCGCGAAGTAGTGGTAAAAATGGCCGCCACTCATAGCAACAAAAAAGCCCTGGAATTGTTTTCTCGTGAAATTGCCCAGGCAGGCACCGGCATGGCACCAGGGCTTACTGGCCTGGTGGGCGGTCGCCCGAAAGTTTCGCCGGTAATTCGTTTATTCTCGTGCCTGGTGCCTAAAGATCGCGTGACCGTCAGTGTCAGCATCAACGGCGAAACCAGCACCTCAACCATTGATACCCGGAATCATTTTTCTGAAGAACTGATTACAAGCCAGGCCGAAGGTGAAACGGCCAGTGATGCAACCGTATCGGTGCCCCTGGTGAAACTTGCCTATGGTCGCAGTGGCGATAAAGGCAACCATGCCAACATCGGCATTATTGCCCGCGACAAAAAATACCTGCCTTATATTCGCGCAGCCGTTACCGAAAATACCGTTACTGATTATTTCCAACATACGCTGGATGCCGAGCACGGCAAAGTAACCCGCTGGGAACTGCCCGGCAGTAACGCTTTAAACTTTTTATTGGAAAACAGCCTGGGTGGCGGTGGGATTGCCAGCTTGCGTATTGATCCCCAGGGCAAAGCCTTTGCACAACAACTGTTAGATATGCCCATACCCGTTAGCGAAAACATTGCCAACGAAGTCAACGCATCTTCTTCAGCTTCAGCACCATAACAAGCAAGGAATTAACTATGGGTTATCAATCAGTATTTGCACCGGGCCTGTTCAAAGACAAAACCATTATTGTTACCGGTGGTGGCAGTGGCATTGGCCGTTGTAACGCACACGAAATCGCGGCGCTGGGCGGCCATGTGGTATTAATCGGGCGCAAGCTGGAAAAGCTGGAAAAAACAGCGGCTGAAATCGAAGCAGATGGTGGCAGCGTATCTTTCCATTCCTGCGATATTCGCGACGAACAAGCGGTGCAACAAACAGTAGCAACTATTGTTAAAGATCACCCGAAAATTTTCGGCCTGGTAAATAATGCCGGTGGCCAGTTCCCCGCACCACTGGCGATGATCAGCAAAAAAGGCTGGGATGCGGTGATCAGCACCAATTTAACCGGCGGTTTTTTAATGGCCCGCGAAGTATTCACCCAAAGCATGAATAAACATGGTGGCAGCATTGTGAATATTGTCGCTGATATGTGGGGCGGTATGCCCGGCATGGGACACTCCGGTGCAGCGCGCGCCGGTATGACCAACTTTACCCAAACCGCTGCCTGTGAATGGGCAAGCTGTGGGGTACGTGTCAATGCAGTAGCACCCGGCTGGATTCGATCCAGCGGCATGGACACCTACGATGCCCCTATGCAGGCTATTCTTAAAAATCTGGCGGCAGCGGTTCCCCTGAAACGTATGGGTAACGAAGCTGAAGTCAGCGGTGCCATTTGCTTTTTGTTGAGTGGTGCAGCGGCCTATATTTCTGGAACTACGATACGTATCGACGGTGCATCTTCCCAGGGGAACCCTGCCATCTTCCCGTTGGTTGATCACAAAAATTCTAAACCATTTAATGGTTTCCATCGCGAAATAATCCCTGATGTATTTAAAGATGAGGATGTCCAATAATGCCGGTGATTGAATCCCAAATTGATACTTCATCCGAAGAGTATCAACAAAGCTATAACCAGATGCTCGACTTGGTTAATGAATTCCGGGCCATCGAACAAAAGGTGGTTGATAAAGCCGAAAAAGCCCGCCCGAAATTTGAGAAACGCAACCAACTGCTACCCAGGGAACGTATCGAGCGTTTACTGGATCCAGGCTCGCCTTTTTTGGAATTACTACCCCTGGCCGGTTATCAGATGCACGATGACAAAGACGGCAGCGACGCAGGCGGCGGATTAATTTCGGGGATCGGCTACGTGCAGGGCATTCGCTGCCTGATCAGCGCCAACAACAGCGCCATTAAAGGCGGAACCATTTCACCGGCGGGATTAAAAAAATCACTGCGTATTCAAGACATCGCCAAAGAAAACAAACTGCCGGTGATCTCACTTTCAGAAAGTGGCGGTGCAAACTTAAATTATGCGGGTGAAATTTTTGTTGAAGGTGCCAGAGCATTTGCCAACCAGGCACGTTTATCAGCTGCAGGCATTCCACAAATTACAGTAGTACATGGCAACGCTACTGCCGGTGGCGCTTATCAGCCAGGCTTATCGGATTACATTATCGTGGTGCGTAACCGAACCAAAATGTTTTTGGCCGGCCCGCCGTTGCTGAAAGCTGCAACCGGTGAGATAGCATCGGATGAAGAACTGGGTGGCGCTGAAATGCATGCCTATACCGCAGGCACCGCCGAATATTTAGCGGAAAACGATGCCGATGGTGTGCGTATTGTTCGCGACATCATGGGCAAGTTAAATTGGAATGACAATATTCCCGGTACCGCTGCCAAAGCGTTTAACGAACCCCGCTACAACGCCGAAGAACTCTTGGGGTTAATTCCCACGGATGCAAAAAAACCCTACGATTGCCGTGAAGTGATCGCCCGCGTTGCCGACGATTCTGATTTTCTGGATTTCAAAAATGAATACGATAGCCAGACCGTTTGTGGCTGGTTGAAAGTCGAAGGTTATACGGCAGGTTTTATTGGCAACAACGGCCCGATCACCCCGCAGGGTGCCGCTAAAGCTGCACAATTTATTCAACTGTGCGATCAAAGTCAGACACCCATTTTTTTCTTTCATAATACCACCGGCTTTTTAGTAGGCACCCAGCCGGAAAAAGAAGGGGTTATTAAACACGGCTCAAAACTGATTCAGGCCGTTGCCAATGCCCGTGTACCGAAGTTTACCGTGGTTATAGGTGGTTCATACGGCGCGGGCAACTACGCCATGTGTGGCCGTGGCCTGGACCCCCGATTTATTTTTGCCTGGCCCAATAATAAAACTGCGGTTATGGGGGGAGCACAAGCGGGCAAAGTATTGCGTATTGTTACCGAACAAAAACAGCGGGCAATGGGTATGGAACCCGACGAAAAAGTGCTGGATATGCTGGAACAAACCACCGCCATTAATCTGGATAAACAATCCACCGCTCTATACGGCACCGCTCACCTGTGGGACGATGGCATTATTGATCCCAGAGACACCCGTAAAGTAATGGCTTATGTGATGTCGATAGCCCGTGAAGCTGAAGCACGTAAATTACAGCCCAATGCTTTTGGCGTTGGCCGTTTTTAAATTTCAGGTATTACTTTTAAAAAGTATAAAAAGGTAGAACAAAATGATTTTTACTCAGGAACACGAAGAACTTCGCCGCACAGTACGTAACTTTATTGAAAAAGAAATTAACCCGAAT
Organism: Gammaproteobacteria bacterium; assembly: GCA_002748575.1. GTDB lineage: Bacteria > Pseudomonadota > Gammaproteobacteria > Pseudomonadales > Ketobacteraceae. The sequence goes on from PDSR01000032.1 coordinate 3,402, forward strand.
GTGGAGCAATGGGAACAGCACCCGCCCTTCCCGGCCAAAGAGGTTTTTAAAAAAATGGGGGATCTGGGGCTGCTGGGAGTTAGCAAACCGGAAAAATACGGCGTAATGGGTTTAGACTATTCCTACAACCTGGTGGTTGCCGAAGCCCTTGGCTATGCAGCCTGCGGTGGTGTGCCGCTGGCCATTGGAGTACAAACCGATATGGCAACACCGGCCCTTGCCCGCTTTGGCAGTGAAGAACTGTGTAATGAATTTCTGGTGCCCGCCATTAAAGGCGAAAAAGTCGCGGCCATTGCGGTGAGTGAGCCCGGTGCTGGCTCCGATGTGGCCAACATCAAAACCAAAGCGGTAAAAGATGGTGATGATTATGTTATCAATGGCACCAAAATGTGGATTACCAATTCCACCCAGGCGGATTTTTTCTGCTTGCTTGCCAACACCAGCGACGATGCCAAACATAAAAACAAATCACTGATTGTGGTGCCTGCTGATTCCGAGGGCATCAGTTTTTCAGAGAAGCTCGACAAGCTGGGGATGCGTTCCTCGGATACTGCTCAGGTATTTCTGGATAACGTGCGCGTGCCGCAAAAAAACCTTATCGGCATGGAAGGCCAGGGTTTTATGATCCAGATGATGCAGTTTCAGGAAGAACGGATGTGGGCTGCCGCCAACGCCATGGGTGGCCTACATAATGTGATTAAAGAAACCATTAAATACACCAAAGAAAGAGAAGCCTTTGGTGCGCCCCTGATTAATAACCAATCCATTCATTTTCGCCTGGCAGAACTGCAAACCGAAGTCGAATTGCTACGCGCACTGGTGTACTCCACCTGTGAGCGCTATATCGCTGGCGAAAACCCTGCGGAGGTTTTAAAGCTGGCATCCATGTGTAAGTTAAAATCAGGCCGGCTTGCCCGTGAGGTAACAGATTCCTGCCTGCAATACTGGGGTGGCATGGGCTTTATGTGGGATAACACCGTATCCCGCGCCTACCGGGATACCCGTTTAGGCTCCATCGGCGGTGGTGCTGATGAAGTAATGCTCGGCATTATCTGCAAAACCATGGACATTCTTCCGGGGCAGAAAAAGGACTAAACCATGCAATCATCAGCAACTGAAGCTTTACCAGCCACTGAAGCCATAGTGCTTGCCCAGGAAGGGCATGCACTTTATGTCACCTTAAACCGGCCCAAGTCTCGCAATGCCATGAGCCTGCAAATGGTGCAGGAATTGATGGCGGTGTTTACCGCCATTGAAAACAACGATGAAATCCGGGCAGTGGTGATACGTGGCAGCGGCGGCCATTTTTGTGCCGGTGGCGACATTAAAGACATGGCAACTGCCCGCAGCCAGGCGGCTGAAGCCAGCCAGTCAGGAAAGGCTAATCCATTCTTCGCCCTAAACCGCGAGTTTGGTTATCTCATCAGTAAAGCAAACCAGGCGCCCCAGGTGGTGATAGTGGTGTTGGAAGGTGCCGTGTTAGGTGGCGGCTTTGGCTTGGCATGTGTCAGTGATGTCGCCATTGCTGATCAAAACGCACAATTCGGTTTACCGGAAACCGGGCTCGGTGTGATACCCGCACAAATTGCCCCATTCGTTGTGCAACGGGTAGGCTTAACCCAGGCTCGCCGCCTGGCATTACTGGGTGAAAGATTCAACGGTGAACAGGCACGGCAACTGGGTATTGTTCACTACGTTAAAAACGGTGAATCGGAAATCTCCGAGCAACTGCAACAGGTATTGCACCAGGTTAAACGCTGTGCGCCAACCGCCAATCGCAAAACCAAGGCGTTGATGCATCGCGTTGGTCACGAACCCATGGAAAGCCTGTTAGATGATGCCGCCAGAGACTTTGCCGATGCAGTGGCAAGCGAAGAAGGCATGGAAGGTACCAAGGCATTCGTTGAAAAGCGTTTACCGAACTGGGCCCAATAAAAAGCACGTAAAAGAGAATGACTATGGCAAACAGTGCTCACACTATTTCCAAAATACTTGTCGCTAACCGCGGCGAAATCGCCGTGCGCGTAATGCGTACTGCCCGCAACCTGGGTTATCAAACTGTCGCTGTTTACAGTGAAGCCGATGCACAACTGCTGCACGTAACAACCGCCGACGAAGCCGTTTGCGTTGGCCCGGCGGTGGTGGGTGAATCCTATTTAAAAATAGATAACATCATTGAAGCTGCCAAAAAAACCGGCGCAGATGCAATCCACCCGGGCTACGGTTTTTTATCGGAAAATGCAGCTTTTGCAAAAGCCTGTAAAGATAACAATATTATTTTTATCGGCCCGCCAGAAAGCGCCATTGAATTGATGGGCAGTAAACGGCAATCCAAAATTGCCATGGAACAAGCCAGTGTACCTTGCGTTCCCGGCTATCAGGGCAACGACCAAAGCCTGGAAAACCTGGCCAGCAAAGCCACCACCATCGGCACCCCGCTGATGATTAAAGCCAGTGCCGGGGGCGGTGGCCGTGGCATGCGCCTGGTGCATGATCTGGAAAATATTGAAGAGCAACTCAAGTCGGCGCGATCAGAAGCAGAAAATGCGTTTGGCAGCGGCGAACTGATTCTGGAAAAAGCCATCCTGAATCCACGCCATATAGAAATTCAGGTATTTGCCGATCAGCACGGCAATGTGGTTTATTTGGGCGAGCGGGATTGCTCTGTGCAACGTCGTCATCAGAAAGTCGTGGAAGAAGCCCCTTCCCCGGCAGTCAGCGAAGCGCTTCGCCAGAAAATGGGTGAAGCCGCCGTTAATGCCGCCAAAGCCTGTGATTATGTGGGGGCCGGTACGGTAGAGTTTTTATTGGCACCCAATGGCGAATTCTACTTTCTGGAAATGAACACCCGTTTGCAGGTAGAGCACCCTGTTACCGAACTGATTACTGGCCAGGATCTGGTGGAATGGCAGATTGATATTGCCCAGGGCGCACCACTGCCGCTTTCCCAACAACAGATACAATTAAACGGCCACGCCATAGAAGTTCGCCTGTACGCTGAAGACACCACCAACAATTACATGCCGCAAACCGGCAGGATAACCGCCTGGCAAACACCGGATATTGAAGGCTTGCGAGTCGATCATGGTATTCAGGAACAACAGGAAGTTTCGCCTTTCTACGACCCAATGCTTGCCAAGGTCATCACCTGGGGCAAAAACCGTGGTGATGCCGTCAGAAAACTGCAACGGGCACTCAAAGAAATGGTGTTGTTCGGCGTAACCACCAACCAGTATTTTTTAATCGAGGTGCTGAACAATACTGAATTTGCTGCCGGCGAATTCAGCACCGCCTTTTTAACGGATAGCTTTAAAGACAACCCAAGCCTGAGCAGTCAGGAATTGTCTATCCAGGAACAGGCCATAGCTGCTCTGCTATTTCACGAAAATACTGATGCACCCGGTTTGAATCGCTGGCATAGCGCCGCCAACCTTGGCCGCCTGGCGAAATTCAGCCGGGGTGACCAAGTGTATAACATCCGCCTGCTGCCCACCACTAACAGCAACCGGTTTGATATTACCGCTGACGGCAAAACCAGCCGTATCGAATTGCTGGGCAAAACCAATCAACAGGCGAGTATTTTGTTGAATAGTGTAACCCACAAGGTGCCCTATCACAGTGAAGGTGGTATGTTATGGTTTCTGTGGCAAGGTAAACCCATTGCCCTGCAAAACTGCTTGCACGACCCTGAACAAGGGGCCGACACTGCCGGGTCCGGCCAGATCCGCGCACCGATGGACGGTGCACTGGTAGACATTATGTGTGAACCCAACCAGGCTGTGAGCAAAGGCACAACGCTGGCGGTGCTTGAAGCCATGAAAATGGAACACCCTATCAAGGCTGATAAAGATGGCGTCATCTCGGCGGTGCATGTCAATGTTGGCGACCAGGTAAAAACCCGGCATTTGCTGATTGAAATCCAGGGGAATGAAACCAGCGAATAACGAGAAAATCTTGCTTAGGGTGGTGCAACTGGGTAAGGTACGCTGCTCGGCAGTTTAGAGCCAAAAAAATCAGGCACGACACATAGCAGTGTCGTGCTAATAACAATTTAATCAACATCCAGCTTGCTATAAGTGGGGGTAATATGAGTAGCAGCCAACACGAAGATGTGATCACCTGGGGCATGATGCTGAAGAAAGTTCCCGGCATCCTTAAAAATGCACCCAAGATCGTTAAAGGACTAAAAACGGGCAATATCAGCAATCCAACTCAACCCTGCGGCTTTGGCTGGGCCTTTGAGCTGGCCGCCAAAAAAAATCCTCGCAGCAACGCAGTGCTCTACGAGAACGTTCGCTTTTCGTATGACGAAGTCAACCAATGGGCAAACCGCTTTGCTCATTACCTGATGTCGCAAGGCGTAAAAAAAGGCGATGTTGTTGGTGTTTTCATCGAAAACCGGCCAGAGCTGCTGGTAACAACACTGGCGGTAGCTAAAATTGGTGCTGTTAACGCCATGCTGAACACGTCACAAACAGGCAAAATACTGATTCACAGCTTTAATCTGGTTAAGCCCAAAATAGCTATTGTGGGCGGCGAACTGGTAGACATCTTTGATGAAGTACGCAACGACCTGGATGTGGAAGACCACCACCTTTATTATCTGGCCGATACTGACACCACCAAAGATCCAGGCGAAGCCCCCAAAGGCTATAAAAACCTCGCTACCGAATCATCAGACAGCTCTACTCAAAACCCCGAAACCACCAACCAGGTATATGCAAACGATCCCTGTTTCTATATCTACACTTCGGGCACCACGGGGTTACCCAAAGCAGGTATCTTCAAGCATGGCCGTTGGATGAAAGCCTATGGTGGCTTTGGTATCACATCGTTGGGTATGGAGCCTGGCGATGTACTTTATTCCACCCTGCCGCTTTACCACGCCACTGGCCTGGTTGTTTGCTGGAGTTCAGCCATTGCCGGTTCTTCCGGCTTTGCCATTCGTCGCAAATTCAGTGCCAGTAACTTCTGGAAAGATACCCGTAAATTTAACGCTACCACCATTGCTTATGTGGGTGAGCTTTGCCGCTACCTGATGGATCAACCGGAGCGTGCTGATGATAGTGATAATCCGGTTACTAAAATGATCGGTAATGGTTTACGCCCCAACGTGTGGAAACCGTTTAAAAAGCGTTTTGGTATAGAGCACGTATGTGAATTTTACGCCGCATCCGATGGTAATATCGGCTTCACCAATGTGTTTAATTACGATAATACTGTTGGTTTTTCTCCTGTGCCCTGGGCCCTGGTTCAGTACGACAAAGAGAAAGAACAACCCATTCGCAACAAAAAAGGCTTTATGATAAAAGTCAAGAAAGGCCACCAAGGCCTGCTGGTTGCAAAGATCGACGATAAAACACCCTTAGATGGTTACACTGATCCCGAAAAAACCAAAAAAGTTATCTTAACGAACGTTTTTAAAGAGGGAGATCGCTGGTTTAACACTGGGGATCTGCTGCGCAACATTGGCTTTGGCCATTGCCAGTTCGTTGACCGCGTTGGTGACACCTTCCGCTGGAAAGGCGAAAATGTTTCAACCATAGAAATTGAAAACATTATTTCTGATAACCCGCAGATTTCAGAGGCTGTTGTATACGGTGTAGAAATCCCCAACACCAATGGGCGTGCCGGCATGGCATCTATTACCCCTGCCGTTCCCCCGGAAGAGCTGGATTTTAAAGGCTTGTACGACTACTTTCACCATACAATGCCTGTATATTCCATTCCTTTGTTCCTGCGTGTTAAACAGCAAATGGCAACCACTGGTACCTTCAAGTATCAAAAGTCTCATCTGAAAGATGAAGCCTATTACCCAGATAAAACTCATGGTGAGGCTGTTTACGCAGTATTACCAGGAAGCAGCACCTATGAGCTGGTAACAGCCGAAATGGTGGCTGATATTGATGGCGGCAAATACCGCTATTAATCGGCTTCTCGTATTACAGGGTATTCATCCAGAATCAAAAAAAGGCGAAGCATAACCTTCGCCTTTTTTTGATAGCTCAATATACTCTTAAGCAAGCGCTGTTCCTGGCTTTTCAACCACAATAGATTCTGCGAAATCAAAAAAAGCCAACAGCTCTTGGTCGTCCATCGTGTGGTGAACTTTTTTTACCACCGTATGCGATGCTGCTCTGCCCGATTCCATGGCAACCCGGGCAATTTTTTCCATCACATAGCCAAGCTTTAACATTGATACCGGTATTTCAAAGTATTGATTGATCGACTCATCAATCAAACCACATAGGGCCTGTGAAAATTCCTCTGCTGATGCTCTTGGCCCAGCAGTGCGCCCCTGATTAATCGTCGACGCTAAACGCTCATGCAACCCGCTGGAAATTGGCACCGCCAAATAAGTGGGTTGCTCTAATCCTGCTGCCGGCCGAATGATTATGCTATCAATATAATCAGCAAGCGGTTTGAGCTCGTCATTATTCATTTTTTTCACCACTCTGGTAATCGCCAGCTTGGAAGTCGTGCGAATCGCATTAACACCTGCATTAACTACCTTACGACCCATTTTATTTAAACTCACCATTTCCATCGGGACAACAAAATAAGAATCCAGCACTTCATCCATAAAAAGATGAAGCAGATTAATACAGAGCGGAGCCTGTGGTTCTGGTGATCGATTATCCATTGCTACCAAAAACTGGTCAGCAATATCACTCAATGCAGAAGAAGCTGCAAATGCCGAGTACCATTGTGCTGCCATTGTCTTCCCTCTTTTCTCCTATAATCATAGAAAACAAATAAACCGTCATTGCCTTACCGGGCCTTGTCATACACTAATGAATTAGGCATTATCATAAAGTTATGCGATTACTCCACGTTGCTCTTTGCTTAATGCTATCAAGCTTAATACCGGGCTGTTCCCGCTCTGACTCACAGAGCCACCTGTATCGCCCTGCTCCTGCTAAAACAGCAACCGTCACCTTTGTAAGAAATCAGAACACTCCCGGCAGCCAGGTGGTTACAGCCATCAGTATTGATAACTGGCTGGTTGGCACCCTGGCAGCTGGTGAGCATCTTACCATTAACTACCCCGTGGGCCAGCATCAGGTAAGTGTTAAAGGCCATACAATGCCTTTAACCTTCAAGAACAGCCGGGAGTATTTTTTTCTGATTGAGCAAAACGAATTTGGGCAGGTAAAGAGTATTCGCAATATTCTGCCTAAAGATGCCGTTAAATACATGAACAGCAGGTAAAATTCAAACACAAGGGCAGCCTGTACAGGCTTTGAAATGTAATAAAGCAGGAAATTAGTGTCAGAAGGTTCCCAACAAAGGGTTTCTTTAGTATGATTGCGCTCCCTTGGTTCAGCGGCTAACCGCATTCTTAAAACCAAGACCAGTCGGGACGTAGCGCAGCCTGGTAGCGCACCACAATGGGGTTGTGGGGGTCGGAGGTTCAAATCCTCTCGTCCCGACCAAATTTATTAAGTCTTCTACCTTAAGTTTTCGGTAACGTAACGCCTGTTTGCCCCTGGTATTTACCGCCACGATCTTTATACGATGTCTCACACACTTCATCGGACTGAAAGAACAACATCTGCGCTACACCTTCATTAGCATAAATTTTTGCCGGTAAATTGGTGGTATTGGAAAACTCCAAAGTGACGTGACCTTCCCATTCAGGCTCTAACGGGGTGACATTGACGATAATGCCACAACGGGCATAAGTAGATTTACCCAGGCAAACAGTTAATACATCGCGGGGAATACGAAAATATTCAACAGTACGCGCCAGCGCGAAGGAATTGGGGGGAATGACGCAAACATCGCCAACAATATCCACGAAGCTGCTTTCATCGAAGTTCTTGGGGTCGATAGTGCTTGAGTGAATATTAGTAAACACCTTAAATTCGCGGGCGCAACGCACATCATAGCCATAACTTGAAGTGCCGTAGGAAACAATACGGGAGCCATCCTGTGCTGCGCGAACCTGGCCAGGTTCAAACGGTTCGATCATGCTATGTTCTTCTGCCATACGGCGAATCCAGCGATCTGATTTTATCGACATAACGTCTGTTTCCTGTCTTCAATATAAAAAAGGGCCGATAGATACAGCCGCAATCATACACGCTTCCAAAAGCAATTCGTAGGTTATATAGATGTATTCAATCTTCTTCTATGGAAATGTCAGGGATGAAAGCACTACTGTTACCAGCAGCTAATTGGTCAATAAGCTTTTGCGCAATTTCAAAATAGCAGTGCGCGTTTTCGCTGTCAGGATCACTAATCACTGTGGGGGTGCCTTTGTCGGCCTGCTCCCTGATATCAAGCGATAAAGGCAAACGGCCCAGCAACTGGGTGCCAAATTTCCGGGCAGCCCGCTCTCCACCACCTTCACCAAATACCGGCTCTTTATGGCCACAATGACTACAAATATGTATCGACATATTCTCGACCACCCCCAGCACCGGAACATTCACTTTGCGAAACATCTCAATGCCCTTCACCGCATCCAACAGCGCAATATCCTGGGGCGTAGTCACAATCACTGCACCGGCCAGTGAAGCTCTCTGTGCCAAAGTCAGTTGAATGTCGCCGGTACCCGGTGGCATATCGACAATTAAAATATCTAATTCAGGCCAGTCGGTTTGCATCAGCATTTGCTGCAACGCACCACTGGCCATTGGCCCGCGCCATACCATGGGTGTTTCGTTCGTTACCAGGTAAGCCATCGACATGGAGTAAATGCCATAGGCTACCACCGGCATCATGGTTTTCTCGTCTTTCATCTCGGGGCGAGAATGCTCCTGGCCCAACATCAACGCCTGGCTGGGGCCATAAATATCGGCATCTAACATGCCTGTTTTTTTGCCCAATTTATTTAATGCCAGGGCCAGGTTCACCGCAGTGGTAGACTTGCCTACGCCACCTTTGCCAGAGGCAACCGCAATAATATGCTTAACATTTTCAATACCCATTGGGGGGTTACTCCTGAAACAGCCTGAAATTTAAAGGTTGGCTATTATACGTTGTCTTTGCTCAATCGGGCTAACCCGGATATTTTAAGCAAGAATTTAACAGGAATGCTGAATAATGTTAGCGTATTCTATCGGCCATCTGGTTAAGGCAGTCTGTCACCCTGTCACTGGCGTCCTCCATGGCGACAAATAACTCAAAAGCCCGCTTTTGATCGCCATCAATTTCAAGTTCCAGAGCTTCCAACCCTTTGGAATGCACCGCCTTATGGGGAGACTCCAACATCTGAAAAGCCTTATCCTGACCGTAACGCTTTTTGCCTTCGCCTTCGTAATACCATTTACCCAAACGACACGTTGCATGATTTACAAAATCTGAGGAATTACCGGTTCCTGTAATCGCGGCTTTGTATACATCCGCCTTCCATACCAGATGGTCGAGTTTTACGGTTTCAATAAAGCCCAAATCAGCACTACGGGTTACTGATTCAGTCATACCCCTAGATAATTCCATGGCGCCCTGTATCGCCTGCACTCCCTGATCAGCTTCTTCGCATAGTTGGCTACAAGTAATATGAGTTTCGGTGATGTTCTTGTCGGTCAACGCTATATCGGTATCAATTTTTGATACCAGCATAGAAATCTCACCACTGGCCTCACTGGCACGTTTAGCAAGAGCTCTCACCTCATCAGCAACCACAGCGAAACCACGACCCTGCTCTCCAGCCCTGGCTGCTTCTATTGCCGCATTCAGCGCCAAAAGATTAGTCTGCTCTGAAATATTATTGATAGCACCAACAAATTGCGTGATTTCTGAAGCAACGCCTTTCAACTCCGAGATACTTTCGTGACTGGTTGCTGCCTTGGAAGCAACCACATTGAGCTTGGTGTTTACATTAGAAAGTGCGTTAACCGCTTGATCATAGACGACACCAGTCTCCCTGATACGGTCTCGCTGCACTGAAATACTGTTGGCAAGTGAGGCAACGGTCTCCCGTACTTCACCCAAGCTGCTAAAACTGCGTAGCAACAATTCCACGTGTCGAGCGGCGCTATCTTCTTGAGCGGATAAAGCTGACTCAGCTTCGAGCTCCTTTACCCGGTTTCTCAAAGTAGTATTCTGTTCATGCAAAACCAGATTTTCGGCTTCCAGTTCTTCACAGCGTACCGCGAGCTTTTGATAGTGTTCTTTTTTCTTATTCCAGAGCATATAGGTTTCCTCAGGCTAATAACCGTAATTATTGTTCACAGCTCAGGAATTGCCACTGGAATGACTGCCTGGCAGCAGCTTATCCTACCCCGATTTGACGCTCCTTATTGGCAGCTATAGTATAGAGCGCGTAACGATCACGAGTGATTGCTGATCGTAACCACTGGAAATACATCAACAAATTGCAAATTATTACTGCAAAAACCAAAGGCATCCTGCCATGAAAATTAACCTGCAACATCAACATCCCTACACCAAAAACTACTTATTGACCCACAGGCTAAGAAGATAACAATGCCACACACCATTGACAAATACAGTATCGAAAGCACCAACTACACCATTGGCAAACACAATATTCAACACTGGGGATTCGACATTCACAACCCGGTGTTTCTGGTAAGCTCCGGGTTAATTCTGCTCTTCCTGATAGCCACACTGGTTACCGACCCCGCCACCGCAAAAGCCACTTTAGATGGCCTGAAGTGGGACATCATCAAAACCTTCGACAGTTTATTCATCTGGGCAGGCAACATCTTCGTCTTGTTCTGTCTGGCACTGATGTTTTCCCCGTTCGGCAAAGTACGTTTAGGCGGAAGTGATGCAACGCCCGAGTATTCAACCCTCGCCTGGCTGGCCATGCTGTTTGCAGCAGGTATGGGTATCGGCCTGATGTTCTGGGGGGTTGCCGAGCCGGTTGCCTACTTCACCGGCTGGTATGAAACCCCGCTTAATGTTGCCCCTAACACCCCCGAAGCCGCAAGCCTGGCGATGGGCGCAACCATGTACCATTGGGGTATTCACCCCTGGGCAATTTATAGCGTAGTAGCATTGTCGCTGGCCTTTTTCACCTACAACAAAGGTCTTCCCCTGTCGATACGTTCAGTATTTTATCCGCTTTTGGGTGATCGCACCTGGGGCTGGCCCGGTCACATCGTAGATATTCTGGCGGTACTGGCCACACTATTTGGCCTGGCAACATCGCTCGGGCTGGGTGCACAGCAGGCCGCCAGCGGCATTAACCATGTGTTTGGCACCGATGGCGGTGTGGGCTTGCAGGTTGGTGTCATCGTCGGTGTTACCTCGCTGGCGGTTATATCGGTTGTCCGCGGCATGGATGGTGGCGTTAAGTTACTCAGCAATATCAATATGGTGATTGCGTTTACCTTATTAATTTTTGTCGCCCTGATGGGCATCGCAGCAGCAATGGGTAATGTGCCAACAACCCTTGCAGCTTATATCGAAAACATCATTCCTTTGAGCAATCCACACAACCGGGAAGATGAAGCCTGGCTTCAGGGTTGGACAGTTTTCTATTGGGCCTGGTGGATTTCCTGGTCGCCTTTTGTCGGTATGTTTATTGCGCGTATTTCAAAAGGGCGAACCATCCGTGAATTTATTGTTGCGGTACTGCTGGCCCCCACGGCGGTAACGGTAATCTGGATGTCGGTATACGGTGGTATTGCCATTGATCAGGTTATGCAAGGCATCGGCGATCTTGGCACCGAAGGTTTAACTGAAGTTCCCCTGGCCATGTTTCAAATGTTTGAACAGTTGCCAATGGGCATGGTATTGTCGGTTTTCGCGATTGTTCTGGTGTTGGTTTTCTTTATTACCTCATCCGATTCCGGGTCTCTGGTGATCGACAGTATCACTGCTGGCGGCAAGATTGATGCCCCAGTTCCCCAGCGTATCTACTGGGCAACCATTGAAGGCGCGATTGCCATTGCCCTGTTATGGATAGGCGGCACCGAAGCCATTGAGGCACTACAGGCAGGCACCATATCATCCGCCCTGCCATTTACTTTTGTGTTGCTGGCAATGTGCCTGAGCCTGCTCATGGGGTTACGCACGGAACCGAAAGCCAACTGATACTGATATTGTAAAAAAACCAAAGCCGCAAGTTTCCAGTAGCACTGGTCATTTGCGGCTGCTCTCGCGCAACATTCACCCCCAATACCGCTATGAAAAGATGCATCCAGCGCTTACAGCAGGTATATTTAGCGCCCTGGTTTTACACCATCATTATTTCATAGCTCAATTATTCGCCAGAAGAGACCCCGCATGACCGCAGAAACACGCCACATATTAGTGACCAGCGCACTCCCCTACGCCAATGGCCCGATTCATTTAGGCCATATGCTGGAGTACATCCAAACGGATATCTGGGTGCGTTTTCAGAAAATGCGTGGCCATAACTGCACTTATGTGTGTGCTGACGATGCCCACGGCACCGCCATTATGTTGAAAGCCGAGCAACTAGGGCGCACCCCGGAAGAACAGATTGCACAGGTTCAACAAGAACACGAGCGCGACTTTGCCGGCTTTAATGTAGGGTTTGATAATTATTACTCTACCCATTCTGAAGAAAACCGCGAATATGCCAACCTTATCTATCAGCGCAATAAAGACAAAGGCTATATTGTCAGCCGAGAGATAACACAACTTTTTGACCCTGAAAAACGTATGTTCCTGGCAGATCGCTTTGTAAAAGGCACCTGCCCCAAATGTGATGCCGAAGATCAATACGGCGATAACTGCGAATCCTGTGGCGCAACCTACAGCGCCAGCGAATTGAAAAACCCCAAGTCCACCTTATCCGGGGCGAAGCCGGTTGAAAAACAAAACACCCAGTTGTTTTTCGATTTACCACAATTTCAAAACATGCTGGAAGAATGGACCCGTTCAGGCCGTTTACAGGAAGGTATTGCCAATAAACTGGGCGAGTGGCTGGCCGCCGGTTTACAGCAATGGGATATATCCCGCGAGGCTCCTTATTTCGGGTTTGAAATTCCCGATGAACCCGGCAAGTTTTTTTATGTGTGGCTGGATGCCCCCATTGGGTATATGGCCAGCTTTAAAAACCTGTGTGATCGTCGTAGCGACCTGAATTTTGATGATTACTGGCAACCAGGCAGTACCACCGAGCTGTATCATTTTATCGGTAAAGATATTATCAATTTTCATGGCTTGTTCTGGCCGGCCATGCTCACCGGTGCCGACTTACGCACCCCGACAGCGATTTATTCCCACGGCTTTGTGACCGTTAACGGCCATAAAATGTCGAAATCCCGTGGCACTTTTATTAAGGCAGAAACCTATCTGCGCCATTTGAACCCGGAGTATCTGCGTTACTATTTTGCCGCCAAACTGGGCAACAAAATTGATGATATTGACTTAAACCTTGAAGACTTCGCACAGCGGGTAAATTCTGATCTGGTGAACAAGCTGGTTAACATCGCAAGCCGTTGTGCGGGCTTTATCAGCAAACGCTTTGCTGGCAAACTCGCCGACACCCTTGAAGATAAATCACTGATCAACACCTTCATCAGCAAAGGCGACGAAATCGCCGCCCATTACGAAAACCGCGAATTTGCCAAAGTATGCCGCGAAGTCATGGCGCTGGCCGACCTCGCTAACCAGTATATTGATGAACAAGCACCCTGGGTGTTGGCAAAACAGGAAGGCAAAGACAACCAAGTGCAACAGGTTTGCAGCCTGGGCATTAACCTGTATCGTATTCTCGTGCTGTACCTGAAACCGATACTGCCACAACTGGCACAAAACAGTGCCGATTTCCTGAATATCAGCCCGTTGGAATGGAGCCACCTCAACAACCTGCTGGAAGGCCATCACATCAATAAATTTAAAGCCTTGATGCAACGGATTGAAATGCCAAAAATCGAACAAATGGTTGCCGAATCCAAAGAAGAAGCCGCCGCAGAAAACGCCCCCAAACCCACCGGCCCGCTGGCCGATGAACCGATTGCAGCAGAAATCGGCTTTGATGATTTCGTTAAAGTCGATTTACGGGTTGCCGAAATTGTTGCCGCACAGCATGTAAAAGGTGCCGATAAACTGCTGCAACTGACTCTGGATCTGGGCGGCGAAACCAGAAACGTATTTGCGGGTATTAAATCTGCCTACCAGCCGGAAGACTTAATCGGCAAACTGACCGTGATGGTGGCCAACCTGGCACCCCGCAAAATGAAATTTGGTGTATCAGAGGGCATGGTGGCTGCCGCAGGTCCGGGGGGCAAGGATATTTGGCTGCTATCTCGATTCCGGGGCAAAGCCGGGTATGCGTATTAAATAGCTAATGGTAGAATGCCCGCCACTTTCGCCAGCTCGATAGCCGTTTTTTGGATTCATAAAGAATGCCTGAGTTTTTGATCATATTGATCAGCACCATTTTGGTGAACAATTTTGTGCTCGTACAGTTTCTGGGGCTATGCCCGTTCATGGGAGTTTCCAGCAAACTGGAAACCGCCATGGGTATGTCGCTGGCCACAACTTTTGTGCTCACCCTGTCGTCGGTGCTGAGCTACCTGACCTTTAACTACATTCTGGAACCGCTGGGGGTTGAGTACCTGCGTACCATCTCCTTTATTCTGGTGATTGCAGTAACGGTTCAATTTACCGAAATGGTGGTAAAAAAAACCAGCCCCCTGCTTTACCGGGTGTTGGGTATTTTCCTGCCGCTGATTACCAGTAACTGCGCGGTACTGGGTGTGGCACTGCTAACGGTTAAAAAAGGTATCGACAGCTTTATGGAGGCATTGCTGTATGGCTTTGGGGCTGCCGTGGGCTTTTCGTTAACCCTGATTTTATTTGCTGCCATGCGTGAACGTATCGCCGTGGCTGATGTCCCCGCCCCCTTTAAAGGCGCATCTATCGGCTTGATCACTGCCGGACTGATGTCGTTGGCCTTTATGGGCTTCTCTGGCCTGATCAAGATTTAAGGGGAGCCCATGGAATTTTTCTTGGAAAACTTCAGCGCCATTATTTCGTTAGTTGTATTAGCGCTGATCTTTGGTGCTGCCCTTGGCTTTGCGGCAGTTAAATTCGCCGTTGATGAAGACCCGATCGTTGATCAGATTGATGCACTGCTGCCGCAAACGCAGTGCGGCCAGTGTGGGCACCCCGGTTGCCGCCCCTATGCCGAATCCATTGCCAACAACACCGATGAAATCAATAAATGCGTACCCGGTGGCGACGATACTATTCAGGCGATGGCGGATTTGCTGGGCAAGGATTTTATTCCGCTGGATGCAGAAGAAGGCGCACACAGCGATGTGCCCGTGGTGGCAGTGATTCGCGAAGACGAATGCATCGGCTGTACCAAATGCCTGCAAGCCTGCCCTATGGACGCCATACTGGGTTCAGCCAAGCACATGCACACGGTGATTTCATCGGAATGCACCGGCTGTGATTTATGCGTTGACCCCTGCCCAGTTGACTGTATCGACATTATTCCGGTACCGACAACACAACAGAACTGGACATGGGACGCACCCCCAGGTATTGGCGCAACACCCGGGCAACTGATTCCCGTAAGGAACATTGCATGAGCCGCCAGATCTGGACTATTCCCGGTGGCGTTCACCCCCCGGAAAATAAATTGCAATCGAATCAAACACCGATTCAGCCCGGGCCAATACCCACGCAAATTGTGTTACCCCTTCAGCAGCACATTGGTGCCCCCAGCACTCCCGTGGTCAAGGTCGGCGATACGGTGTTAAAGGGCCAACTGGTGGCCGAGCCTAACGGGCTGGTCAGCGCTCCGGTACATGCTTCCACATCCGGTACCGTGACTGCCATTGAACCCAGGGCCGTGCAACACCCCTCGGCAATCGATGGCCTGTGTATTGTGATTGAACCCGATGGCCGCGACCAATGGATAGATCACCAGGGGGCAGAGGATTATACCCGGCTGGAAAAAAGCCAGGTGCTTGACATGATCCGCAACGCCGGTATTACAGGCATGGGGGGCGCAGGATTTCCTTCAGCGGTAAAACTGGCCACCCGGCCTGATACCGTCATTGAGCAGCTCATTTTAAATGCGGTTGAATGTGAGCCCTATATTACCGCTGATGATATGCTGATGCGTGAACGGGCCGCTGAAATCGTTGCCGGGTTAAAAATAATTCAATGGCTGGTATCACCCCAGGAAACCCTGATTGGCATTGAAGACAACAAACCAGAAGCCATTAAAGCCATGCAGGCTGCCACTGCGGATTCTGATATTGAGGTAGTTGTGATACCTACCAAATATCCATCGGGCGGTGAAAAACAGCTGATCCAGATACTTACGGGCAAGGAAGTTCCCAGCGGCGGGCTGCCTGCTCAGGTGGGGGTTATCTGTCACAATACCGGAACTGCCTACGCCATCAACAGAGCCGTTATTCACGGGGAACCGTTAATCAGTCGCATCACCACCCTTACCGGCGACACCGTTGCCCAAAAAGGCAATTACGAAGTGCTGCTGGGCACCCCCGTAGAGGAAATGCTGCACTTTGTCGCCACCAATATTAAAAAAATGCAACGCCTGATCATGGGTGGCCCGATGATGGGGTTTGCCATTCACGATTTAGCGGTACCCATAGTCAAAGCCACCAACTGCCTGCTGGCACCGGCCCGCAATGAACTGGCCGATCCACGCACCGAGCAGGCGTGCATTCGCTGTGGCAGTTGCGAACAGGTGTGCCCGGCTTCGTTATTACCGCAGCAGTTATACTGGTTTGCCAAAACCCAGGATTTCGACAAAGCGCAATCACATAACCTGATGGATTGCATTGAATGTGGTGCCTGTGCGTTTGTATGCCCCAGTAATATTCCGCTGGTGCAATATTATCGCTATGCCAAGGGACAGGTACGCAACAACGAAGAACAGGCAAGAAAAGCAGAACATGCGCGGATGCGTTTCGAATCCCACCAGGCCCGCCTCGAAAAAGAGCGACTGGAAAAAGAAGCCAAACGTAAAGCCAGAGCCGAAGCTGCCGCGAAAAAAGCCGCTGCCAAAAAAGCACTGGCGGCTAAAGAAGGTGCTGCAACACCCAGGGCTGGTGTGGTAGCAAAAGCGGCGGACGCAAAATCCGACAACCTGACCGCACTCAAATCCAAAGCGGCATCCGCCAGCAAACGCTGGAAAGATGCCGAAAAAGCTTTGCAGGCGGCACAGGCGAATGAATCCGATAACCTGGATGCACTGAAGAAAAAAGTTGAACAACTGAAAACCAAAGCAGATTCCGCCAATCAGGCATTTGTAGAAGCTCGCAAAGCATCCAGAGCA
Source organism: Gammaproteobacteria bacterium (assembly GCA_002748575.1). GTDB lineage: Bacteria > Pseudomonadota > Gammaproteobacteria > Pseudomonadales > Ketobacteraceae. The sequence goes on from PDSR01000032.1 coordinate 20,617, forward strand.
GGCGCGGCAGCAGGAACAGCCACAGCCACACAGGCAGAACCGGCACCATCAAAATCAACACCAACACCAACAGCATCAGCAAAATCAACAGCAAAATCAACACCAGCAGCATCAACAGAAAACGACCCGCTGGCACCGCTGAAAAAAGCATCCAGTGAAGATTTTCAGGCATGGCAGGATGCCAAAAAAGCCCTGGAAGAAGCGGATCAGAATGACACCGAAAAAGTAGCCGAGTTAACCGCAAAAGTTGCAGCAGCCAAGGCCAAATCTGATGCTTCCAAAAAAGCCATGAAAGAAGCCCGCGCCAGGCAGCGTGAAGAAATCCAACAACAAAAAGCCGCCGCCGATCCGGTAGCCACGGCCAAAGCAGCAGTTGAAACCGCTGAAAAGAAAGTACAGAAATTTGAAAAGTCCCTGGCGGTGCTGGTTGAAAAAGGCGCAGATACCAGCAAAATCGAACCCAGGCTGGCCGATGCGCAGGATGCCTTGGCAAAAGCGAAAGCAGAACTGGAAAACGCTGAAGCCTCAGCGCAAGCAAATCAGCGCAAGGAAAACGGGTAGCCGGTTATGTCTGTATTAAGCATTACATCCCCCCACGCACACCGCCCATTCACCACCGGGCAACTGATGTTACAGGTGGTGATTGCCACCCTGCCCGGTGTTGCCGCGCTCACCTGGTTTTTTGGCTGGGGCACCTTAATCAATATTTTCTGGGCAGTGCCGGTGGCGTTGGCATCAGAAGCCCTGGTGCTGAAACTGCGTAACAAACCCATTGGCTTTTTCCTGAAAGATTACAGTGCCGTGGTAACAGCGATATTACTGGCTATGGCAATACCGCCCACCGCTCCCTGGTGGCTGACCCTGACCGGGGTAAGCTTTGCAATTATTGTTGCCAAGCATTTATATGGCGGCCTGGGCTCCAACCCTTTCAACCCGGCAATGATCGGCTATGTGCTGCTGTTAATTTCATTTCCGGTGGAAATGACCGCCTGGCTGCCATCACTGGGTACTGAAGCGGCTGCTGAATTATCATTCAGCCAATCGTTTGCCGCTTTTCTGGGCGGGCAGATCAACGGTCAGGGTATTGATGCCTACACCATGGCCACCCCCCTGGATATTTACAGAACCTATAAAGGTAACTTCGATGCCCTGAACAATGCCGCCGCGTTAAAGGGCAACCTGGCAGGTATCGGCTGGGAATGGGTAAATCTGGCGTTTCTTGTGGGTGGGCTTTATTTAATCACTCGTAAAATCATTACCTGGCATATCCCCGTTGCCATGCTCGGCACGCTCACTCTGCTGGCGCTGTTGTTTGGAGCAGGCGACCCGGACACCTACCCTGGCCCACTGTTTCACCTGTTAAGCGGTGGCACCATGCTGGGCGCGTTTTTTATTGCCACCGATCCGGTATCCGCAGCCACCAGTAACCGTGGCAAACTGGTATATGGCGCCGGGATTGGCCTGTTTATTTATGTGATCCGCAGCTGGGGTGGCTATCCCGATGCTGTTGCCTTTAGCGTACTGTTATTGAATTTATGTGCGCCAACCATTGATTACTATACCCAACCGCGAACCTATGGCCATGCTAAAGCCAATCGCGGCATGTCGAAACCGGAATAGGCAAAGCCAGGATTATCATGTCAGAAGAAACTCAACTACTTGGCGTTAGCATTTCAAAAAACAGTCTTATTCTGGGGCTGTTTGCCATTGCCACCACCGGCTTGATTGTTTTAACCCAGCTGAGCACCAAAGCGCCGATTGAGCAGGCCAAACAGCAAGCTCTTGCCGAAGCCCTGTATGAAGTGCTGCCAAGAAACACCCACAACAACGATTTAATCAAAGATACTGTAGAACTGCCAGCGAGCAACCTGTTAGGCACGAAAGCAACCAAAGTGGCCTATATTGGCCGCCAGGATAACAACCCCGTGGCTGCTATCCTTCAGGTATCTGCGCCAGAAGGCTACGGCGGCACTATTAATCTGCTGGTGGCCATATTGGCAGATGGCACCATCAGCGGCGTGCGTGTTGTTCCCCCACACCAGGAAACACCCGGGCTTGGTGATAAAATCGAATTAAAAAAATCTGCCTGGGTTTTAAATTTTAATCATAAATCCCTGGCCAATTTAACTGAACAACAGTGGAAAGTAGATAAAGACGGTGGTGCCTTTGACAGCTTTACCGGAGCGACCATTACACCACGGGCGGTAGTGGATGCCGTTTATAAATCACTGCAATATTTTAAGGCCAATAAAGCGGCCATTTTAAACAAACCGGGGGGTTCAGCCGTACCGTTAGATCTTGGCAAACCGATACCCGAGACTTTGCCTGCAACCAGCGCACAGCACCCCTGACCACCGCATAACAGGTATTAACCATGTCCGATGTGGATTACAAAAAAATTACTGTAGATGGCCTTTGGGCAAACAATCCGGCACTGGTGCAGGTATTGGGTTTGTGCCCGTTACTGGCGGTGTCCGGCTCGGTGGTTAATGCGCTGGCGCTGGGTATCGCCACCATTGCGGTGTTAACCAGCTCCAACATTGCCGTTTCCCTAATTCGTAACTACACCACCAACACGGTGCGCCTGCCTTCGTTCGTAATGATTATTGCCGCCTTCACCACCTGTGCAGAATTTTTAATGAACGCCTTTACCTATGAATTGTATTTAGTGCTGGGGATTTTCATTCCATTAATTGTTACCAACTGCACCGTGCTCGGGCGTGCCGATGCCTTTGCCAGCAAGCACGGGGTAATTCCTTCGGCAGTTGATGGGTTTATGATGGGTTTGGGCTTTACCGCCGTGTTAGTAATACTGGGCGCATTACGCGAATTATTCGGCACAGGCGTACTGTTTTCGAACATGCACCTGCTGTTTGGCGAAGCCGCAAAATCATGGGAAATGGTGGTATTCACCGACTACAAAGGATTTTTACTGGCAATATTACCGCCCGGTGGTTTTATCTTTTTAGGTTTTATTATGGCCATGAAAAATATCATTGATAAAAACCTGGAAGAACGCGCCAAAGCCAGGCAATCAGATAAACCTAAAGAAAGCCGACGGGTACGCACCACCGGCACTGTTTCCTGATCTGCCAACAATGAACGCAGCAAAACGCCAGCAGATTTTCAGTCGGCTACGGGAACAAAACCCCAACCCGACCACTGAACTGAATTACGATAGCGCATTTGAACTGTTAATTGCGGTTATTCTCTCTGCCCAGGCCACCGATGTTTCCGTTAACAAAGCAACCGCCAAGCTGTACCCTGTTGCCAACACCCCGGAAGCGATATTGGCACTGGGCGTGGACGGGTTAAAAAAATACATAAAAACCATTGGCCTGTATAACAGCAAGGCTGAAAATGTCATTAAAACCTGCCGGATGCTTATCGAGAAACACCACAGCGAAGTGCCCGACAATCGCCAGGATCTTGAAGCCCTGCCCGGTGTTGGCCGCAAAACGGCCAATGTGGTGCTGAATACTTATTTTGGCCAACCGGCGATGGCAGTGGACACACACATTTTCAGGGTGTCTAATCGTACCCGGATTGCCACCGGCAAAAACGTGCTGGAAGTTGAACAACGGCTGCTGCGCCTGGTGCCAAAAGAATTTTTGCTGGACGCACACCATTGGTTAATATTGCATGGCCGCTACGTTTGCACGGCACGTAAACCAAAGTGTGGTGCCTGTATAATTGAAGATTTGTGCGAATTTAAAGAAAAAACTGAATACGAATAGAATAGCAACAAAACAGCCGCAAAGAGATTTCAGTATGTTTGATAAGCAACTTTTAGAAGTTCTGGTTTGCCCCAACAGTAAAACAAAACTTGTTTATAATGAGCCAAAACAAGAGCTGGTAAGCCTGGCCAGTGGGCTTGCTTATCCCATCAGAGACGGTATTCCGGTAATGCTGGAAGAAGAAGCTCGGCAAATCACTCTGGAAGAAAAACAATCATTAAAAAAAGGTAAGGCATCGATATGAGTGGAGAAACTATTTTTACCAAAATTATTAATCGTGAAATCCCGGCCGATATTCTCTATGAAGATGATCAATGCCTGGCGTTTACCGATGTTAACCCCCAGGCACCACTGCATGCGCTGGTGATCCCTAAAAAACCCATAGCTAAAGTATCTGATGCCAGCGAAGAAGATGAGCAGTTATTAGGCCACCTGATGACAGTCGCTGCCAAAGTAGCAGCCGACAAAGGCTACGCTGGTAAGTTTCGTCTGGCTGTTAATAACGGTGCCGAAGCCGGCCAATCGGTATTTCATATTCACGTTCACGTACTGGCCGGACGTGATTTCACCTGGCCTCCGGGTTAAAACTATTCAATGTCAACACCGTTAATGTCTACACTGCTACCCTGCGAAATTGTAGAGCCATCCTCCCCTGCTACCGCCTCGGTTATCTGGCTGCATGGCATTGGTGATGATGGCCAGGGTTTTGTACCCATTGTCCCCCACCTTAAATTACCCGCCAGCCTAGCAGTTCGATTTGTTTTTCCCAATGCGCCCATCCGCCCTGTTACCTGCAATTCCGGTATGGCCATGCGCTCCTGGTACGACATTCTTGAATTGTCCGAAATACGAAAAATAAACGAGCAACACCTGCGGGATGCCAGCAACCTGATCATTGATTTAATCAAGGCAGAAAATGAAAAAGGTATTCCCTGCGAAAGAATTGTGCTGGTGGGTTATTCCCAGGGCGGCGCTGTGGCCTATCACACCGCGCTGCATTACCCGGAAAAACTGGCCGGTTTGATCGCGCTTTCCACTTATATGGGCATTACCAAAGACATTGCCAACACGGTATCGGCATCAAATCGCAGTATCCCGGTGAAAGTCGCCTACGGCAAGCAAGATGAAGTTATAGCAGAACGCGCTGCTCGCTTAGCCTACGATACCCTTAAAGATCTGAATTACAACATTAGCTGGAAAAGCTATCAGATGGGCCACGAAATTTGCGTTAGCGAAATTCGTGATATTGGCAAGTGGATTTCCGGTATGCTGTGTTAACCGCCAGCTAACAAGGCAACTGCTTATCAACATACGCACCTTGTAACCAGCCACAACCCCGGGCATTCAAAAACCTGTACTGGTTTTCTGTTTCTACACCGTTAGCCATTACCTCCAGGCCCAGGTTTTTGGCAAGGTAGATGGCGGCATCTACAACCGTTTCATCGGTTTGCGACAGTCCCAGCCGCGCAACCAGTTTGGGGTTCAGTTTTACTCCCTGATAACTGATAGTACGCAACATTTCCAGTGATGAATAACCGGAAGCAAAATTATCAAGCACAAAACCAAAACCCCGGGCCTGTATCTCATCCAATTTCTTATCAACATCCAGGCCACGTAGCCAAAAGCAGGATTCAGGCAGGGCAATCAGTATTCTCTCGGCAGGAATACCATACTTGTTGGCTGTTTTCTCTAACCACTGAGCCAGATCAGACCGTGCAAACAAGCCATTTGGCAGGGGAATAATAAACCTCACAGTATCACGCAACGCTTCACCGGCCATCATTGCCCGCAACTCCATACAGGCCGTTTTCCATAACAAGCAGGCCAGCTCCAGGCCCATACCGGCATCTTCGGCCATTGGCATAAAATCATCGCAACTCAGCAAGCCTTTTTCCG
>PDSR01000033.1 GCA_002748575.1 Gammaproteobacteria bacterium
AACGTCACCCAAGCGACGCCACTAAAGTGTATGTACCTGCCTGGCGTCATGCCATGGTCAGCTTCGATCAGCCACTGCTGCGTCAGGGACTGGTGATTCTGGATACCCCGGGCTTAAATGCGCTGGGCTGCGAACCGGAGCTCACCTTCAGCCTGTTACCGGAAGCCGATGCCATTTGTTTTCTGTTAAGTGCCTCAACCGGCGTTAGCAGCACCGATCTGGATATCTGGAATCGCCATATCCGTGATTTAAGCCTGCGGGAAACCACGGGCGTTTATGCCATATTAAATAAAATTGATTCTATCTGGGATGAATTGGAAAGCCCTGCCTACAACCGCGAAGTGGTCAGGCAAATGCAAAACCGGTGCGCCCATCTGTTGAGCATTGCACCCGATGAAATCGTGCCGGTGTCTGCCAAAGAAGCGATAGTGGCCAGAGCAGATAAAGACACCGACCGCCTTGAAAACAGCAATTTGCCAGCCCTTGAAAAGCTGCTTTCAGAAGACATTACCCATCGCAAAGAACTGATACTGAAAAACAAAGTGGTGAAAGACGTACTCACCATGCTTCACGGCAGCCGCAAAATGCTCAAACGCCGCCGGGAAAGCCTGCTGGAACAGATAAAAACTCTGGATTCTGGTAGCGAAAACCGCAAACAAAAGTTGCAGGATTTAGAAGCGCAGGCAAAAACCGAACAGGCCTTCTATCACAAAAAGCTGATTATGCTGAAAACCAGCCGCAAAGTCATAGAAAGAGACGGTTCCAAAATGCTGGCCTTGCTCAATCCCGACAATATCAACAACCACCGCCAGGAAGCCGGCAAAGCGCTCACATCCAGCTGGACTATCGTGGGAATGAATAATGCCATTGATGTGTTTTTCAGCAAACTGACCAGCGATATTGAAAACATGGAACAGCAGCAACAGGCTATTCAGGCGTCTGTCGCCAGCATTTATCAGCAATATGAAGCCGAACAGGGGCTTGCCCCCATTGACTACCCACGGATGAATATTCGCCCTTACATTACACGATTAAACGATTTAAGAAACAAATCCGGTAGCTTTCGCCGTAATTTAAAGAAATTACTCACTGAGCAAAAATCCACATCGAAACGCTTCTTTTTAACCATCGCCAACGAAGCTGCCAATATTTATCTGGAACTTCGCAAAGAAACCAAACACTGGCTGAATAACGTACTTTTACCTATTTATCAGAACACGCAAAAAACCAAACTGGTGCTGGATGAGCAGGTACTAAGGTTAAAAGCTCTCGCCAACGAAGCCCAAAACGCTGCAAAACAAGCCAGCGACCTGGACGATCTGGTGAATGAAATCGACCTTCAACTGGAACAGGCCGGCGACATTATTCGTGAATTACGCAAACCGGCACCCTCTGAGTCCTCCCGAAAACCTGCCCGGTTCTCTGCTGCTGCACGTTAAACACCGGCACCGCCCGGTGGCCAACCCGAAAAGATCAGAGTAAACTTCGCCTCTTTGACATTCAGCACTTAAGAATCAACGGTCGGGGCGCCCGCAGTTAGTAACATGCCAGAATCTATTCCCAAGGACAGCGTTGGCCTGGTTGAGCCACAGGCTATTGAATTTGAAGCCCCGTTACAGCTTCAAAGCGGCAAAGTGCTGCCCGGATTCCGGCTGGTTTATGAAACCTATGGCACCCTGAATGCCCGCAAAAACAACGCGGTATTAATCTGCCATGCCCTCAGCGGTCACCATCATGCCGCCGGTTATCACAGCATGGACGATAAAAAGCCCGGCTGGTGGGATACCTGTATCGGCCCCGGCAAAGCCATCGACACCAACCGTTTTTTTGTGGTGGCGGTGAATAATCTGGGGGGCTGTCATGGCAGTACCGGCCCGCAAAGCACCAACCCGGAAACCAACAAGCCCTATGGCCCCGACTTTCCCATTGTTACCGTGAAAGACTGGGTCAACAGCCAGGCGCTGCTGTCGGATCACCTGGGAATTGACCAATGGGTTGCCGTGGTTGGTGGCAGCCTTGGTGGTATGCAGGTCATGCAGTGGTCTATTGATTATCCTGAGCGTTTAAAAAACGCCGTAGTGATTGCCGCCGCGCCAAAGCTTTCAGCCCAGAATATCGCCTTTAATGAAATTGCCCGCAAAGCGATTTTATCGGATACCGATTTTCACAATGGTCACTACTATGAAAAAGGCACGGTGCCGAAAACAGGCTTGATTCTTGCCCGAATGCTCGGCCACATCACCTATCTTTCTGATGAGGCCATGCGTGAACGCTTCGGCAGAGAACTGCGCGATGGCGCCATCAAGTTTGATTACGATGTGGAGTTCCAGGTAGAAAGCTACCTGAATTATCAGGGCGAAGCGTTTTCGAAAAGCTTTGATGCCAACACCTATTTATTGATGACCCGTGCTTTGGATTACTTTGATCCGGCCCATGATTTTGATCACGATCTGACACAGGCTTTTGCACCGGCCACCTGTAATTTTTTGGTGCTGTCTTTCACCACCGACTGGCGCTTTTCCCCGGCCCGATCTGAAGAAATTGTCGAAGCGCTGATTGCTGCGGAAAAAAATGTCAGTTATGCAGAAATCGACTGCCCGCAGGGGCATGATTCATTTTTATTGAATGTGCCCCGCTACGTGCAATTATTCAAGGCGTATATGGACGCCATCGAATGTGATGGAGATAACCCGCATGCGCCATGATTTGGAAACCATTCAAAACTGGATCAAACCCGACAGCCGTGTGCTGGATTTGGGTTGCGGTAACGGTACGCTGCTGGCGATGCTGAAAGACAGCAAAAATGTCCGCGGTTATGGCATTGAAATTAACGAAGCGCTGATTATTGAGTGCATCAAAAAACGGGTTAATGTGATCGAGCAGAACCTTGATGGCGACCTGGGTAATTTTCAAACCCAAAGCTTCGACACGGTGGTGATGACCCAGGCATTGCAAGCGGTTAAATACCCCGACAAAGTTATTGATGACATGCTGAGAATCGGTAAAGAATGTGTCATTACCTTTCCCAACTTTGGCCACTGGCGCTGTCGTTTATACCTGGCGTTGAAAGGCCGTATGCCGGTGTCAAAAATTTTACCTTACACCTGGTACAACACACCCAATATTCATTTATGTACCTTCAGGGATTTTGAAGCGCTGTGTCATCGCAAGTCGCTGACGATATTAAATCGCATGGTGGTGGATTCAAACGATAACCACAACCCGTTAATTCGCTGGTTCCCGAACCTGTTTGGGGAAACCGCCATTTATCACGTGACCCGTTAGGAGGTATAACCGTGTTAAACCGCCCGTTAAAAACAGCCAACCCCTTGATCCGGGCCATTTTTCTGATGGCCTTTGCCCTGGTAGCAAGTGTTGTCAGCTTCAACAGCCACGCCGCCACCCTGGAAAAAGATGGCTATGTGATTTATTACAGTGCCTTCAATGCATCCTTTATTACCGAACAAGTCGCCAAAGCCTATAACCTTAACCGCAGCCGTTTTCGTGGCATGATCAATATTGCGGTTCACAAAAAAATGAAAGACGGCACCACCAAACCGGTAGTGGCGCAGCTTTCAGGCTACGCAAGGCGCTTAAGCGGCAGTGAAAGCCCCCTGGAATTTGAAATGGTGGGTGAAGGCGAATCCATTTATTATTTGGCGCAAACCATTATCGCCAATCGGGAAACCCTGCGCTTTGATATAAAAATCAAACCGACACCGCAACACACACCGATTAAACTCAGCTTCACCCAGGATTTTTATACCGAATCATAATTTACCGATAAAAGAGAGACCCATGACAGAACTGGTCGTTGCCACTGGCAACCAGGGCAAACTGAAAGAAATCAACGAAGTGCTATCGCCACTCGGTTACAGGGTTCGTGGCCAACAGGAATTTAAAGTCGTGGCCGCCGAAGAAACCGGGTTAACCTTCGTGGAAAACGCCATTCTGAAAGCCCGCAGCACCTCAGAGCAAACCGGCAAAGCCGCCCTGGCGGATGATTCCGGCTTAGAAGTGGATGCCTTAATGGGGCAGCCGGGTATATACAGTGCCCGCTACGCCGGGCCGGACGCCACCGATGCGCTAAACAATGCAAAACTGCTGGATGCCCTGAAAGACATTCCAGACAACCAGCGCAGCGCCCGTTTTCAATGCGTAATGGTATACCTTCGCCACCCAGACGACCCCACCCCGGTTATTTGCCAAGGCACCTGGGAAGGCCGTATTGGTTTTGCACCTTCTGGAACCAATGGCTTTGGTTACGACCCGATATTTTTTGTGCCCGGCGAAAACTGTATGGCAGCCGAACTGACACCCGACATTAAAAACCGTTTAAGCCACCGCGGCCAGGCGTTGGCGCAACTGGTGCAAAAATTGAAACTGGAATCATCACTACGCACTGCAACTTTTGTGGCTGATCCGTGTTAATTCAACCACCACTGAGTTTATATATTCACTTCCCCTGGTGCGTTCAAAAATGTCCCTACTGTGATTTTAACAGCCATGAAGCCTGCACCATTGATGAAGAACGCTACATTGATGCCTTACTGGCCGATTTTGAACAAGACAAGCACCTGTGGCAGGGACGTGAATTGCACAGCATTTTTATGGGCGGCGGCACCCCCAGCCTGTTCAGCGCCCATGCCTTAAACCGGCTGCTATCGGCATTAGCAGAAAAACTGGCTTTTAGAAAAGACATGGAAATCACCCTGGAAGCCAACCCCGGTACTTTTGAGCAACAGAAATTCGCCGGTTATTTTGCTGCGGGCATTAACCGCCTGTCGATTGGTATTCAAAGCTTTAATGATCGCCATTTGCAAGCCTTAGGACGCATTCACAACGGTGCCGAGGCCATCAAAGCCATTGAAGCCTTGCACCAGGCAGGGTTTACCAATTTCAATATCGACCTGATGCATGGTCTGCCACAACAAACCAAAGAAGAAGCTTTTCAGGATCTGCAAACGGCGTTTGCTTTAAATCCTGGCCATTTGTCGTGGTATCAGCTGACCATAGAACCCAACACGGTGTTTTATTCTCACCCCCCACGCTTGCCAAAAGATGAAACCCTGTGGGAAATTCAGGAGCAAGGGCAACGCCTGATTGCTAATGCAGGCTTTCAACAATACGAAGTATCCGCCTACAGCAAACCCGGCCAACAAAGCCAACATAACCTGAATTACTGGCAGTTTGGCGACTACCTGGCTTTAGGAGCCGGTGCCCATGGCAAGATAACCAACATCGACACCCAAATCATTACCCGCTATCAAAAAACCCGCACCCCTAAAGATTATCTGGATAACGCAAAGCCGTTTACCGCTGCCAGCGACGTGGTTGCCTCATCCGATCTGGCCTTTGAATTTTTTATGAATGGCTTTCGCTTAAACAGGGGGGTACGTAAACAGGATTTTATCCACTTCACCGGGCTTGACATGGATACCATTAGTGATGCTATCGAAACCGCCAAAAACCGACAACTTATTATTGAAACCGAACAATTTTGGCAGCCGACTGAAAAAGGCCGTTTATACTTAAATGACCTGTTACAACTGTTTTTGTAAAAAAGGCTGCCACTATGGCAACAAAAATATTGCTTCCCCTTTGTTTGCTTGTATTTGTTATTTCCTTTTGGCAACGAAACCATCTTGGCAATGATTTGTTAATAGGCCCACAGCTTCAGCCAATACCCGAAGTGCAACAGGCACCCAGCCAGCGGCCCATTTCAGCACAGCCATTTGAGGTAACCGTCAACGACACTTTATACACAGTAAAACCGCAATACGAATACGAAATTTACGGGCTGGTGGTTTCCTATCAGTTTCATAATGGTGATTATGGATTACACCGTCGCTGGGGCGATCATCTTAACGTGGCGGATATTTGTGTTATATGGCAAGACAACGCTACCAGCGAATATCTTGGCGATATGAATTTTTGGAATGGTGAGTTTACCTGTTTTTTCAAAACCTACTCTGATCAAGCCTGGGCTGCTTTTAATGGTCAGCAGCTTTCTAACAACCACCTGATTGCTGAAGATCCTTACATTCGCCAGCAAATAGAAAAAGTATCGATAGGCGATCAAATTAAAATATCCGGCTGGCTATCGAGTTATGGTAAAGATGGGCAAACAATCCGTGGCACCAGCACTACCCGCGATGATAAAGGCAATGGTGCCTGCGAAACCATTTATGTTAATGATTTCCAGATACTCAGTTCGTATACCAGCAACTGGAAAATACTGATGTACCTGTCCGTTGTCGTTATGGTGTTAATTATTGTTAATCACTTCCGTAAACCTTTTCGGGTTACCTAATATTGCCTGGGCTTTTGGAAAAACAATATTATCCGCTAAAAACTGGTCAACAACCTGAAATAAGCTTCGGTGCCGCCCAATTCATTATCCAAACCATGGGCAATGCCAATGCTGGCAGTGAAAGCAAAGGTATCGTAGCCAATTAACAGCTGCGGGTTAATTTCAAAGCCCAATGATGAATAATAGTCTTTGCCATCGGCATTAAACCAGGCAGCACCGGTATCCATAAACAAGGTTAAAGAGGACTTACCGAAACCTAACGGTGGCAGCATTAAGCCATCAAACCATTCCGACATCGGTATACGCCATTCCAGGGTATTCACATTGACCGTATCGCCTTGCAACTGGGGAGCGTTATCACTATAACCACGCAACATATACTTATCGACACCAAAACCAATGGTCGCCGCCAGGCTACTGTAATTATCGAAATTACCGCCGATTTTTAACGTTTTTTCCGTATCACCACCATCGGATTTTGCATACACAAAACGCATACCCAGCACATGATTGTTTGGCAGGCTAATAAATTCGCGCCAGTCCAACGCACTCACAAACCCATTATTAATACCACCGCCAAACACACTGTATTTTTCCACAGTTAAGGTAACATCGCGGCCATTTTCCGGGCTAATGGAATGTAGAAACGAATCCGTGTTATTCCAATTAAACAAAATACCTAACAGGTTATTTTCACCATCAGTTTTATTGCCATTAATTTCAAAAGTACGCTCCACTCTTTCCTGAGCAATACCCACATTCATCTGCATACGTGTTTCCAGTGAATTAATCGGCTGAGAATAAATGGCCTGATAACGATCTTCCCGATCCCATTCTTCAAACAGGTTATTATCAATATCTTCTTCCTGTTCTATATCTACTTTACGCGATGCAAGCAGGGTTAAGCGATTATAAAAGGTATAGGCAAATTCACCGCCCCACAGTTTTTTATCGTAATAAAATTGTGGGGCAGCCTGCCAATAATGAAAATTCAACGCATCACTGCCATCCATCACTAATTGCACCGAACCGTTATTGGCACCGTCTATAGTCCACCATGCCCACCAGGAACGAGGCTGTAAGGAATCCCACGGTGAATAATTTTTTACACTGGAAAAAGCTGATGGATCGTAATCTGCCGAGTTTGAAAAAGAAGCGACTGCCGGTGCCTGCTCTGGTTGCTGTTGTACATCCACCCTGGCGTTATAGGTGGCAAATGTCTGATTAATTTGCACTTCATTGATCACCAGTCCTTCTGCCGTATATTCCACAGCGCGAAACGCATCCCCCGTTTGATTAGGTGAAAAGTCCAGAATAGCTGTTAAGGTATTGGTAAGCGTGGTTATTTTTCCGGTGGCGCGATCCAGGCGGCGAATGTTCAGGGCGTTTCCCTGATCCGATACAAAATAAATACTTTTTCCATCAGCACTGTAAGTGGGATGGTATTCAATATGCTGATTATGCGTTAACGGCTTCCAGGTGCGCTTATAAAGATCGTATTCTTCCAGATTCCAGCCGGTTTTTTCCCGCTTAATGGCAGCAACCACCGCCCGACCATTCCCCGCCCAGTGAAAGTGACCAATAGCCTCACCCAAACCCAGCTTATCAAGCAAAGCCAGCTCTTTACCGGCAAGATCCAGCAACACCAGGCTGGTTTGGCCGTCCCCCACTTTTACCGCCACAATAAACTTACCATCGGGGCTCCAGAATGCCCTTGGGTAGCGTCCGCATTCAGTTATCCGGCGCCATTCGGTTTGGCCGGGTGCCTGAATATAAAGATCGGTATAAAGGCGGGTATTATCACAAATAGCAGCCCGCGATAACAGCAAGCCTTTTTTTGCATGTACATCAAACATGGAAAAGCCTTTCACCTGAGTAACCGTTTTTAAACTGCCATCGGCTTTTCGTAATTCAATCCGCGCATGATCATGGCCATTATTGTGATAAAAATACATATCGCCATCAGGCATCCACACCGGATTGGCATTCACAACAGGTTTGACTGCAATAGCCTGCGAAGGTTGTACACCGTTTGCTTTAATCTTCGCTATGGTGGGCTGAAACTTTTTATTAGTATAAGTTTGAAACTGCGACCAAAGCGTTTCTGCGCTAACGCCAAAGACTTCCTTTGAACGGGAATCCAAACGCCAGGGAATAAGATTGTTATTCCAGTTTTTTACATAAGCGTTCAGAGTTTGCTGGCCATATTCAGCCTCTACAAATTCAAAAAAATAGTAACCGTAAAGGTACACCTGTCCTAACGGCCAGTCGGTACCATGATAACCCTGATAACTTAACTGCGTGAGTGACCGCATTCCCTTGATGACTTCGGCACGCATCATGCCAGCATACATAGCACCACGACCACGGCCAAAACCCGCTGCTTTATCGGTTTCACCATAAACCGCTAAACCCTCGGTGAGCCATTTTGGACTGAATATCTGAGGAAAAGAAAAAAACACCCTGCCAAAAATACGACGCAACTGATCCGGCAACCCCGAAGCCTGATCCAGATGCAAAATATGAATAAACTCATGGGTAAATACTAATTCCATCCAGGGAGAGTTATCCACTAACTGCCCTTCAATGGGCGCATTCATCGAAATAAAAAACCGATTGTAAGGCAGCGGGCTGGCACCCCCGTTGGATTCATCAAAGGTGTCGTTAATAATGATTTCTGTCACATCACGGGGATGCCATGCCATCCAGCGAGTGGTTTTGTCATAAACATTTTCAGCGATGGCCGCCATACGCTGAGCAAAAGCTAAATGCCGGGCCTGAAAGTTAATCCGAAAGTGTGCAGTTTCCAGGGTTTTCCAGTTTTCAAAAGGCTCTGGGCTGCCAATGTTTACATCCGCCGGCAAATGGGCCCGGGCGCTGCAGGCCATCAATAACAACGCAGAAATAACAATAACACGATACATTAAACTGAACTCTCGCTCGGCCCCATGTTTTCTCAAACAGGGCAGCCTGCCAATCAATGATTTTATGAAGGTAGAAATAACGATAATCCTGCAAGGCCTTATCAATAACGGTTGCTGAATTTACTTTTTAATAAATATCAGATCCCAAACTCCGTGACCCAGGCGAATACCCCGGCGCTCAAATTTAGTTTCGGGGCGATAATCCGGGCGCGGTGCATAGTTTTCACCGCCCATTTTATTTTCATACAGCTCACAGGCAGACATCACTGCCATCATGTGTTCGGCGTAATTTTGCCAGTCAGTGGCCATATGAAAATAGCCACCGGCTTGTAACTTGGTGGCTATGGTTTCAGCAAAAGCAGGCTGCACAATGCGCCGTTTGTGATGGCGCTTTTTATGCCAGGGATCGGGGAAAAATAACTGTACGCCCGCCAGACTGTTATCGGGAATGGCTTGCTTTAGCACTTCAATGGCATCATCGCAATAGACGCGAATATTGTGAACACCAAGGCGCTGAGCATTGTTAATCAGCGCACCCACCCCGGGGCGATGTACTTCAATACCAATAAAGTCTTTCCCGGGTTGGCGCTCTGCCATGCTCAGCAGGGAATCGCCATTACCAAAGCCAATTTCCAGAATCACCGGCGCTTCCCGGCCAAAACAGCCGGCCATATCCAGCCTGCCGTTTGAAAGTTCCAGGCCATAATCCTGCCAATGGTCGTGTAATGCTCGCGACTGGCCTTCCGTTAAGCGCCCCTGACGGCGCACAAAACTGCGAATCCGGCGTTCTTTGTATTCCGGCTTTGGCTGCGGTTGCTGTGGTTCGGACATATTAGAAAAAGGTACCATCAATGGGAGAAGATGCACTGGCGTAAAGTTTTCGCGGCATACGACCTGCCACATAGGCTTCACGACCTGCTTCAATGGCTTTCTTCATGGCAGAAGCCATCAACACCGGGTTGCGGGCTGCGGCAATGGCGGTGTTCATCAACACACCATCACAACCCAGTTCCATGGCAATGGCGGCATCCGATGCAGTGCCAACACCGGCATCCACAATAATCGGCACCTTGGCATCTTCCAGAATCATGCGAATATTATAAGGGTTACGAATCCCCAGGCCGCTGCCTATGGGAGCCGCTAACGGCATCACCGACACGCAACCCATATCTTCCAGCTCTTTGGCAACAATGGGATCATCAGAGGTATAAACCATCACCTGAAAATCTTCCTTAATCAGCACTTCGGCGGCTTTTAAGGTTTCCACCACGTTGGGGTACAGGGTTTTCTGATCACCCAGCACTTCCAGTTTCACCAGGCGATGATCGTCCAGCAGTTCACGGGCCAGACGGCAGGTGCGTATTGCATCGTCGGCGGTATAACAACCGGCGGTATTGGGCAACAGGGTAAATTCATCCGGGGAAATATAATCCAGTAAATTAGGCTCATCCGGATTCTGACCAATATTGGTACGCCGAATTGCCACGGTTACAATTTCTGCACCGCTGGCAGCAATGGCTTCGCGGGTTTCTTCCAGGGATTGATATTTACCGGTACCTACCAACAGGCGCGAGCCGTACTCAACACCTGCTATTTCAATTTTTTTATCAGACATTCTGCTTCCTTTATCAACTCAACCGCCACCAATGGCATGAACTATTTCCAGGCGGTCGTTATCTTGCAGCACTCGGGTTTGATGGGTGCTTTTTGGTACGATTTCCTCATTGCATTCCACAGCCAGTCGTTTTCCGGCCAATTCCATAGTAGCCAGCAACTGGCTGACGGTGCTGCCGGCGGCAATTTGTTGGCTATCGCCGTTAACAGTGATGGTAATAAAGCCTTGCTCAGACATGATGATCTCTTCAATAGCAGCCCCGAAAACAGGCGGTATTTTCCAGTAAATACGTGTTTGATAGCAACCGCTTATTTTACATCAGGCTGCCCTGCTTCTGTGGTTATGATTGTCGATAAAGCGACACGGCCAGTGTAACCCAGCCAATAATAAACGCCATGCCGCCAATAGGTGTAATGGCACCCAGCCCTTTAATGCCCGATAGCGCCAGAACATAAAGGCTACCCGAAAACAGCAAGACACCAGCGATAAGCAACCACCCTGCCCATTGCACGCCACTGACATTGGGATAAAACCCGGCAATCACGCCGATCAACAATATGCCCAGTGCATGAAAAAAGTGGTACTCAACCCCGGTTTGATAAACCTGTAACATATCCAGTGCCAGTTTATCTTTTAACCCGTGGGCACCGAATGCACCCAGCGCCACAGCACTTGCCATCAGTAAGGCACCGGCTATTAATAGTGTTTTCATTGATAATCTCCTGATAATAGATATTGTCTGGCCGGTGTTATACCTGACACTGCGCCTGCTGCCCACAAAAAAAGCCGG
This sequence comes from Gammaproteobacteria bacterium, assembly GCA_002748575.1. Lineage (GTDB taxonomy): Bacteria > Pseudomonadota > Gammaproteobacteria > Pseudomonadales > Ketobacteraceae. The sequence goes on from PDSR01000033.1 coordinate 11,643, forward strand.
TTGAGCAAAACTCAACCGGCTTTTTGATTTTCAACAACATGATAATTTTACACTACATCATCCTGCACTAGGCCTCCAGCATGGATGCCTTAAGCTTTTTCATTGCATTAGCTTCCAGCTGGCGGATTCGCTCAGCCGATACACCATAGGTTGCTGCCAGTTCATGCAGGGTTGCTTTTTTATCGGCAAACCAGCGTTTTTCAAGAATATCCTTACTTCGGTCATCCAGATGGCTAAGCGCCTGGTAAAGCTTACCATTGGTGCTTTCTTCCCAGTCCTGCTGCTCATGGATCTCGGCAGGATCAACCACAGAGGTATCTTCCAGATAATAAGCAGGTGCCTGACCCGCCTGTTCATCGTCTGCCTCTGCGGGGGCATCGTAGGCAGCATCGTAAGCCGCCAAGCGGCCTTCCATTTCGCGCACTTCAGAGGGGTTAACACCCAGTTCTTTAGCAACGGTTTCGATTTCATCGTTGCTCATCCAGCCCAGGCGCTTTTTCTGGCTACGCAGGTTAAAAAACAGTTTACGCTGCGCCTTGGTGGTAGCCACCTTAACGATACGCCAGTTTTTCAATACATATTCGTGGATTTCCGCCTTGATCCAATGTACCGCAAAGGACACCAGACGAACGCCAACATTAGGATCGAAGCGTTTTACTGCCTTCATTAACCCTACGTTGCCTTCCTGAATCAAATCCGCCAACGGCAGTCCGTAGCCAGAATAGCTTTTGGCAACGTGAGCAACAAAACGCAGGTGGGAAAGTACCAACTGGCGAGCAGCATCTACGTCTTCATCATAAAAAAGACGTTCTGCCAGGTCGCGCTCTTGCTCGGCGCTGAGCATGGGTATACTGCTCACTCCTTGCAGGTAAGCTTCCAGGTTAACGCCTGGAACGGCGATCATGGCTGGTTGTAATGCTTTACTCATTCTTTCCTCCACACTTTGGAATAAAAGTTCAGCAGTCTTATTATTTAGAGTGCTAACAGTACCCAAAGTTCCAAATATTATTCCATTTTTGTATTTGTTAATAGACAGCGGTTTGATAAAACTTATTCTACTTGCAACCGGATAATATTGGATTTATTTCAAATAATTGCAAGTTTAATCACAGAAAAAGACTAAAAAACAAACAACTTTACGATAAAAACTTGTAAAACACCATTTAGCGCGGCTCTATGGATTTTAAATGCTGACGAACAGCCCACCAGGCACCCAGCCAGCCCAGCCCGGAGCTGGTTAGTAATAAAGCCAGGGTGGGGCCAATGCCTAAACCGGTCAAGTTAAAGGCGCTGCTGTATAAATCAGCCAGTTTCGCCACCGGAGAATCCACCCAGAACAGTACCGATTGAATAATCAGCAGGGCCACAATGCCACCACCCAGGCCATACCACAAGCCGGTATATAAAAACGGCCGTTGCACAAACGCATCGGTGGCCCCCACCAGCTTCACAATCACAATTTCATCGCGGCGACTTTCAATGGCCAGACGAATAGTATTAATGATCACCAACAGAACCGCCAGCGATAGCCCCAAGGCCAGCGCCAGAACAATGTGCTCTGCCAGATCCAGGATGGCATGCAGACGCCTTACCCATTGCGCATCCAGTTGTGCATCATCTACTTGCGGCAGCTTAGCCAGTTCCTGCTGCAATACTTCCGCCTTTTGCAGATCCCGGGCGACCGGGTAAACCACCACCACCGGCGGTAGCGGATTATCCCCCACTTCTGAAAGCAGGTTTCCAAAACCGGATAGCGCAATGAATTCTTCCAGTGCCTGCTCTTTGGAAATAAACTGTGTTTTTGCAATATCAGCACGCCGTGCCAGTTTATCGGCCAGTGCTCTGCCTGCTGATTCCCGGGTTTGCAGTTTCAGGTACAAGGATATTTGCGCTGTGCCATCCCAGTCGCGGCTTAGCGATTGCGCGTTTTTCAGCATGACATACAAGCCCATCGGCAAAGCCAGTGCAATAGCAATGACCAGTATCGTCATCAAAGTAGACAGCGGTGTACCCAGCAGCCGGCCCAAGCTGCTTTTTGCTACTTCCTTATGATGGTTTTTGTAGCTTGTAAGGCGCTGTGAAAACGCGGTTTTGGCAACGCTGGCACCGCGGCGCGGTGTTTGCCGATGGGCGCTCATGGTTCCAGCTCCATCGAGGTCGCAGTGGGCAAGCCATTATGGATAAGCCGCCCTTCTTTCAAGGTAAGCAAACGGTGAGAATAGCGGTTAATCAGGCCGACATCATGGGTAGCAATCAAAACGGTAACACCCACTTGGCAGAACTGCTGAAATAAATCCATGATTTCAGCAGACAGCTGCGGATCAAGATTACCGGTGGGCTCATCGGCCAACAGAATCGGCGGTTTATTCACCACAGCACGGGCAATGCCCACCCGCTGCTGCTCGCCACCGGATAAGGAAATCGGGAACAGCTGTTCTTTATCGAGCAGGCCAACCTTATCCAGTGCGGCACGCACCCGGCGACCAGCATCCCTGGGGCTAAAACCGGCAATCAGCAGTGGTAACGCTACGTTATCGTAAACCTTGCGATCAAACAGCAGCTGGTGATTTTGAAAAACAACGCCCACCTTGCGGCGAAAATAGGGGATTCCCCGACGGCCAATACCATTCAGGTTCTGGCTATCAATAATGATCTGCCCCTGAGAGGGGCGTTCAATCAAAGTGATCAGTTTAAGAAGGGTACTTTTACCGGCACCGGAATGCCCGGTTAAAAAGGTCAGCTCTCCGGCAGCCAGATCGAACGACACCTGATTCAGCGCATCTTTACCGTTTTCGTAGCGCTTACAAACCTGCTTAAATTCAATCATGTCAATATAGCGTTGCTATTGTCAGTTCTATTATTTATTAATGCCAGCCGTTCGCCTGGTTTTGGGGTTAGTCTTCTTCATCAAACAACGCTGCAACAAACTCTTTCGGATCAAAAGGCCGCAGATCGTCAATGCTTTCACCGACACCAATAAACTTGATCGGCAAATGGGTATTCTCTGCCAAAGAAAATACGATACCACCCTTGGCAGTACCATCCAGTTTGGTAAGAGTAATGCCGGTGACACCCACTGCTTCATCAAACAGTTGCGCCTGATTCAGGGCATTCTGGCCAGTACCGGCATCCAGCACCAGCATTACCTCGTGGGGGGCGGTTGGGTCCAGCTTGGCTAACACCCGCGTTACCTTTTTCAGTTCTTCCATCAGGTTGGACTTGTTGTGCAGGCGGCCAGCGGTATCGGCAATCAATACATCAATTTCACGGCTTTGTGCTGCCTGCAATGCATCGTAAATCACCGATGCTGAATCGGCCCCGGTATGTTGTGCGATTACCGGAATATCGTTACGCCCACCCCAAATCTGTAACTGCTCCACCGCCGCAGCGCGGAAGGTATCGCCGGCAGCCAGCATCACCGATTTTCCATCAAGCTGTAAGCGTTTGGCCAATTTACCAATGGTGGTGGTTTTACCCACACCATTAACGCCCACCACCAGAATCAGATAGGGCTTTTTCGCGGGATTTACCTGAAACGAAATGGTGCTGTCGCCCAAAATGGCGCATAGTTCTTCCTGCAATGCGGTATAAAGTGCATCTGAATCGAACAGCTCTTTACGATCTACCCGTTCGGCCAGATTTTTCATAATGCGATTGGTAGCATCAATACCCACATCCGATATCAACAGCTGAGTTTCAATATCTTCGAACAGCTCGTCATCAATTTCCTTTTTACCAATCAATAGATTGGCCATGCCGCGGGAAAAGCTGGAACGAGTGCGGCTCAAGCCCTTTTTCATGCGGGTAAAGAAAGAGACTTCCGGGACTTCTTCAACGCCTGCCGGAGGGGTGGGGGCCGCTGTCACGGGCTGCTGCTTTTCTTCAGGTGCTACCGGCTTTTCAGCAGGCTGCGAAGGGGCCGCCGGTGGCGCATCGTTGGCAGGCTCAAAAAAGCGCGTAAAAATACGCTGATCCTGTGCCAAAGAATCATCTAACACAGGATTTGCCAAAACCTGACCGTTAAAATAGGCCTCGAACACAGATTTTTCTAGCGCAGCATCCGCCATAAGGGGAACCTCTTAAAACTTTTGCGGGTCTGTATAGCGTTGAACAACGGAGTATCCTACCATTTGTTACCATGAGAAACAGCTATTTTCCCGGCAAGTCGGCGAGTAAACAGCTTGCAGCAAATCAAATGCCACCTGACAGGTAAAATTGAATGAGAAAAACAGAAATCTGCGTCGCTGCCATCCTGACGTTGGTGGCCTCGGCATCCCTCGCAACGCAGCAGCCAACAGCTGAGCAGCATACCTTTGAAACGCATTTGGAAAATGGCATGAAAATCGTGGTGCGCGAAGATCATCGAGCCCCAGTAATGGTCAGCCAGGTGTGGTACAAGGTGGGTTCCAGCTATGAGCCCATTGGCTTAACCGGAGTTTCCCATGTGGTAGAGCACATGATGTTCAAGGGCACCCCCAAAGTACCTACGGGGGAGTTTTCCAAAATCATTGCCCGCTATGGCGGTTCTGAAAACGCTTTTACCTCTTACGATTACACCGGTTACTACCAGATGATGCAGGCCAACAACCTGGCGCTAAGCCTGGAGCTGGAAGCAGATCGCATGGCGAATGCGTTAATCCCGAAAGCCGAATTCAACAAAGAAATCGAGGTGGTTAAAGAAGAACGCCGCCTGCGTACCGACGACAACCCCAACGCCCGTACCTACGAGCGTTTTATGGCGGCCGCTTATCTTTCCAGCGGCTATCACCACCCCATTATTGGCTGGATGCACGACCTGGATAACCTCGCCGTTAACGATGTAAAGCAGTGGTATCAAACCTGGTATACCCCTAACAATGCCATTTTGGTGGTGGTGGGCGATGTGGATCACCAGGAAGTGTTTTCTCTGGCGAAGCAGTTTTTTGGCCCGCTACCCGCCAGGCCGGTTCCCAAAGCACCCCGCAATCGGGAAGCCCCTTCGCTGGGGCAGCGAGTGGTTGATGTTGCTGTACCGGCACAGGTGCCCGCACTTTATATGGGCTTTAACGTGCCCGGCATTAATACTGCTGAACAGGAGTGGGAAGTCTATGCGCTTAGAATGCTGGCCGGTGTGCTGGATGGCGGCTACAGTGCGCGAATTGAAACCGACATTATTCGCAAACAACAGATTGCGGCCAGCGCCAGCGCCGGTTATGGCGGGTTTTCCCTGGGCGATACGCTGTTTTATTTAAGCGCAGTGCCTGCCCAGGGCCATTCGTTAAGCGATGTGGAAGCAGCATTGCAGCAGCAGGTTAAAAAACTTCAGTTAAGCCCGCCTTCAACAGAAGAAATGGAGCGTGTCAAAGCCCAGGTAATTTCCGGCATTGTTTATCAGCAGGATTCCATTTCCAGCCAGGCCAATCAAATTGGCCGCATGGAAGCCATTGGCCGATCCTGGCAGGAAATGGATCAATTCACCGATAAATTGAGCGCCATTACACCGGAACAGGTACAGGCGGTTGCCAAAAAATATTTAATTAACAATAGAAAAACCACCGCGAGGTTAATACCAGACAGTTAACCTGGCGTTTCACCACTTTATTATTTGATTACCCAGACCAAAATATTTTATTGCCCAGACCAAGAGAGTTCCTATGGCAACCAAGCGTTCATCATCACCCCGGTTTAGTCGTCAGGCGCTAAACATGATTATTCTTATCACATCTATTTTAATACTGGTGTCGTTAACCTTGCCCGGCAGTAAAGAAGCCCTCCAGCAACAAGCACTGACATCAAAGCCCATCAGCGAAACCGATAACGCCGAACTGTTTGCTGAGAACGAAGACAGCAACACATTAAAGTCGCTCGATATTATTGCCAGCAAACCGGTTAAACCCCATCAGATTGATATTCAATCATGGGCCACCCAAAAAGGTGCCAAAGTATTGTTTGTTGAATCCCGCGAAGTGCCCATGGTTGATATTCGCCTGGTATTTAATGCCGGCAGTGCCCGTGATGGCACACAGCCTGGCCTGGCCCGCTTTACCAACAGCATGTTAAATGAAGGCACCGATAACTATTCGGTGGATGATATTGCCCGCCATTTTGAAAGTCTGGGAGCTAACTTCAGCAATGGCTCCTATCGAGATATGGCTATGGTTTCGTTGCGAACACTTTCCGATAAAAAGTTCCTCGATAAAGCGCTTGATCTGTTTTATGAAATCATATCGGCACCGAGTTTCCCCAAAGACAGCATTGAACGAATTCGCAAGCAACTGTTAATTTCATTGGAACATCAGAAACAGCGCCCCGACAAAATCGCTTCCGGTGCTTTTTATCAGGCGCTGTATGAACAACATCCCTATGGCATACCACCCGAAGGCACTGACGACAGCCTTAAGTCGATGACGCAAAGTGACCTGGCAAACTTTTATCAGCGCTATTATGTGGCGAGTAATCTGGTGATTGCCATTGTGGGCGATATCACAACCGAACAGGCTAAAGCGATTGCCAATCAGATAGATACCGTTTTATCAGCCGGGGCACCGGCCAGCCGCCTGCCAACACCGGCGGATACTGCAAATAAAACCCTGCACAAGGTATTTTCATCAACCCAAAGTCATGTATTAATGGGCACCAGCAGCATTCAACGCAACGACCCGACTCGTTACGCCTTAACTGTTGGCAACGAAATTCTAGGTGGTGGCGGCTTTGCTTCCCGGTTAAACAAAGTGATCCGCCAAGACAAGGGGCTGGCCTATAGTGTGTACAGTTATTTCTCGGCCATGGCGGCAAACGGCCCCTTTATAATGGGGCTGCAAACCCGCAACGATCAGCGCCAGCAGGCATTGGATTTAATGCGGCAAACGCTCATTCAATTTATGAACGAAGGCCCAACAGAACAGGAGCTGAATGATGCAAAAGAAAACATTATTAATAGTTTTCCGCTAAGTATCGCCAGCAACAGCAGCATGGTGGGTAATTTAGGTGCCATTGGATTTTATGATTTACCGTTGGATTATCTTGATCAATATCTTTCTCATATTGAAAAAGTTACGGTGGCAGATATAAAGAAAGCCTTTGCCAAAGCAGTCGACCCGGATCAGTTAGTCACTATAACGGTAGGGCCGGCTGCGCCAACGGGCACCAACAAAACACCTTCGCAACAATGAAAAACAAACCATCACCCTCAAACAGGGCCAAGCAGCAGCTACGTATTATTGGTGGCCAATGGCGGGGCAGAAAACTAACCTTTACCCCTGAACAAGGGTTAAGACCCACTCTGGATCGCTTTCGGGAAACCTTGTTTAACTGGTTAATGTTCGATATCGAAGGCGCGAACTGTTTGGATCTGTTTGCCGGCAGCGGCGCATTGGGGCTGGAAGCACTTTCCAGAGGTGCCAGGCAGGTCACTTTTATCGAAAAATCAAAGGCTGCCGCCCGCCAGATAGAACAACACCTGACAACACTGCAATGCAAGCAGGGAGCCGTGATTAATACCGACGCCATTGGCTGGCTTGAGCGAGCTAAAGCGCTGAGTAACGATACCTGCAATACCGATGCTTTTGATATTGTTTTTCTCGATCCTCCTTTTCATAGCAGCCTGTTGCAGCAGGCCCTGGAAAAACTTTTGAATAATAGTTATATAAAAAATCACGGTTATATCTACATTGAAGCAGAAAACAGCTTCCAGCTGCCACCGCTACCCCAGGGTTGGCAGCTGAATCGGGAGAAACAGGTTAAAAATAAAGTATTTTTTCTTCTTCAAAAGTGTTCACAAATATAAAGACGTTTTAAATCAAACCATTATAAAACACGGCCAGTCACAGCGTTCTATAGGGAAATTGCCTTAATTCCTGTCTTATGTCTATTCTTATTAGATAAACACCCATTGCTTGGAATTAAGGAAATGTCGATTTCCCGTAAAGTAGAACAATGCCTGGAAGAGCAGGGCATTCATTACCAGGTTGTCAGTGAAGGCCTGATGCCAGTGCATGAATTAAAAAGCGCAAGCACGATTTCCGGTGAGGTCGTCGCCATCAACGTTATGCTGACCGACAACCTGGGCAAGCTACAGGTATTAATGCCGCAGGACACTCTGTTAAATTTATCGGAATTGTGTGAACAACTGGGCAGGTGTTTACAAGCGGTGACGCCAGAGGAACAGGAGCGCCTGACCAACGAATTAGGCGCAAAATCACTGCCCGCTATTCCATCACTTTATAATCTGCCTATTGTGGTTGATGCGGCACTGATTGAAAGCGAAAAAATTTATTTAGACTCCGGCTATGATGGCCATTACATAGCGCTTAGCAATGAAGCTTTTAAAAAGGCACTGGGGCAGGCAGATATAGGCAATTTTTGTATTCCTGTCGCCCAGCTAACAGATTCCATTCAAAAAAATGACCGTGCTGAAATTGAATCTTCTATTCAAAAATTTACCACTTTAAGAATCAAACAGCGCCTTGATCAAACATTGGAAATGCCCCCTTTACCGGATACCGCAGAGCGTATCATTCAACTGCGCTTAGACCCCAATGCAGACACAGGCGAACTGGCGGCTATCGTAGAAAAAGATCCGAGCCTGGCATCACAGGTGGTAAGTTGGGCAAGCTCCCCTTATTATGCTGCCCCCGGCAGTATCCGCTCGATAAAGGATGCCGTGGTGCGCGTACTGGGGTTTGACCTGGTAATCAATCTGGCGTTAGGTTTAGCGCTGGGAAAATCCTTAAAGGTACCAAAAGATGGCGTGTACGGCGTTAACAGGTATTGGCATGAATCCGTTTATACCGCTGCCATGGCCGAGAGCCTGGTAAGAGCCATTACCGCCGACAGTCGCCCATGTTTAGGTTTATCTTATTTAAGCGGTTTGTTACATAACTACGGCTATTTGATACTGGCCCATGTTTTTCCACCGCATTTTCAACTGGTCAATCGCTATATTGAAGCCAACCCCCACGTTAATCACTCCTACCTGGAACGGCATTTAATTGGGGTATCCCGTGAACAGATTGCCGCACAGCTTATGGATTCCTGGGGAATGCCAGAGGAAGTGGTTAAAGCGATTCGCTGGGGCCAAAGCCAGGATTACAATGGTGACCATAGCGAATACGCAAAGATTATTTATGTGGCGGTTAATTTGTTAAAAGCCAAAGGTTTATATCAAGGCAACCCTGAGCCCATTCCACCGCAGCTTTTTGCAGACTTAAACTTAGATCCAGCGGATGCAGAATCAGCCTGTGAAAAAATACTGGATAAGAAAGATGATTTACTCAGCATGGCCAACAACCTGAGTCAATAAGCTATGTTTTTTCCAGTATTTGCTGACGCTGTTGGCGAATGCTGGAAAGCATGACCTGATGACAAACCTCCATAAACCTGCGAAATTCTGGCGCTGTAAAATTATTTACCAGCTGACTTAACTGATCACTGGGTGTTCGCCTGAACAAATACAAATAAAAAACCAGCGCCTGCTGATCTATTTTATCAGCCACACGCCGATGATAACTGGTTAACTCATTTTCCAACATAGGTTCTTTAAGCACTTCTTTGGACTTCATCCAGGAAACCGCTATCAACAATGTTTTTCGCAATTCGACTTTCAGATCCGATTCCATATTGGCTTGATTTAAATGATCGCTTAACTGTTCCACCAGCCTCACCCGCGCTCCCCTGGGCGTTGCGCTTTTCAGTTTCGCTTTATAACTGCGAATATCCGCCTGTATATATTCACTTGCGGTTTTTTCCTGTAAACGATGAAATTTTTTGATTTCAGGTGCCTTAAACAACTGGTGCAAAGACTGTAATTCCTGAAGGGAAAAGTCTTTGGCAAGCGCCGCTACCAGTGATTTTTTTATCGCAGACATGGCAAAGCTTAATTCCAGATCGTCGCGCACCACTGCAAGCTCCTGATCATCAAACGGAACCGGCGTTGCTTCCAGGTGTTGCAGTTCCTGATCAATCCAGTCAGGAAGCTGATACAACAGTTCCATAACACCTGTCTGCTTTAAAAGATTCTGAATGATCAGATGCTCGGTCGTGGTTTCTAATTCAGTAGTGGTTTCCAAATCTGAAGCCATACTGGCTGCACTGAAAGAACTGCCCAGTAAAACAATTAACCAATAAAATTTTAGAATTTTCATTCTTATACTCTTGGTAAAATAATTTTATGCGTTTAATACAACCACTTTATGCTTTTGACGAGAGGCCTCACCGCTGTACAGAAGAGGCCTCACCGTTATAAAACGTTTCTATATTTAATGCATTTTCTGTACGGGCAACAGCCGTTGTCACGGCCGCATCGCCGGTGACATTCACAGCCGTGCGTATCATATCGAGGATTCTATCAACCCCTAAAATCAAGCCGATGGCTTCAGCAGGCAAGCCTACCTGCCCCAACACCATAGCCAGTGTAATCATACCGGCACTGGGCACTGCCGCCGTGCCAATAGATGCCAACGTAGCCGTGGCAATAACGGCCAAAAAATCACCCAGGGTTAAATCAATGCCATAGGCCCCGGCGATAAATACCGTTGCTACCCCTTGCATAATGGCAGTGCCATCCATATTCACCGTGGTGCCCAGTGGAATAGTAAACGACGCAACACTGTTTTTAACACCCAGGCGCTTTTCCACAACCCCTAAGGTGATCGGCATAGTAGCGGCACTGCTGGCGGTACTGAAGGCAAACATAATGGCCGACCACATACGGCGAATAAATATCAGTGGATTAAGCCTGGCAATAAACTGAACAATCGCACCATAGGTAAAAATTACATGCAGCAGCAACGCAAAAATAACCGCGAAAACGTATTGCCCCAGGCCCAGCAAAATATCCGGCCCCTGGTTGGCAAATACTTTTGCCACTAAAAAGAAAACCCCATAGGGTGCCAGCCCCATAATCATTTGAACGAGTTTCATGATCACCACGTTCAAATCAACAAACACCCGGGTAATACGCTCACCGGCTTCACCGGTATGGGTTAAGGCAATCCCCACCATGATGGCAAACACAATCACTTGCAGCATGGCACCATCAGACATCGACTGAATCGGGTTTGACGGGAAAATATTAATTAACACCTGAGTAAATGGCGGCGGTTGCTTGGCTTCAAAGTTAACCGTTTGATCAATATGAATGCCTGCGCCTGGATCTATGATTGTGGCCATGGCAAGTGCCAGTGAAATAGCGATGCCGGTTGTCATCAGATACAGCAAAAAAGTTTTAATGCCAAGCCGCCCTAAGCTTTTTACTTCTTCAGTAGAGGCCACCCCGCAAATCAGGGACACAAACACCAGTGGCACAATCATCATTTTCAGCAGGTTAACAAAAATTTTGCCACCCACATGAAAAACACCATCAATGATGTAGTCTTTTAGAAAAACTGAAAACCCGGCTTCGGGGTAATACTGCATGAAAAAGTAGCAGGCACAGCCCACCACAAAACCTGCAATCAGACCAATACCGATTTTTACCGTTAAATTATTATTATCCGCTTCCTGCACGCTGAGCCCTTAGCTTTTACTCTTAGCCTGTTTTATGTAGTGTAGCTGATCAGAACAAAACTGATTATCCAACCATACGTTATGTGGCTTTATTTTTCTTTTGGGGTTTAAGGTATTTAACCAACCCCATAAACCACATCATTAAACCCAGATTTCCGGTTGCTTTAATATCCTGCGACTGCATACCTTTCATAAAAATCGACGGATCTTTACCGGCTTTGCTGATGGTATCCGCCGCAAAGGCAGCATCTTTGAATGACAGCACCAGAGACGGTTGCAAGTGCTGACCGCCAAAAGCATGTACCCGCTCGTTTTTAATCACATAATGGCGGGCGATTTTGCCATCATGGGTTTGAAATTGAAGAATAATATCCTGGCCGGACAAGTTACGTTGAAAGTCTTCGTTGTTACGCGCCAACCACCACATTCGCAGGCCCAGAACCCACAACATAAACCAAAACTTCATAATCATTCCCTACCTAAAAAACCACTCACTGTTGAATACCGAATGGTTAACAATAAAAAGGCCACCGCCAAGCTGTTTTTTCACTCGGCCACTTTATCTTTTAAAGCCTTACCGGGGCGAAAGTGAACCCCCTTGGATGCGGGTATCAATATAGCCTCTCCCGTTTGCGGGTTGCGCCCCTGACGTTCCTTATAATCACGCACCTCGAATGATCCAAAGCCCACCAATGCCACCCGCTGTTGTCGACTTAACGCAAGGGTCATTTCATCAAGAATAACATTCAGTAAATCTCTGGCATCGGTTTGCTTAATGGCCAGCGCTGTTGCCAGCTGTTTTTCTACGTCGGTCTTAATCATGAATCACCTGCTTTTAAGCATTAATCTTCCAGTTCTTCAAAATCTTCTTTGCCAACACCACAATCCGGGCAAACCCATTCATCATCAATATCTTCAAACTTTGTGCCCGGCGCAATACCATCATCAGGGTAGCCTTCAGCTTCGTCGTACACCCATCCGCAAACAATACATTCCATCTTTTTCATATCTACACCTGCCTCCACCTGTATTTACAACAGTTCCTCTCATCATTGCCTGCCAACCGCTGCATCAGCCACTCGAACAGACCCAACCAAACAATTTACCAAATTTAACCACGACAATCATTAATCAACCCTGTTATACGCCATGATTTGGCTGCGCTCATTTAGCTACACTCATTTAACTATGCTTTGGCACCCGGCAGGTCTTTGGAACCCGACCGATCTTTACGGATCAGCAACACACCGCTCTCAATGTGGTGGGTATAGGGAAACTGATCAAATAATGCAAAGCGGATAATAGTGTGGGTTTTTGTCAGCACTTCAAGGTTTTTCTTGAGTGTCTGGGGGTTGCAGGATATGTAAATAATACGTTCGAAGCGGGACACGATCTCGACGGTAAGATCATCCAGTCCGGCCCGTGGCGGGTCTACCAGTACCGTGGAAAAATCGTACTCCTGCAAGCTAATATCTGCCAGGCGCTGAAACCGCCGAGTGCCACTCATGGCTTCGGCAAACTCTTCGCTGGACATGCGCACCACTTCAACATTGCCGACATCATTTTTTTGCAGATTACAGCGGGCTGATTTCACCGACGTTTTCGATATTTCAGTGGCAATCACCCGGCGAAAACAGAACGACAGCGGAATAGTAAAGTTTGCGTTACCACAGTAAAGCTCCAGCAGGTCACGTTCCTGTTTACCGGCGCAATCCACTGCCCAGGCAAGCATTTTTTCGCACACTTTAGCGTTTGGCTGGGTGAAACTGGCTTCCACCTGTTGATAATGAAACGGGCGCTGATTGACCGTTAAGGTTTCTTCAACAAAATCCCGCCCTATCACCCGTTTTTGCTTGCGGCTGCGCCCGATAATCGACACCCCCAGCTTCTGCGCCACCAGTGTCGCCTGCTGATGCCACTCATCCGACAGGGGTTTGTGGTAAATCAGCGTAATCACCGTGTCACCGGTCAGGGTGTTAAGAAATTCCGCCTGAAACAAGCGTTTTTTGAGTATCTCGGACTGATTAAGCTCGCGGAGCAACAACGGCATTAAAGCGTTGATCTGTTCAGAGGCAACAGGGAAATCCTTAATCACAAACGGCTTGCGATATTCCCCCGGCTGATACATGGCATAATGCACTTGGTTATCCTGGTGCCAGATTTTAAACTCGGCCCGCATCCGGTAATGGGATCGCGGGGATTCAAACACCTCCAAATCAGGGGGTGTAAACTCGGCCAATAGCTGCGTCAGCTCCCGGGTTTTTGCACTAAGCTGGGCGGTGTAATTTTCAGGAAATATCTGATGGACTGTCATAAACAGGCAGGGCATATTCAAAGTGGGCTGGAAGCGCGGAGTATACCCTATTTGCTTGCAAAGTTGGCCTATTTGCTAACACTTCCCTCCCCTGCCTAACCTTGCCCACGCACCAGCAAACGCTATAATCTCAGCAGTTTACAGGATATTTACCGCTGGAGATTCACTGTGCCCCGCTTTGATGAGCTAACCATACGCCACTCCCCTTTGCGGCGTTTGCCTGATTTTATCCAGCTGATGCGCCTGGATCGCCCCATCGGGATTTATCTTTTGTTG
>PDSR01000018.1 GCA_002748575.1 Gammaproteobacteria bacterium
AGAAGGTAAGAAAATGAAGAAAGTATTTTGTTTTATAGTTATATTAACTCTATTAGGTTGTATAGGCAAGAAAGTTCCAAATTATTATTTTTATAATACAAAGGAATATCTTACAAAAGAAAAAACTTTAAATATAAATACGGAACAAGCATCTTTAATTTTTGCGCTCGATGTTGATTGAAAGCCATATCTTGAATTCGTGCAATAGCGTAAATCGTATTCGCTTGTAACTGTTGTACATGTGTTTTTTTCATGTCTATATGGCGGATTGCCAAGCTTTTTAGATAGACACGGTGGCGTAACAGCTCGTATTGTGACTGTTTATATAATTCTTGCAAGCGCTTCTGAAGTGATTCGATACGTGTCTCGAAACCTGCAAACCGCTGCAAACGCCTGGCTCTTGCCGATTTCACCTGGTTTATATTATTTTCCAGATCAGTAAGCTGATTTTCGATGAATACTCTATCCTTCACGCTTTCCCAGCGGCGCTCTATGGCTGTTGAGTCAAGATCCCACATCAGCAGGCCCTTAATAACCCGAAACCTGTCCTTTTCTCTCTGATAACCAACAGTATCTGGTAGTTGGTTGACTTTTTCTTCAAGCGCAGTCACTCTTTCGAGAAGTTCCAGTTGTTTGGTGTTGGCAGTCAGAGTAGTGTCATCAGTACGAAACGCCTCATTCAGTCTGTTATTAATAACATCAAGCTTTTCGGATACTTCTTTATAAATGGTTTCTGCCTGAGCAGCCATTACCTTCGCTTCGGGTGCAAGCCTGTCCATGCGCTCGACATGTGCAGCAATCATTTCATGAAAAACAGGGATCTGTTTATGCCAGTGGTCAATAACCTGCATCAGGCGCTGCAATTCACGATAATTTCGGTAAGTCTCATTGAAATCATGAGTTGCAAACAAACGGTATAAATACAGCGATGTGGTTTCTTCAGGTGGTGTAAACCCGGGTATCTTGTCTAGGGGATTAAAAGAAAAATCTGCTGAAGAGGTGAGCTGATCCACCCAGTCTTCAGTTAAAATTTGATTTTTAATCTGGTTCAGACGGCTTTGTTGTTCAGTATAGATGCGATTTGCCTGATGATAACCATCAAGCGCCTGCTGCAATGCCCCAAGGCTTTCGTAGGCGTAGGGCACGTTAATATAAGCTTCCTGCACGGCTCTATCTGATGGTGCTCGTTTGGTCAGTTCCAGCCAGGGGGTGAGTGCTGCTGTGGGATCGTTGGATCTAAAATAGGCCCAGCCTAACCCCAGCAAGCCAGTGTTTGCGTAAGATCCGTTTAAGCGAATGTTTTTAAAGGCCTGTGCGGCAGCGGTATAGTTTTCATTTTTAAGATAATGTTTTCCAAGGGCAAGGGCTGCACGACTTTTAATACCCTTGATTAATTCAGTTTTGCCTTGGACCCGCAGCAGTTTGGAAAGGTATTTTTCTGCTTGTTGTGGTTGATCCAGAAGAGAATAAGCTGAGCCAAGGTTCAGGTAGGCATAACTACTCAGGTTTTCTGTATTTCTGATCTCGCGCAGGTGTTTAATGGCAAGTTCCAGATTGTTTAATCTGATGTAATTCAGGGCATAGAGCAGTGATACCTGCGATTGCAGGTTATCGCTGGGAATTTCAAGATGGGTCTGTAGTAACCTTATCGACTTTTCTGAATCAGCCTGCTTGTAATAGATTTCAGCCAGATTAAACCATATCTTTTCCTGGATTTTCGGATCGGTGGTATGACTCAGCAGGTTATTGAAAATTTTCTCGGCTTCATTGAGAAGTCCATAACCGACAAATAACGACCCCACCAATACCTGAATCTGCTCATCGTGATGTTCGAACTGGAGGCGATAATCTGCAATTAATGCTTTAGTGATGGCAGAAAAATATTTTTCCTGGAAATAATCGTAAAGGAATTCACCATAGGCAAGGTCTTGAACTTTGTGTGGTATATCTAAACGAAGCGTTTTTGTGCTATCAATATCCGATGATGCTTCACCGAAAAAAGATGAGTGAGTAGCGCTCTTACTGGTATGGGTGTTATTGATATCGTTGTTAGAGGCACTGCTTATTGGCGCAACTGCGAATACCGCACAGCTCAGTGCCAGCAGGGCAGGTTTACGCCAATAAGGTAAATGCTTAGGTGGCATAACCGTTCAATCCCACTCCTTTAATTGAAAAACGGGTTGTTTGCGCAGCTCATCACCAATAATTTTCAATTCTATATACTTAGTACCGCTGACTTTTTCGAAATCCAGGCTGATGGCTCGGCGATAGTCTCTGCCCGCTGGGCCAACGCCGGTAACAATGGCTACCAGTTCATGGTCTCCGGTAGCCAGGTTGCCAGTAAATAAACGCTGAACAGCACCACGCTCTAAAGCTTTAAGTTCGCGTTTTGTATAAAGATGATTGCTGATGGGGCGATCGTCTACTTTTAGGGTAATGCCATCTAATGCGAAATAGTCCTTAGCATCAAAGGAAACAAACACATTGATTTGAGTGCTGCTTGGAAATAGCAGATCTTCTTCCAGCACGAACAAATCGCGGTTTATTTCCAAAACCTTTTGTTTAAGCGCCTGCATTTCTATTTCTAAACTTTGTCGTGATGGCTGCTCTATACCTTCTTCCTGCGCTTTAATAGCCCGAATTTGCTCTTCATTGGTGGTGCCGTAAAGAATTTCATTCAGGTTAACGAATTCCTCTTCTTCAGGTGGCGTTTCCGGCTCATCGTCGCTGGTGTTCATGTTGTCGGCATCTTCATTCAGAATTTCTTCCACCGTAAGAAATTCGTCTGGTTCACTATCACTTAAATCTAAACCAATCGCCGTATCTTCTTCGATTTGAATATCTGAATCATCAGCAGCCCATAGGGAGCCGCCAATAATAAACAGCAGTACCCACAGTGTTTGACTAAAGGGTTTGGCAAAGCTTTTATGTGTGCTCTTGGCGGCCTTCATAGGATTTAGTACCGGTTACTCGTTAACTAATTTGTTCACTTGTTCTTGATATTGCTCAAGATACTTGTTTTTGTGTTTTTCGTTTACATAACGAATGGTGCCATCGCGGTCAGCAATGACAACCGTTGGTAAATCATCGATTTTATAAGATTTTGCTACCCGATGCTCCGTATCAAATAATACCGGATAGCTGACACCTGACTGGCGAGCATTGTATGCCGCTTTTTCTGGGTCTTCATCCTGGCTCACAGCCCACACCTGGAAGCCTTTATCTTTGTATTGCAAAAAAAGGCTTTCCAGCCCTTTTAACTGCTGCTTGCATTGGCCGCACCAGGAACCCCAGAAAGTCATTAAAATAACCTGACCACGCTGTTCAGACAGCCTTAAATTCTCACCTTGATTACTTTTCAGGGTAAAGTTACCTGCTTTATCGCCCACAAACAGGTCAGCCCCCCAGGAAAACAAGGGGAGGCTGAGCAAGACAACAATCGTAATTAACTTTTTCAGTGTCATTCAATGCTCCGTCATGAAGGTATGAAAGAAACGGGATAGGTATCGTCCCATATTTCTACATTCATGGCACCAAAGTTAATGCGTTTGATTTTAAGCACAATTTTACGTTCTAACGCCGGATCTTCCAATTCACTGGATACGATTTCACATTTAGTGACCTGGCCTGATGGTTGAATTACCAACCGCAGGACTACCGAACCTTCTAAAGCCGGGTTTTTGCGTAAAGCGCGACGATACAGTGAATAAATACTGCCTTTGTGTCGGTCGAAAACTAACTGGATGTCTTCAGTTGTTCTTCGAGCTTTACCGTCTTTACCACGCCGTTTAGCTTTTTCGGCAACTGGGTCTTCAATGGCGCTTTCAACCTGGGTTGTGGTTACGCCTGCCAGGGTGCCGGAGCCACCTCCGCCACTGCTGGCTTTAGAGACAGCAACACCACCGCTGCCACCTGCGGCCATACGTGTGAGTAAGGAACGCTTTGTCGGCTCGGGAGCATTGCCCAGTGTCGCCGATTTTTGTTCCTGCTTCAGTTTGGCAAGGTCGTCCTGATCCCGCAAATCAGCCAGATCATCGAACACTGCGATAGCAGCTCTGGCTTTTTCTTTAGCGGTTTTCTTCTTATCAGGTTTTTTGTTGTCTTTTTTCTTTTCTTTCTTTTCCGGTTTCTTTTCTTCTTTTTTAGGCTCTTCCTCTTTTTTTTCCTCTTTCTTTGGCGGAGGTGGAGGCGGCTTTTTCTTTTCCATGACCAATTTTGCCAATCGCGGTGGCAATGTTTCTACCTGATCGCGTTTTTTCTCGGGTACCGGGATGTTTGGCACAACCAGCACAAAACCTATGAAGATGATTAAAAAAATGGAAACAACTTTACGAAATCGTTTTTCGTCTTCTGCGGAGCGATCCCACGGTAAGCCTGGCGTAGAGTAGAACAGCATTTGACTCATGAGGGCTGTTCCTCCGTTTTGCGCATAACGGCCAGTGAAATGCGGGAGTATTCGCTCTTACTGCAAGTCATCATAATGCGGCGAAGTAATTTATAGGGAATCTGTTTATCACCCATAATCGTAACTTCTCGCTCGGCAATACCGAATTCATTAACCCATTACTACCAGTGTTTCCTTGGGTAGTTGCTCAGCAACGGATTCTGGTAACTCAATGCTTTTATTGCCCGGTGGCTGTTGCGTATTGGATGAATTCACCAGCAGGAAAAAGACCAGTATGGTGAAAATATCCATTAAGGATACCAGATTGATAGTGGGTACATTCTGGTGACGCTTGTGGCGTCTGTCCATTCTAATGGCGCGAGTGGATTTCTTCATACGATTGAAGCCTCCTCTGCGCTGCTGTTAGTTTGCTGATTACTGGTATCCGGTGGTGCATCGCCAATCGAAATATCGGGGAAAAGTTCAGCCTGAACTTGTTCGCCGTTTTTATCCTGTTGCGTTGTTGTTCGCACGCTGTCCATGGTTTGCACTAATACATCATTTTTTGCCCCACCACCTGCTAAAATAACGGTTTGAATATCATTTGGTAAGCTATCGGTAATACCCTTGGCAGTGAGTGCTAATAAGGTTCGCATTACATCTTGTGGGCGTTCATTACTACTTAAATATTGTTCTAGCCACTGCATATTGAAATAATCCCGCCCTGTACTTTTTGGGATTTCTTTAGAAAAATATTCATCGGTGAGCAGTGCGGATAATACATCGGGTAATACTTTGCCAGTGCTTGCCCATTGTCCACTTTCATCAAATTGTTTTCCTTGATGTCGGTAAATCCATTCGTCCATTAAACAGTTACCTGTTCCACAATCAAAACCAAGAATTTCATCATTAGCAATTAAACTGATATTAGCAATACCACCGATATTGACAACGGCAAATGGTGTTTTTTGTTGGAATAAGTGTTGATGAAATATCGGTGCAAGAGGTGCCCCTTGTCCGCCCGCAGCGATGTCTTTACTACGGAAATCACAGATAACAGTTTGTTGAGTCAAATGGCTTAATAACGCACCATTTAACAATTGCACGGTATAAGGA
>PDSR01000034.1 GCA_002748575.1 Gammaproteobacteria bacterium
ACGACAACGCCTCTTAAATCCAGGGTTTGCAGTGTCGCAAAATCTGGTGATAGCGCCTGAACCTGGGCCTGGCTTTCAACAATCACAATATAATCAAAAGCCGCCAGTGTTTTAATGGGGGTAATGCCCAGGGCTTCCTTTAATCGTACCGGAGTATCAACCGGTTCAAGGTGGCTGGCAGGAAAACTCATGCTGTAGCCTGAGTCTGAACGGCCAACCTTCAGGGTGCCACTTTTGGTATTGAGCAACAGGGATTCGTTGGTGTAGCCAAGGTGCTTAAAGATAACATGGGCAGCGGCTAATGTGGCATGGCCACAAAGGTCAACTTCACTTTCGGGTGTAAACCAGCGCAGTGCAAAGCCGTTGCCTTCGGTCACAAAAAATGCCGTTTCGGATAAGTTGTTTTCCGCTGCTATTTGTTGCAGCAGTGTATCAGAAATCCATTCATTCAGTGGGCAGACGGCGGCAGGGTTGCCTTCAAATGTGCGATTTGCAAAGGCATCTATCTGATATATTTTTAAGTTCATTGCTTAAAATTGACAAACCAACTCACAACATATTAATCTTACTAAGATCTTACCAGTAAAGTATGAACGATGGAAACTATATGATGGAAACAACAAGATGATGGAAACAACAAGACTATCCAGCAAAGGACAGGTAATCATTCCCAAAAATATCAGGGATTCCCGTTGTTGGGGCACAGGCTTGGAGCTTGAAGTTATTGAAACTGATAATGGTATTTTATTAAAACCCAAAGCTCCTTTTGCAGCGTCGAGTTTAGATGAGGTTGCGGGCTGTCTGGCTTACGAAGGAGAAGCTAAAACCCCTGATGATATCGAGCTTGCCATAAAAACAGCAACTAAAGAGAAATGGCGTGGTAGCAATTGATACTAATATCATTATTCGGTTATTAACCTGCGATGATAAAAAACAGTACAGCACCAGCCTGAAGCTGTTTCGAGAAGAACAAATATATATACCTGATACGGTAATACTTGAAACCGAGTGGGTTCTTCGTTTTGCTTATGAATTCAAGCCTGAAGAAGTTTGTGAAGCTTTAAGAAAGTTATTTGGTTTGCCTAATGTGTACCTGGCTAATGAGCGTTTAGTTGCCCAGGCAATAGATTGGCATGAAAAGGGATTGGATTTTGCCGATTCCTTCCATCTTGCGTTGTGCCAGGGCATTCCCACGCTCAAAACCTTTGATGAAAAGTTTATCAAGCAATCAAAAAAGCTTTCCCACTGTATAGTCGAAAAGCCCTAACAATCACAATGAAACCATTTACCTGAATCCAGGCAACGGGCAGACAGTCGGTTTCCCCAAACGCAGCCGTGGTCGAGGGCGAAAACATGTTTTTGGTGGGTTTCGCCGCCCAATGCTGCCCAATGGCCAAAATAAATATCGTAATTTATATGTTTTCTTTTCGGGGTTTTATACCAGGGGTAAAGGTTGCCAGGTTTAAGATCCAACGTACCTTTGTAGCTAAGATCCAGGCCGTGGCGTTTGTCGCAAAGGCGCATACGGGTAAAGAAATTGGTAATGGTGCGCCAGCGCGTCGGGCCGCTGAGTGTTTCGCTCCAGTGGGTGGGGTGGCTGCCGTACATCTCTTTAAAAAAAGTGATGCGTTGTTGTGGATGGCGTAATACAGATTCCACTTCGCGAGCATAGCCCTGAGCCTGCTCCAGTGTCCAGCAGGGGGCAATGCCGGCATGCACCAGTGCGGCTTTGTGCTGGTGATCAACATGCAGCAGCGGATTATGAATCAGCCATTCCAGCAGTTTATCCCGGTCGGGGGCATTCAGAATTTCATCCAGGGTATCTTTGCGTTTGGGGCGTCGGTCAGGGTCAAAGGCGGTCGCCAGTAAGTGCAGATCATGGTTGCCTTGAACGGCAATGATATTGTCCTGGTTGGCAACACAATAGCGCAGAGTTTCCAGAGACTGCGGCCCACGGTTAACCAGATCACCGGCTAACCATAGCTGATCTTTATCTTTCTTGAATTTTATTTGCTTCAATAAGCATTGAAAGGGCTCAAAGCACCCCTGAATGTCGCCGATTGCGTAAATCATTATTATTTTTAAGTGTCTGGTTTAGTTAAGTGCGTTGGGTGAAGCTAAAGTGAACACCGGAATTTTTGTGTGAAACATTTCACCGTTGGCACCTACCATTTCGTAGCTGCCATGCATGCTGCCGACGGGCGTTTCAAGTACTGCTCCACTGGTATATTCAAAATTTTCACCGGGTTTAATGGTGGGCTGCTTGCCAATGACGCCTTCACCGCGAACTTCCTGCACTTGTTTGTTACCGTCGGTAATAATCCAGTGACGGCTTATTAACTGGGCAGGCTGGTTGCCCTCGTTGGAAATGGTGACATGGTAAGCAAATACAAAGCGTTGCTGGTTTTTGTCCGACTGATCCGGGATATATTCTGTTTTCACATCCACCAGGATGTTTTGCTGCTCTTGGGTGCTCATAAAATTCATACTAAAGGTATTTTCTGTTTGTCGCTACTTGTCATCGGCCGGGTTGTTAATCAGTTCTTCTGTTAAGGCTACAAAACTTTGTAATGAAACCTTTTCGGCGCGGTCGCCGGGGTTAATACCCACCGCTTCCATCTGTTCAACGGTAACGCTGTTTTTCAGCGCGTTACGCAGAGTTTTGCGGCGCATACTGAAGGCTTCTGTAACCAGTTTTTGTAATAGCGCTGGTTGGCGGGTAATGAACGGTTTTTCTTTGTGTGGGGTCAGGCGCACAATGGCTGAATCCACTTTAGGCGGCGGGTTGAACGATTCCGGCGGCACTTCAAACAGCGGGTTTACCTGGCAGTGATACTGCACCATCAGCCCAAGGCGTCCATAGGCTTTGTCGCCAACACCGGCAGCCAGCCGATCCACCACCTCTTTTTGCAGCATAAAGTGCATATCCTGAATGTTATCGGCCTGTTCAAGCAGGTGAAAAATCAGCGGGGTGGAAATGTTATAGGGCAGATTGCCAACCACTCGCAGTTGTTTGTCAGTGCCTGCGACCAGTTGGCTGAAGTCGAAACTCAGGGCATCGGCCTGGTGAATCGTCAGTTTTTTGGTGTGTTCAAACTTTGCGATCAGAAAGGGAATCAGGTTGCGATCCAGTTCCACCACATGCAGGGCATTCAGCTGTTCGATCAGCTCGCCGGTGATAGCGCCAAGGCCAGGCCCGATTTCCACCAGCAGATCATCCGGTTCAGGGGAAATGGCGTGTATGATATTGGCAATTACATGGGGGTCATCAAGAAAGTTCTGCCCAAAGCGTTTACGCGCCTTATGCCCTTCAACGATACCTGATTTGCCGGAGTGTTTCTTCGCCATAAAAATTACAGTGCCTGTTTGTTGCGTGCCATTTCAAGGGCTGTGTCTATTGCGGTTTCCAGGCTGCCCGGATCTGCCTGGCCGCTGCCTGCCAGATCCAGTGCCGTGCCGTGATCCACGCTGGTGCGGATAAACGGCAGCCCCAGGGTAATGTTAACCGCATTGCCAAACCCCATATGTTTCAGCACCGGCAGTCCTTGATCGTGGTACATGGCAATCACCGCATCTGCCTGTTGCAGGTATTTTGGGGTGAACAGGGTGTCGGCGGGTAGTGGCCCTGCCAACTGCATACCTTCTGCTCTCAGGCTGTCCAGACAGGGTTCTATGATGTCGATTTCCTCGCGCCCCATATGGCCGCCTTCACCGGCGTGGGGGTTCAGCCCGCACACCAGAATATTCGGATTGGCAATACCAAAATGGTGTTTTAAATCATGGTGGGTGATACGAATAATACGTGTCAGCTTTTCCGGGGTAATGGCAGCCGGTACCTGGCTAAGGGGCAGGTGCGTGGTTACTAAAGCCACTCTCAGGCCGGTGGTGGCCAGCATCATCACGACTTCATCCACACCGGATTTTTCCGCCAGCATTTCGGTATGCCCGGAAAAAGGAATGCCGGCATCGTTGATAATGGACTTTTGTACCGGGCCAGTCACCATGCCATGAAATTCGCCGCTTAAACAGCCCTGAATGGCGGTGTTAAGCATTGCCAATACATAGCCTGCGTTGGCACTGTTAAGGACGCCGGGTTGTGCCGGTGTTACCAGTTCTATTGGGAGCACCGTTAAGGTACCGGCAGGGGAGTCTGGATACGCGTTATGTTGTTGCCACGGGCGCAGGGTCAGCGGCAGCCCCAGGCGTTTGGCGCTGGCTGTCAGTAGTTGCGGGTCGGCGATGGCCACCAGATCGAACGGCATCGCCTGTTGCGCTATCATGGCGGCCAGATCCGGGCCTATACCGGCGGGCTCACCGGGTGTGAAAGCCAGCTGAATACTCATCATTGCTGCTCGTTTTGCTTCAGTTTGAGTTCAACATAAGCGTTTTGGCGAATCTCCCGCAGCCAGGAGCCCAGTTCATCATCAAATTTGCGGCGTCTTAGCATGTCGCGCGCCCGGTTGCGGCGTATTTCGGCGCTCATATCCTGGGTGCGACGCCCCGTTACCTGCAAAATATGCCAGCCATACTGAGTGCGGAAAGCGTCGCTCACCGTGCCCGGCTCTGCTGCATTCATTTGCGCTTCAAACTCTTTTACCATGGTGCCAGGGTTAACCCAGCCCAGCTTGCCGCCTTCCAGTGCACTGCCTGGATCGTCGGAATAGGTTTTTGCCATGGCATCAAAGCTGTCTTTACCCTCAATAATACGGGTGCGAATGTCTTCAATCAGTTGTTGCGAGGCTTCCAGGCTTCTGATTTCGTTGGGCTTGATCAGTATATGCTGTACTTCGGTTTGGGGTATGACATGCTCGGTGCCGCCGCGCAAATCAGTCACTTTAATAATGTGGTAGCCGCTGGGGCTGCGAATCGGTTTTGCAATATCACCATTGCCCATGTCTAGTACCGTTTCTGCAAACAGGGTGGGAAGCTGTGCTGCTTTTCTCCAGCCTAAATCGCCACCTTGCAGTGCATTTTGTCCGGAAGAATGGTTAACCGCCATTTCCTGAAAGTCAGCCCCTTGTTTTAATTGTTGATAGATCTGGTAGGCTTTATTTTCGGCGGCATCTTTTTCTGCCGGGGTTGCGGTTTGTGGTATCGCAATCAGAATGTGGCCCAGGCGATAATCGGGGGCCAGATTGGTTTTCCCTAAATCTGAATTAAGGAAGTTGTCGATATCCTGATCCGACACCTGAATACGGTTGGATACGCGGCGCTGACGCAACTGGCTGATGGTCATTTCCCGTTTGATCTGCTCTCGGAGCTCTTTGTAAGAAACCCCTTCGTTGGCCAATGCCTGCTGGAACTGTTCGCTGTTCATTTTATTCTGGCGGGCAATATTCTTAATGGTCTCATTAATGGCGTTGTCGTTTATACGTATGCCGGAGCGGTTGGCTAATTGCAATTCAATACTTTCAACCACCATTCTTTCCAGAACCTGCTCCAGCAATACGTCGGTGGGGGGAACCGGGGTGTTACGGGCTTTCATTTTCTGGCGAATGGTGGCTGTACGGGTGATCAGTTCGCTTTCCATAATGATGTCGTCGTCAACAATGGCGACAATACGATCCAGTAATTGTGGTGCTGCGTGAACGCTGCTGGTAAAGCTGATAATGCTTAATAAAATTGCTGATATGAAAAAGTTGCGCATAAATTCCACGATTTAATAATTATTCGATTTTAGTTGTTCGCGATCTTTAAAGCCGCGAATGCTTTCATTCAGAATGCTGTCCAGTTCGGTGCCAACGCCTCCCAGGCCTTTGAGCTGAAATTGCAGGAATATTCCCCGTTGAGGTTCAACTTTCAGCGGGTCGTCGTTGTCTTCTCTCAGATAGCGACGGTTTACCAGGCGAACTCGCCAGCAGCAGCTGTCGTATTCTACACCGATCAGATTTTCGAATGAACGGTCATATTCCAGGTCGTATTCCCAGCGACCAACCAGGCTCCAGCGAGGTTTGACCGGCCAGACAAACGACAGGTCGCTTTGTTTGATCTTTTCTACGTTGGAAAAGTTCACGGCACCGCTATCAAGGTAGCGATAGCCCAGATTAAACAGGGCACCGTTATTGTTGCGGTAATGCAGGCTGGCAGAGGTTTTATCAATATTGTTAACCGTTTCGTTCCATTGTAAATCAGAACGCAGCCACCAGTGTTGATTAATATGCCATTGAGCCTGGCCAACCCAGGCCGATCTGCGGTGATCTTCAATGCTGTCGGTTGCGCCTAGTTGCACTTTTCTGTCTTGCAGATAAAAAATTTGCCCCATGCTGGCCCGGAACCGTTCCTGGCCGGTTTCATTATCCAGAAGCCGGGTGGTAAGCCCCAGAGAAATCTGATTGGCATCACCATAACGGTCTGCGCCAGTAAAGCGGTTTTCGCGAAACAGTTGATAATAGTCGAAATTGATCCGCCCGGTATCAAATGTTTGTCGGTGGTTTTGCTGTTTGAACGGGGTGTACAGGTAAAAAAACCGGGGCTCCAGAGTTTGTGTGTAGCTTTTGGAATTGCCAGTAGCGCCAAGTGTCAGCTGGCGTTCAAAAAACAGCCGGGTATCCAAAGACGCCGTATAAAGGGTCTGGTCTTCATGGAGGCTGTTGTTTGCGGTATCGCTGGTTAAATCGTAATCGCTGTGAATCAGGGTTAACCGGGGCGTAATCTGTACCCAGGGCTGGCGGTATTGGTATTCGATGCCGGGTGCCAGAGTGATTCGGTTGGCTTCAGTAATGCCGTTGTAATCATCTTCCGGGTGCTCAAAATGAACGGCTTCACTGTTCCAGATAAACCTGAAACCGGTGTCTTTGCCAATGCCCCAGTCACCGTTCAGGGTGAATTGCGGCACTTTCCGATAGGGCAGGTTGTCGTCGGTAATGAATTTATCAAGGGTCTGGTAGGCTTGCACCCGCAGGTTGATGTGCCAGTTGGCTGTGCTGTAGCCAATGCCTGCACTCTGGTTCAGGTGTGTTTGCGATTTGGCGTTAAGGCCGGTGGCAAGATCCTCAAAATAGTCATCGTCAGATACCCGCTGGTAGTCCACATTGGCACTCCAGCGTTTGGCGAAATAGCCGGAGTGTTGCCACAGGTTCAATTCCCTGGATTCATCGTTGAATGCATCGTCCGAAGGTAAGTAAGCAACGCCGAGCTCACCTTCACCATAGGCGGTTAAATAGCGGAACTCGCCTTCCAGCTGGGTGCCGCGTCTGGTCATATGGCGGGGGGTTAAGGTGGCATCAAAGTCAGGGGCCAGATTAATGTAATAGGGCTGAGTAATCTGGGTGCCGTTCTCGTTGTCGCTGCCAAAGGATGGAAACAAAAAACCCGTTTGGCGGCGGTCATCAATCGGGAACATCAGCCAGGGAAAATAAAACACCGGCACATCTTTTACCCGAATAACCGCATGTTTGGCGGTGCCCCAGCCACTGCCCTGATTAAGGCGAATAGTGTCGGCCTGGAACAGCCAGGCGTTGGAATCGGGAGCGCAGGTGGTATAGCTGCTTTTTTTAAAGATCAAAATATTCTGATCTTCGTTATAGATATGGGCGGCATTGCCACGAATACGGCTTTCGTGAACCACATATTCGGCATTTTCCAGCGACAGGCTTTTGCTGTTAAGGTTCACGTCAGCTTTTTCGCCCACCATTAACATACCTTCCTGGCGAATACGGACATGGCCGTTCAAACGGGTTTCGCGGGTATGTTGATTAATCTGGATAAGATCGCTTTCCAGCTGGCGGTTGCCTTGTTGAATAATCACATCGCCGGATAAGCTGATGGTGCCGTCGTTGTCGGTTTGGTAGTAGTCGGCGGTGGCCTCAATGGGGGCGTTTTTGGGATTTTGCTGTTTGCCCGGATCGCCGATTACCGGCGCTAAATAGGCACCTTCGCACACGCCATTTAATGCCGGGCGCTGCGCCGGGGGTATTTTTTCCAGCTCGCTGGCACTGAACCAGTCCAGCCGGCGGTAGGGAGCAGGGGCGTCTACGGTGCTGATATCCACCAGACTATTGCCTGGCTGACGGGTTGGCGGTTCGTTACCTGGTGCCTGATCTGCCCTGGTGCCGGTTGCAGCAAGCGTAAAGGGGATCAAGGCTAAAACAGTAGTCAGCAGTTTCATTGAGTGGCTTGGTTTTATGTTTTGTAGCTGTTTATTGATGAATAGTTTAGTGAGTCGAGCCCGTTGGTATACAATGATCGACCTAAATGGCAAAGGTTTCATTGCCGCCTGATCATACACCAACCCGATCAGGGAGTCAGGCGACAAATGGGCATCACTGATCGAGATAACAAAAAAATCTATGGATACACGATTAACCGGGTTAAACCAATGGGTGCGTCAGCAAATGCTGAGCGATCAGGTACAGGCAATGGCGGTCAGCTCTCTTGAGCCGGTATCCGGCGATGCCAGCTTTCGTCGCTATTTTCGCTGCAAGGTGGTGTTTGCCGATGCAGATTCTTTAAGCCTGATTGCAGTGGATGCCCCCCCGGATAAAGAAAACAACCCTTCTTTTGTCAGAATTGCAGAAAACTTCAAGCGCCACGGAGTTAATGTGCCTGATGTTTATGCGGCAGATTTCGCGCAAGGCTTTATGCTGTTATCGGATTTTGGCAATACCCTGTTACTGTCGCAATTAAATGAAAACAATGTTGGCCAATATTATGAACGGGCATTAAGTGATTTAGCGGTATTGCAGCAGTGTACTTTTGAACCAACGCTGCCGCTTTACGATGAGTCGTTGTTAATGGCGGAAATGCAGTTGTTTGCTGATTGGTTGTTGCAGCGACATTTACAGCTGCCGTTGTCGGCAGCGGAACATGCAGTGATGGCCAATGCGTTTGAGTATTTAAAGGATCAGGCATTGAGTCAGCCGCAGGTAACAGTGCACCGGGATTATCATGCACGCAACCTGATGTTGTTGCCCAATGGAGAACTGGGCAATATTGATTTTCAGGATGCTGTTCATGGGCCGATTACCTATGATCTGGTATCGTTAGTGCGCGATTGTTATGTGCGTTGGCCAGCCGAACAGGTAACAGCCTGGGCGCTGGGTTTTAAGGAAAAACTGTTGGTGTGCGGTTTTATGCGGCCGGTTTCAGATGAGCAATTCCTTCACTGGTTTAATGCCATGGGGGCGCAGCGACATTTAAAAGCGGCGGGGATTTTTGCCCGCTTGTATCATCGCGATGGCAAGCCGGGTTATTTGCCGGATATACCGCGCACCGTGAATTATATTTGTGAAGAAGTGGCCGGAATTACTGCCCTGAGTGACTTTTCTACCCTGCTGAGCGATAAAATTGTGCCTGCGCTTTGTGAAAAAGATGCTCAGGCAAAACCATTTTTTAAGGATGTGTTGTGAAGGTGGTTTTGTGAAAGCGATGCTGTTAGCCGCTGGCCGTGGGGAACGCATGGGCGAGTTGACTCTGAAAACCCCCAAACCCCTGCTGCCGGTTCATGGCAAACCATTGTTGTGGCACCATTTAAACAGGCTGAGCCATGCAGGTTTTAAAGAAGTCGTCATTAATACTTCTTATCTGGGAGAGCAGATTCAGAACTATGTGGGTGATGGTGCCCGTTGGAATTTACAGGTGAAATGCACCTGTGAGCCTGAACGCCTGGAAACAGCCGGAGGCATTTTAAATGCGTTGCCATTGTTGGGTAAGCAGCCTTTTCTGGTGATCAATGGTGATGTGTGGACAGACTACCCCATAGAACAGATACCCCGATCAATTCCTGGCCTGGCGCATTTAATCCTGGTTGATAACCCGCTACACCACCCTGAAGGTGATTTTGCCTTTTCCGGTAACGAGGGGGTTACAACTGGCAAGGTATTGCCTGAAGGAAAAAATAAACTCACTTTCAGTGGCCTGTCGGTATTGTCCCCGGATTTATTTAATACCTGCAAGCCCGGCCCGCAGCCATTGGCACCGTTGTTACGCTCTGCCATGAACAAAAGCCTGGTAACGGGGGAACATTATCAGGGTGTCTGGATTGATGTGGGCACCCCGGAAAGGTTGCAACAGGTGGCGCCTTTGGTGAAGGCTGGATCATGACAGGCAAACGAGTTAACGCAAGGAGTTTACAGTGCAATTAGTATGGTTGGGCCCGGCGGTTGGCGTGCTTGTCGGATATGGACTGGCAGGTGGCGGTGCGTTGGGTTTGCTGGGTGCGGTTGCTGGCGGTTTATTAGGGCGGCAGTTTGATATTATCGTGCAGCTCAGCAATGGCCTGTATCAAATGGGCCACCGCCAGTCGTCGAAGCGTGGCGGTGATATTCAGGCAGCATTTTTTGAATGTACGTTTTTATGTTTGGGGCGTATTGCCAAATGCGATGGCCCTATTAAGCCGGAAGAAATTCAGTGGACCGAAAGAGTCATGGATCGCATGGCGCTTTCCCCGCAGCAAAAGCAGAATGCCATTCGCTTGTTTGATCGGGGTAAAGATCTGAAAATTGATATCTCCAAAGAACTGCAAAACCTCCACGATAAATGTGGCCGCCGCATCACCCTGCTGCAAATGTTTATGGAAATCCTGGTGCAGGGTGCGTTGGCTGATGGCGATATGCACCAGCGTGAATGGGCGGTGCTAACTCATATTGCCGGCTCCATTCGCTTTCGCGTTAAACGCCTGGAAGCCATTGTTCGCAGTTCCCAGGCATTTCAGGAATTTAAAAGCCAGCATAGCGAAACCGGAACGGAGGATGACCCGCAAAAAGACCTGTTACGAGCCTATCAGGTATTGGCGATAGAGCCGACCGTAACCGATGAGGAGCTGAAAAAAGCCTACCGCCGTTTAATGAATCAGCATCACCCCGATAAACTGGTATCGAAAGGGTTGCCTGAATCCATGGTGGAAATGGCAAAAGAGAGAACCCAGGCGATCCGCGCAGCTTATGAAGAGATTAGAAATTACCGGGCTGAGATAGCAGATGCGGGCTGATTTTTTTGGTAGTAAGGCACTCGAGAGCGTTATGGGTAGGCAATGCTAATTAAAGCGTGTTATTGAAAATTAGAGAATTGCTTAAAGAAGGAGGCCGTGAAATGTCTTTTGTTAATGAATATATAGCTGACGAGGATGTCGAAAAGCATTCAATACGAGACATTTGGAATAACCATCATCCGTTTAGTAAAGTTGATAAAGACTCAAACTTTCGTTTTGCTTGGACCGTTGATAAAGAGATTGATTCATTCTTCATTCCAGTGAGAACTGGTAGAGAGGAGTTTTCTAATCAGATTGATTGTGTTTTTAAATTTGGTGGTGAGCTTTATTCCGTGAAGTTAGCGAAATCAGGGACAGTTGATTTTAAGAGTGAATCAGGTCAGGTTGTATGGGAATTGGTAATGTTGTCTGGTCCTGAAGGGGATAAGCCGGAAGTTTTGGCGGCACTTAAGCAAGCACTGGAAGTATATGGGCACGAAGGTATTTATCGTCAACTAAAAAATTGCAGCGTAAGTTGCAAATTCTAATGCGAGGGTATGTTAACTGCTGTTCGGCGACATTGAGGCTTAAAGCGTATGCCAGCTCTGGTACCAGGAGCTTGGTTGTTGAAAGCCATTGAAAAACGCAATGGCCGTATTATCGCATTTTTGGTAACTTAATTAGAGGCTCTCTAAAGAAGGAAGACGTGAAATGTCTTTTGTTAATGAATATATAGCTGACGAGGATGTCGAAAAGCATTCAATACGAGACATTTGGAATAACTATCATCCGTTTAATAAGGTTAATGAAGGCTCAAACTTTCGTTTTGCTTGGACCGTTGATAAAGAGATTGATTCATTCTTCATTCCAGTGAGAACTGGTAGAGAGGAGTTTTCTAATCGGATTGATTGTGTTTTTAAATTTGGTGGTGAGCTTTATTCCGTGAAGTTAGCGAAATCAGGGACAGTTAATTTTAAGAGTGATTCAGGTCATGTTGTATGGGAATTGGTAATGTTGGTTGGTCCTGAAGGGGATAAGTTGGAAGTTTTGTCGGCACTTAAGCAAGCACTAGAAGCATATGGGTACAGAGGTATTCATCGACAAGTAAAAAATTACAGCGTAAGTTGCAAATTCTAAGGAGTGGATATGTTAACTGCTGTTCGACGACATTAAGGTTTAAAGCGCATGTCAGCTTGCCAACTCTGTAACGGCCAAACCATAGATATTATGGTGATTATTGATCAACAAGACGCGAATCAATAACTCGCCTGCCCCAGCCTCTGATTTTCTTCACAATGGTGAATTCAAACCCCTGAAAGTGGCCATTGCTTCCTTTCGTAATGTACTGTTCGTAGTGGCGTCGTGATTCTCGCTTGGCGTTGCGTTTTCTGATCGCCGGGTTGCTCCTTGGTTGGAGTTGCGGGGCTATATCAAGCACCGGAATTTGCAATCCGGTAACATCGGCATCAGCGTTAAAGTCGTTGCCGGGAAGGGGTGTCGGGTCGATAACCACCAGCCCGGCAATTTTGCTGACAGGAAGCTTATGGGTTTGCTTGGCCATAATGGTGGCAAAGGTGCCGATGCTGATTACAATAATGGGCATCGGATCTTTACTTTCCAGAAAATCGAAGCCGCTGGTTACCCTTTGCTTAAAAATCTGTGGCACTTCTTCCGGTAAGGCCTCAACAGAAAGCTGCGTTAATGTTGGCGGTGCATCTGTTAGTTGGTCCGGTTGCAGATGTGGTCGAATATCCCATCTGTCGGGCAGGCTGATGGCCAGGGTAGACCAGCCCCCGGCGGGTAGCTGGGTGCGCAGTGCTCTGACCAGCCCCGGCCAATCGGGGTGTTGTTGATTATCGTGCAAAATCAGCGCGTAGCCTTGGGGTTGTTCGCCATATTCCTGAATATACAAACCCAGAAACTGTTCGTCACTGCCTTCGTTAAACCAATGAATCTGTGCTTTGCTGGCCTGATCGCGTTGCAGCTGGGAGGCCAGCTGATCGGCTTTTTGGCGATCAAGCGGCAGAGGCGGTTTGCGCGGCGGCAGCGGCGGCTGCGTTTGTGCGGGCGGTGCCTCGGGTGGCATTTGGGGTGGGGCATCTTGCGCGGATTCGGGCGGGGTGCTGCTGTCGGTATCCGTTGTGCTTTCTTCTGCCGCCAGATTTCCTGCCAGTGTTAACCCTAGAGCCGCCATGAAAAACGTCTTTTTCAGCATAATCTTAAGCAGTGATAAATTCTTTCGCTAAGTATAGCCGTCAAAATGGTAATGCCCCTTTAATATGCCTTTCGCCTGCCTTCTGGATTATACCCCGGCCATGTTGGAACGCCCGGAAGTTGTGTACAATGCGGCTGGCTAACTATTGAGAGCGAGGTTGTGAAATGTCTGATTACCTGATTGCCCCGTCTATTCTGGCGGCAGATTTTGCCCGCCTGGGCGAAGAAGTGGAAAATGTTCTGGAAGCGGGAGCGGATGTGGTTCACTTTGATGTGATGGATAATCACTATGTGCCCAACCTTACCATAGGCCCAATGGTGTGTAAGGCGCTGCGTGATTACGGCATCAAGGCCCCCATTGATGTGCACCTGATGGTGAAGCCGGTGGATCGCATTATCGGTGATTTTATCGAAGCCGGTGCCACCTACATTACCTTTCACCCAGAGGCCAGCGAACACGTTCACCGCAGCCTGCAAATGATTAAAGATGGCGGCTGTAAAGCGGGCCTGGTGCTTAACCCGGCAACCCCCCTGAGCCAGCTGGATTATGTGCTCGATACCCTGGATATGATTTTGCTGATGTCGGTAAACCCCGGCTTTGGCGGCCAGAAATTTATTCCTCATACCCTGCAAAAGCTTAAACAAACCCGTGAAATTATTGATCAAAGCGGCTTTGATATTCGCCTGGAAATTGATGGTGGTGTCACCACGAAAAATATTCGCGAAATTGCCGAAGCGGGCGCCGATACTTTCGTGGCAGGCTCGGCCATTTTTGGAGCCGATAGCTATGCCGATGCGATAAAAATTATGCGCGAAGAATTGGAGCATGTTGCTAAATGAGTACACTGTTAACCCGGTTGGTAGGTGGTTCCCCCGCGCTGGTGGCGTTTGATCTGGATGGTACTCTGGTAGATAGCGTTCCCGATATTGCGCTGGCCGTTGATCAAATGCGCACTGCCTTAAACAGGCCCGTGGCGGGGGTTGATGCTGTTCGTGATTGGGTGGGCAATGGTGCCGAAATGCTGGTGAAACGGGCGCTGGCCGATAGCAGCGATCCGCAGCGGGTGGCGCAGGTGAGCAAAGCACAGCTGGATGAAGCCTTTCCGTTGTTCAGATCGTTTTATGGTAAATGTAACGGCAAAGCCAGCCAGCTATACGATGGTGCAACCGCCTGTTTGCAGGGGCTTCACGATCTGGGAGTGCCTTTAGCCATAGTGACCAATAAGCCAAAGATGTTTACTGATCCGTTATTGAAAAGCCTGGGGATCGCCGCTTTTTTTCAGGAAGTCATTGGCGGTGAGTGTTTTCCCGAAAAGAAACCATCGCCCGTTGCGCTGAATTATCTGGCCGATAAATACCAGGCAAAGCCTGATACCTGTTTGATGGTGGGTGATTCCAAGTATGATGTTGGTGCAGCGCGTGCCGCTGGTTATAAGGCATTGGCGGTGACTTATGGCTATAACCACGGCGAACCGGTCAGCCAGATCAACCCTGACGCGGTGGTTGATAACCTGGCTGAACTGGTAGCCACTGCTGCATAATACAGTCACTATTTTTACCGCGTTCAGCAATACCCATTAAAAACCGCGATTTAGCATTAGGATAAAATCATGTCGCCCGAACAGTTTCAGACTCTAGCGGCCCAGGGCTACAACCGCATCCCGATGATGCGTGAAGTGCTGGCCGATCTTGATACGCCTTTAAGCACCTATTTAAAGCTTGCCGATGCCCCTTACAGTTATCTGTTTGAATCTGTGCAGGGGGGTGAAAAATGGGGGCGTTATTCAATTATCGGCTTGCCGAGCGAAACCGTTCTTAAGGTAACTGATAGAAAAGTAACTATTGAGAAAAACGGCAACATTATTGAAAGCCACGAAGTTGCAGATCCACTTGCGTTTGTTGAACAGTATCAGCAACAGTTCAAGGTGCCTGAATTACCTGATCTGCCCCGTTTTACCGGTGGTTTGGTAGGGTATTTTGGTTATGACATTGTGCGTTATATTGAACAGCGTCTGGATCGTGGGGTAAAAGCCGATCCCATTGGCACCCCCGATATTATGCTGATGCTATCTAACGATGTGGTGGTCTTCGATACCTTGCGCGGCACACTGTTTGTGGTAACACACGCAGATCCTGGCGAAGAAAATGCCTATGCCAAAGCGCAGGCGCGTATTACGCACTTGATCGAAAAGCTGCAACAGCCAGCCCGCTGCCCGGAGCCAGGGCAGCAGCGCACGATTGCTGAAAGTGATTTTATATCCGGGTTCGAGCAACCGGCTTTTGAAAAAGCCGTGGATGATATTAAAGACTACGTGCTTGCCGGGGATGTCATGCAGGTGGTGATTTCCCAACGAATGACCATTCCATTTGAAACACCGGCGATCAACCTGTATCGGGCGCTGCGTTGTTTAAATCCATCACCGTATATGTATTTCCTGAACATGGGCGATTTTCATATTGTCGGATCTTCGCCGGAAATACTGGCACGGGTGGATCATGGTACCGTCACCGTCAGGCCGATTGCCGGTACCCGTCGCCGGGGCAAAACACCGGAAGATGATTTGGTAATGGAGCAGGATCTGTTAAATGATCCAAAAGAAATAGCCGAGCATTTAATGCTGATTGATCTGGGCAGAAACGATGTTGGCCGCATTGCCGATATTGGTACCGTTGAACTCACTGATAAAATGACGGTGGAACGTTACTCCCACGTTATGCATATTGTGTCGAATGTTGAAGGCAGATTGAAACAAAATAAATCTGCGATGGATGTACTGCGCGCCACCTTCCCGGCGGGTACCTTGAGCGGTGCGCCTAAAATTCGCGCCATGGAAATTATTGATGATGTGGAACCAGTTAAGCGCGGCATTTATGGTGGTGCTATCGGGTATTTATCGTGGAATGGCGATATGGATACCGCCATTGCCATTAGAACGGCAGTGATCAAAGATGGCAACTTGCATATTCAGGCGGGTGCAGGTGTGGTAGCAGATTCTGTTCCCAAGCTGGAATGGAAAGAAACCAACAACAAGGCCCGTGCAATTTTTAAAGCGGTGGAAATGGCTAACAGTGATTTAAATCCCCGTGATAATTAAAGCTGCACCGAATGAGTGAGACAAAACATGCTTTTAATGATTGATAACTACGATTCCTTTACTTACAACGTGGTGCAATATTTTGGTGAGCTGGGTGCCGATGTTCGGGTGTTTCGCAACGACGATATTACTCTTGAGAAAATCGAGCAGTTAAATCCTGACCATATTGTGATTTCCCCCGGCCCCTGTACACCCAATGAAGCGGGTATATCCATGGCGGCAATTAAACACTTTGCCGGTAAAAAACCGATCCTGGGCATTTGTCTTGGGCATCAAAGTATTGGCCAGGTGTTCGGTGGCAATGTGGTACGTGCTGATCAGGTAATGCACGGTAAAACTTCGCCGGTTTATCACCAGAATCAAGGCGTGTTTACCGGTTTGAACAATCCGTTTGAAGCTACCCGATACCATTCATTAGTGGTGGACTTGCAAACGCTGCCCGACTGTTTGGAAATAACCGCCTGGACGCAAGATGAGCAGGGCGGCGTTGATAAAATAATGGGAATGCGCCATAAAACATTGCCCATTCAGGGCGTGCAGTTTCATCCTGAATCGATTCTTACAGAGCAGGGGCATCAGTTGCTGAAAAACTTTTTAGAGGGTGTTTAGCAAGGAGCCTGGTTATTAAACGCAATCACTTTACTCCGCTAAACGCCGCTGCCGATAGCGCCGCCAACCCGGCAGCCAATACAGAGCCCTGGTATCAAGCCACCCTGGGCAAAAACAGCCTTCGCTATCTGGCGTATTATTATGCCATTCAGTCGCTGGTGGTTGCCCTGTTTGTGGCTGCTTTTCATTTTTATGGTGAATTTACGCTACCCCAGCGGTTGGTGTTGGTCTTTCTGCCAGCGCATTTTCTGATGACGGTCATCGTTTTTTACATTGCTGCCCGATGGCAACTGGTTCGAGTAACCCGTTTCCTGTTGCTGCTGATGCTGTCGGTGTGGTTGTTGGCGTGGTTTTTACACGATAGCGGCGGCCATACGAATCCGTTGATTTCTTTGTTACTGGTGCCGTTGGCAATGAGTGCTGCATTATTAGGGTGGCAGGCATCAGCGATAATTGCACTGGTGGTAATGCTGATCTATGCGGGGCTAATGAATTTTTACGTGCCGCTGAATCACCAGGCCGTTACTGATCAAGCCGTTACCCATCAATCTATTTCCCACCAACCCGTGCCGGATCAAAATATGTCAGGCCAAAACATGCCAGACCAAAACATGTCAGGGCATGATCATGGTGGTGATCAAATGGCGCAGCTGCATTTGTTCGGTATGTGGGTGACTTTTTGCTTATCGGTGTTGTTGATTTTGGTACTGGTCATTCCGTTGGCGGCATCGTTGCGCAAACAGCGCGAATATAGCGCCTGGCAGCGTGAGCAGGCATTGCAAAATGAGCGCCTGGTAGCCATTGCCACTTTTGCTGCCAGCGCCGCCCATCAAATGGGTACACCCTTATCAACCCTGTCGATAATTGCCGACGATCTGGCCGATGAATTTCAGGATAATGAAAGTGTGCAGCAGGATATTCAATTAATGGCGGAGCAGGTGGCGCTGTGCAAAACAACGCTGCATACCATGATGCGCCGTGCTGAAGCGATTAGAAATCAACAGCAGCAAATCACTGCCATTGAGGATTTTATCCGGCATATCAAAAGCCAGTTTAATTTGTTGAATCCCGCTTATGTATTGCAGGTGGAGCAGGCGTTACCCAATGATCTGGCCATTAACAGTGATGAAACCCTGGAGCAGGCGGTGTTAAACCTTCTGGATAACGCTGCCAGGGCCAGCGAAACGAATCCGGTGCTGGCGGTGGACGCTGATGGTCAAGGCGTTTGCCTGAAAATCATTGATTCCGGGCCGGGGGTGCCTGATGCTGTTTTGCAGAATATCGGTCAGCCCTATATTTCCACCCGGGAAAAAAACGAAGGCATGGGGTTGGGTTTATTTTTGTCGAACTCCACCATTAACCGTATGGGCGGGCGCTTAACCATGTATGCCACAGCAAGCGGCAGTGTCACAGAGGTCTGGTTGCCGCTGGCCACAACAACAGGGGAGCCCGGTTAACGATGTTGGATGCGATGTTAGTGGTGGACGATGATGAAGTGTTTTTATCAACCATGTCCCGGTCGCTTTCCCGGCGTGGTGAAACGGTACTGACCGCCAATAATCTGAATGATGCGTTCACTATACTTGTGGCAAAAAAGCCCGCCAGAGTGCTGCTTGATTTGAACATGGATGGTGACAGTGGCTTACAGGCGCTGCCGCAAATGCTGAAACTGGTGCCCACTACCCAGGTGATTATGCTAACGGGTTACGCAAGTGTGGCCACGGCGGTGGAGGCCATAAAAAAAGGCGCGGTGAATTACCTGTGCAAACCGGCCACTGCAACCGATGTGTTGGCTGCCTTCGCCAAAGAAAACGAGCAAGCCGCCGATGCTAATCAGGCAAATCCAGCCCAGACTGATGACGGTATGGAGCCGATTTCGATTCCTTTGCTGGAATGGGAGCATATTCAGCGGGTGTTAGCAGAAAACGATGGCAATATATCAGCAACCGCAAGAGCCCTGGGAATGCACCGCCGTACCCTGCAGCGTAAACTGCAAAAACGTTCACCCTACCGGCGCAATGATTAAGTCGCGTTCAATAAAAAACAATCTGTTAGTGAAAACTGTGTATGGCGGCTTAACCCGGTATCTTACCTGGTGATACAATCGCCCCCTTGGAGCAGACCTATGGTGCTCAACAACACAACCCAGAGGAGTGTAAATGGATATTAAAGCCGCGTTGAAACGAGTTATTGCGTCGGAAAATCTTTCCGAAACCGAAATGGCTGAAGTGATGCGACAAATCATGACGGGGCAAGCCACCCAGGCGCAAATAGGCGGATTCCTGATCGGGTTGCGTATGAAAGGCGAAACCATTGATGAAATTACCGGTGCCGCGCGGGTGATGCGTGAGCTGGTAACGCCGGTGGAGATGGAAAAAGAATACCTGGTAGACACCTGCGGAACAGGCGGTGACAGCTTTAACACCTTTAATATCTCTACCACCAGCGCATTTGTGGTGGCAGCGGCGGGTGGCCATGTGGCAAAACACGGCAATCGCTCGGTATCCAGTTCCAGTGGCAGTGCCGATGTGCTCGAAGCTGCTGGTGTGACGCTGGATATGACCCCGGAACAAGTCGCCCGCTGTGTCGATAGCCTGGGTGTGGGCTTTATGTTTGCACCCGCTCACCATGGTGCCATGAAACACGCGATTGGCCCCCGTAAGGAAATGGCGGTCAGCACAGTGTTCAATGTGTTGGGCCCGTTGACTAACCCGGCAGGCGCAAAGCGCCAGGTGATCGGGGTGTTTGATAAAATTTGGATGCGGCCACTGGCTGAAGTGCTGCACCGGCTGGGCAGTGAGCATGTGATGGTGGTTCATGCGGTCGATGGCCTGGATGAAATCAGTATTGCAGTAGCCACCGATGTGGTTGAAATGAAAAACGGTGAGATCAGCGAATACCAGGTGACACCTGAACAATTTGGTATTGAGCGCGCCGATTTAAGCCATGTTGCGGCTGATTCCGTGGCCGAAAGCCTGGCATTAATGAAAGGCGTGCTTAGCCGGCAGGAAGGCCCGGCTGCCGATATTGTTGCCTTAAACGCCGGTGCTGCCATTTATGTGTCAGGCATGGCCAGCAGCCTGGCGCAGGGCGTGGCCCAGGCCCAGGATGCCATCGGCAGCGGTTTGGCAATGGCAAAACTGAATGAATTGGTTCAGGCATCGTCGGTGTTTCGCCAGGATAACGCCTGAAGCGTTGCCAGCACACTAATAAACGATATACATACAGAGACCAGATCGAGAGTGATACAGGATGGATCGAACACCCACAGTGCTGCGAAAAATTGTTGATCGCAAATTTGAAGAAATCAAAGAACGTCAGGCGCAGAAAACCGAACAGGCGTTGCTGTCAGAGGCAAACAATGCGGATGCCACGCGGGGCTTTGTCGCAGCCATTGAGCAAAAACTGGCAGCACAGTTACCTGCGGTGATTGCCGAGGTTAAAAAAGCATCCCCCAGCAAGGGTATTATCCGCGAAGATTTTGATCCGGTGACAATCGCCAAGGCCTATGATGCTGCCGGTGCTGCCTGCATGAGCGTCTTAACCGATCAGGACTTTTTTAAAGGCCATGAAGATTACTTGATGGCGGCACGTCAGGCTTGCGGGATTCCGGTGATTCGTAAGGATTTTATCGTCGATACCTATCAAGTGGTTGAAGCCAGAGCCATTAACGCCGACTGCATCTTGCTGATTGTCGCTTGTTTAGAAGATGGTCAAATGCAAGAGCTTGCCCATTGTGCCGCTGAACTGGGTATGGATGTTTTGATTGAAGTGCATGACGAACGGGAACTGGAGCGGGCGCTTGATTTGAATACCCGCTTAATCGGCATCAATAATCGTAACTTGCACAATTTTGAAACTTCTCTGGACACCACCTATCGCTTACTCGAACAAATCCCGGGTGATCGAATTGTGGTCACCGAAAGCGGTATTCACACCAAAGAAGATGTAAAAGCAATGCAGGATCGCGGTGTGAACAGTTTTTTAGTGGGTGAAGCCTTTATGCGTCATGCGGACCCAGGTGCGGCACTAAAGTCACTGTTTTCAATGGGTTAACATAACACAACAAACAAATACGAATTGTAAATACCGCGTTTACCTTATTGGTGCTATTATAATGTCCAGGCAGTGAGCGTTGACTTTTGTAATATCTCAACCTATAAAAGCGCAATGGTCAGATAGAGTGTTGTTGATCATTATTATATTTTGGCGAGGAACTTAGAAGGAGTTTCCAATGGGACACGTTATCTTGGTATTTGGGACGCTGGTAGCGATCAATTTAGGTTTAGGGTACGTTGTATCTGATTACCTTTATGAAGATGAGCAACAGGAAGGTGTAGTAGAAATTCAGGAAGTATCGCCAGAGGCGGTATCCACAGCACCTCAATCAGAGGAAGAAAAGGCTGAATAAGCTGGATCTTGGCAGATTTTTTAAAAGGGCTTTAATTTTTAAAGCCCTTTTTTTTCGCTGAAAAACTTAATTGTTGGGTGTTTATGGGTTTGTCATTACTTTAGGCTCGCTGCATAACATTATTCTTAGCGGGTGCCAAAAATCACCATGGTTTTCCCTTTTACCGAGATCAAACCCTGTTCTTCCAGGTTTTTCAAAACACGGCCTACCATTTCCCGCGAGCAACCGACAATACGGCCAATTTCCTGGCGGGTAATCTTGATTTGCATGCCATCGGGGTGAGTCATAGCTTCAGGCTGCTTGCAAAGATCAATTAATGTGCGGGCGACACGGCCGGTCACATCTAAAAAGGCCAGATCACCTACTTTTCGTGTAGTGGCTCGCAGGCGGCGAGCTACCTGGGCACTGATGGCAAATAAAATATCGGCATTTTCTTTGGCGATCTCTTTGAATTTGCTGTAACTGATTTCTGCTACTTCGCATTCTGATTTCGCCTTAATCCAGGCGCTGCGGTTGGCTTCTTCATCAAATAAACCCATTTCGCCGAAAAAATCACCTTCATTCAGATAGGCCATGATCATTTCACGGCCTTCATCATCCTCGATAATAACGGTAACAGACCCCTTGATAATGTAATAAAGGGCATCTGATTCATCGCCCGCGTAAATAATGGTGCTTTTGGCAGGGTATTTGCGGCGGTGACATTGAGATAAAAAGTTATCAATATCTGAAATAAGGCTGTTAGGTGAATGTGTCATTGATGGCGCCTTTTTAAAGAGGATTGTCTTGGTGTCTAAGTATTAGCTTAGTCGCCACTCATTATGGCTGCAATTTTCGGGTATCGCTACCCCTCCCTTTTTTACACCCGGGAGGAATACTTGCTGAATATATTCGATTTTTTGTGGTTTTTATGGAATTGATCCTCACTTTTATATATGTGATTTGCTTTTGTAGAAAAGCGCAGTTCAGTTGAAACAAGCCTGCGGCAAGAGCATGTAGTACGTTTTTTTACCCAAAAAAGGGGTTTTGTGGTAAATTGCGCGCCACTTTCGCCTTACTTTAAAGCACCCTTGGAGACACCTATGAAAGCAACCATAAAATGGGCTGGAGAGGTTAAATTCGAAGCAGAAACGGGTTCTGGTCACACCATTATGATGGATGGGCCAGCGGATCATGGCGGCACCAACCAGGGCGCTCGACCAATGGAGTTGATGCTTTTGGGTGTTGGCGGCTGTGCTTCTTTTGATGTGGTGCATATTCTTAAAAAGTCCCGACAGGATGTCACCGATTGTGTGGCCAAAGTGGAGGCCGAACGGGTGGATGATGTACCTGCAGTATTTAAAAATATTCACCTGCATTTTGTTGTCAAAGGCAATAACCTTAAAGACGCTCATGTAAAGCGGGCGGTCGAGCTTTCTGCTGAAAAATACTGCTCGGCGTCTATCATGCTGAGCAAAGGTGGCGTGGCCATCAGCCACAGTTATGAAATTCAGGAATAACGTAGCTTTAAAAGAAACGTAGGTTGATATGATGAGTGAGTCACCCAAGCCATTATCCGGTATGCGCCATGTGGCGTTGTTTGTAAAAGAGTTCGCTGCGTGCGAAGCATTTTATGTGGATATGTTGGGGATGAAAGTGGAGTGGCGCCCGGATGATGACAACCTTTATTTAACCTCGGGCTGGGATAACCTGGCGTTGCATCGCGCTGATGATATTGATTCCAACAGCCGTCAACGTTTGGATCATATTGGCTTTATTATCGACGAAATAGAGCAGGTTGATATCTGGTATGAGTTTTTGTTGGAACGCAATATTGAAATGAAAACCAAACCAAGAACCCATCGTGATGGGGCCAGAAGTTTTTACTGTCTTGACCCTGATGGCACAATGGTGCAATTTATTTACCATCCGCCAATTTCTGGCAAGCGACTGGTATCATCTTCGTAACATTTCAGGTGAGCGTTTATGGTGAGTTCAGACAGGGCTAAAAAGATTCAGCTACATGGTTTTAATAACTTAACCAAATCATTGAGCTTTAACATTTACGATATTTCCTATGCGAAATCCGAAGCGCATATCAAGGAGTATCGTGAATATGTGGATGAATTGTTTAATTCAGATCGTTTAACAGAAATTCTGACTAACGTTACTGAAATTATCGGTGCCAATATTCTGAATATCGCCCGCCAGGATTACGACCCGGAAGGCGCCAGTGTCACCATGTTGATTGCAGAACACCCCGTGGCACCCGATCACGATACCACCACGGAAGAACCCGGCCCCATGCCGGAAACCGTGGTTGCTCACCTGGATAAAAGCCATGTAACGGTTCATACTTACCCGGAAAGTCACCCTGATAACGATATGGGGATCAGCACTTTCCGTGTTGATATTGATGTATCAACGTGTGGGGTTATTTCGCCGCTAAAAGCGTTGAATTATCTGATCAGTTGTTTTGATTCCGATATTGTCACAGTGGATTATCGTGTTCGTGGCTTTACCCGCGATACCGATGGCACCAAGCATTATATTGATCACGATATTAATTCGATTCAAAACTTCTTTACCCAGGAAACATTGAATCAATATGAAATGATTGATGTGAATGTTTATCAGGAAAATATATTTCATACCAAAATGCTGTTGAAAGAGTTTAATCTTGATAACTATGTGTTTGGTGGTGGTGCGGAAAACCTGGCGGAAACAGAACGCCAGGTGATTGAGAAAAAACTGCGCAGGGAAATGCTGGAAATTTTCTATGGCAGAAATATGGATGGCTCCTGAGCCTTGCGCTATCAGTGGTGGCTGATCAGCTGTCAGGAGTCGTTTAAGTGAGCATAGCAATTAAAGCGTATCAGCCTGGGTTGATCGCTAATGATCAGCTCGGTAATGCCAGTATTGTGAAAAAAATATTTGTCCCAGGCGTAAGGGTCATTATCAATAATGCAGGCTAATGCCAGTGCCATGGCTGCACCGTGACTCACCGCCACCACTTTTTCGCCGCGATGCTGTTCGGCAATTTCTTCTAATGCCTTGGTAACACGCTCTGCCACTTGCTGGATAGACTCACCGCCGTCGGGTGCATAATGGCGATCCCTACTGACCTTGGCAAAAAAGTCATGTTTCTTATGTAAGTCGTTAAAAGATACGCCTTCAAG
>PDSR01000002.1 GCA_002748575.1 Gammaproteobacteria bacterium
TCAGGAGAGCTGCTCTCACTCAAAACATCAAGACTACATAAATCACTACAACCTAAAAGAAGTAAAGCCAAAAACACACACAACACTTTCATTCTAATAGTCCATGCATTTACAATAGCTTGATCCACTTTAAATTTGTTCTTGATCGTTAGGGTCATCGCCAAGGACACTCATACTAGGGGAGTACCGAGGTTTGTGCCACTGCTCTTCCAGCCGTGCTCGAACATGTTCGGCCATTCC
Source organism: Gammaproteobacteria bacterium (assembly GCA_002748575.1). Classification (GTDB taxonomy): domain Bacteria; phylum Pseudomonadota; class Gammaproteobacteria; order Pseudomonadales; family Ketobacteraceae. The sequence goes on from PDSR01000002.1 coordinate 241, forward strand.
CTTATCTGGCTCTAAGTAGCTTAGCTTCATTAGCAGCTCATACTGAGACTGGCAGCACAACTTAGATATCCACCAAAGAAAAGCGCCAAACCGAGTATGCTCAGAACCATCCTCATGGCCTTTTCTATATTCAGCTATTTGAATTGTTGCAAGCTCATCAGGGTACATATCCCAAAGCAACCACCCAACTACCGAATGCCCGACAGCATCGAATCCGGCGGTACCAGTTGCCCGGTAACGGGGAAATAAACCAGAGCAATCAAACCACCGCCTTCGCGGTTTTTCAGTTCCACACGGCCGTGGTGCATATCAACAATACGTTTCACAATGGCTAACCCCAAACCGGAGCCTTTTGTGCCTCGGCTTTCATCGCCCCGGGCAAACGGCTGAAACAATGCCTGCATTTCTTCTTCGGTTAAGCCGGGGCCACGATCGGCAACACTCACCAGAATCTCGCCATCTTGCAGGCCGCTGGCCAATTCAATTTTGCCACCGCCATGACGCACGGCATTGCCCAACAAATTCATAAACATACGCTTCAACGATAACCGCTTTAACGAAATCTCTGGCAGGTCATTTAAAGTACAGGTTAAATCCACACCATCGGCTTCGTACTGGGATACCACTTCCTGAATAACTTCGTTCAAGTCACCCACTTCGGTATCTTCATCGTTACCGTCGCGAATAAAGGCAATAAATTGATCCAGTATGGCGTCCATATCTTCAATGTCTCTTACCATGCCTTCGGTAAGTTCCGGGTCAGTGGCGCTCAGCAGTTCTGCGGTTAAGCGCATGCGCGTCAACGGCGTTCTTAAATCGTGTGAAATACCCGCCAGCAAAAGTGCCCGCTCCCGCGTTGCCTGTTGCAGGCTTTTGCGCATTTTATTAAACGCCTTGTTCACGGCAATAATTTCACTGGGGCCACTTTCCACACTTAAATTGGCCACTGGTTCGCCCCGGCCAATGCGTGAAGCCGCCGTTGCCAAGCGTTTTAATGGCCGGTTCAGCTGGCGCACAAATAAAGCAGCTATCACGAAAGCAAACAGGGGCGTACCCAATGCCCATACAGAAACAATCCAACCTTCATACTTACCCCAGTTTTGCAGCGGGTAATGAATCCATACGCCCTGCAACTTGGGGTGGGTTATCCATAAACCGGGTTGGGGTAACGAGCCAACCCGCAAGGTGGTTTCCGGCCCCAGCACATCACGCATGGGGGCAAAAAAGCGGCTGGCAAAGTCTACACTATCGGCCCCCGCCACCTGATCTTCATTATCAGTAACATGAATATTTTCATGTCTGGAAAGGGCTTCGAGTATTTGGTCGCGCCCGGCAATACGGGAGCTGGCTTCAATCGTATCGATTTCCAGCATCACCACATGGGCGGTTTGCTGAACTCCTGGCAAAAACAGGTAGTAATAAGCAAATATCAGAAAAAAGACCTGAGTGATGAGTACCGCTAACCAAACCATAATAACGGTACGCCAAAACGACGATTGGGGTACTAATTTCATGCAGCACCCCGGCCAAAGGCTCGCATCAAACAGTGAACGGTTTGCGGCTTACGGGCTAACGGAGCCGTCGGGCACAAACACATAACCCACACCCCATACGGTTTGAATATAGCGGGCGTTGGATGGGTCATCTTCAATAAGGCGGCGTAATCGTGAAACCTGAACATCAATACTCCTTTCCATGGCACTCCATTCGCGGCCACGAGCGAGGTTCATCAGTTTATCACGAGTCAGGGGTTCACGGGGATGTTGCACCAATGCTTTCATAACGGCAAATTCGCCCGTAGTCAGCGACATATTCTCGCCGTTCTTTGTTAAGGTGCGGGTAGATAAATCCAGGCTGTAAGGGCCAAATTCCACCTGTTCTTCTTTCTGGCTGGGTGCTCCCGGCAACTCTCTTACCTGGCGACGCATCACCGCCTTGATACGCGCTACCAGCTCCCGCGGGTTGAATGGTTTTGGCAGATAGTCATCGGCACCGGCTTCAAGGCCATTGATACGGTCATTATCATCACCTTTGGCGGTGAGCATGATAATCGGCAGGTCTGCATAGTTTTCGCTGTCGCGTAACCGCTTGCAGATCGACAGGCCATCTTCACCCGGCAGCATAAGATCCAGCACCATCAGCGAATACAGTTCCCGGCCCAGTGCACGATCCATTTGCTCCGCATCCGCTACCGCTTTCACCATGTAACCCTGCTCTTCCAGATAGCGCTGCAACAAAGGGCGTAGTCGCGCATCATCATCAACCACCAATACTTTTTGTTGTTCCTGGGTATCTTGAGCAGGTTGTGCCACAAAGTGTCTCCTTTAGTTAGCGTGCACCTTTAGTGAATGCCTATGCCGGTAATGTTCAGCTATATTTAATGCTCAGTGCTAACAAATGATATAAACGATGCCAACATAGAGGTTATTTTGGACAAAAATAAAAGTCAGGTCTTGTTTTGTTACAAGATATGTTAATAATTACAGATACTTGCGCAGATCTTTGATTTTTCTTTATTTTTGTTTAACGATAGCCAATCACCACTTATTCTGAACAGCTGCTTAGATGCCGAAATTATCTGTTATAGCTCACACCAAAATATTGCCTGTTGTGATCATTGCCGGGGTTGCCCTTGCGATCGCGCTGATGTTCGTATTCAAGCCGGTTCCGGAAAAGAAAAAAACCAGCCAGTCATCAACGCTGGTCGATACCGTGCTGGTATCCCCCGGCACGCTAAGCCCGACATTAACACTGTTTGGCCGGGTAGAATCGCCGCACACTACAACGCTTTCCGCTGCCACCTCTGCTTTTGTGGAACAGGTTGCCGCCTACGAGGGCCAGGCAGTCACACAAGATCAATTATTGGTGGCACTGGATAACACTGATGCCAAACTGCTGCTGGCGCAACGGGAAGCCGATCTGTCAGATGTGGCCGCGCAAACTGCACAGCAGGAAAACCGCCACCGTTCAGACTTAACCGCCTTGAAAATTGAGCAAGAACTGTTAGAACTCGCCAACAAAAAAGCGGGCCGTTACGAAAAGCTGGTAAAGAAAAATGTGGGCTCTGATACCCAGCGTGATGATGCCTTACAAAGTGCCAAACGCCAGGCTTTAAGCGTCAACAGCCGCAAGCTTTCTGTGCAGGATCACCCCAGCCAGTTAAAACGGCTACAGGCTCAGCTGCAACGTGCCCAGGCATTAAGGGATCAGGCCGCACTTGATCTTGCCCGTACCCAGATAACCGCCCCTTTTAATGGCCGCGTTACCGCTGTGCATGTTTCACCACGAAACCGGTTGCGTCAGGGTGAGCCGGTGATAACACTTTACGATTCCGACCATATCGAAGTGCGTGCACAGATTCCTTCTCGCTACTTGGCCGATATTCGTACAGCGCTGGAAAACCAAATAGCGCTGAAAGGATATATTCTGATTGATAACCGGCGCATTCCTGTCGTTCTGGATCGGGTTTCGGGCAACGTCAGCGAAAATCGCGGCGGTGTTGACGGCTTTTTTCGTTTTCCAGAAACCAACCCCGATATTGAAACCGGCAGAGCCGCCGAATTACATCTTACCCTTGCCGCCAAGGACAACACCATTGCACTGCCACCCTATGCCCTATACGGCCAAAACCGTATTTACCAGGTTACGGCGGATAACACCTTACAGGCCATCAGTATTATTCGGCAGGGTGAAGCGGTTCAGGAAAATGGCGAATCCTGGGTATTGGTTAGCGGCAATATCGAACCCGATACACGCATCCTGATCACACAATTACCTAACGCCATCAGTGGTTTGAAAGTGGGTGTGAGAAATAATGACAGCCCATAGCCATCAAAACGGCTCGGGTGCGAGCCGCAACGGTATCATGGCAATATTTGCCAGCCACCGCGTTGCCTCCAACTTAATGATGTTTTTATTCATCATGGCCGGTTTGATGGGTTTACAAAAACTCAATACGCAGATATTTCCGGTGTTCGAACTGGACTACATCAGCATTCATGTATCCTGGAGCGGTGCCAGTGCCGAGGACGTGGAGGAGTCCGTTACCACCCCCATTGAGCAGGAGTTGTCGTCGCTCACAGAAGTAAAAAAAATGACTTCAACCCTGTGGCCAACCTGCTAATCACCGGTGATCAGTCGCTGGAAGAACTGGATCACCTGGCCCGCAAGTTTGAAAAAGAACTGTTGGAACGGGGCATCAGCCAGGTTAATTTTATCGGCCTGCCAACAGAAGAGCTCTCTATTGAAGTGTCGTCATCCACCCTGGCACAGACCGGGCTATCACTGGGCCAGATAGCGCAGCTGGTTCGCGAGAACAGCCAGAACATCCCCGCAGGCACCGCCGCTAAAGATTCCGTTTCCAAACAGGTTCGCAGCCTTAGCCAACAAAAAGAAATTCTGGGATTCGAGAACCTGCCGATCACTACCGACAACAAAGGCCGACTGCTGCGCCTGGGCGATATTGCCGACATCAAACGCCGCCCTGAAGACAATCAGCCGCACGTTACCTGGCAGGATCAGCCCGCCATTGAAATGATTTTAATGCGCACCCAAAACGACGACACGCTGGATATGGCGGATATTTTTAATACCTGGCTGGATGAGGCCAGAACCACCCTGCCTGAAGGCGTTGACATTCACCCTTACAACGAACGCTATAAACATTTACGCGAACGCATTCAGTTGCTACTTACCAACGGTGCCGGTGGTCTGATTCTGGTGGTGTGTACCCTGTTTTTATTTTTAAACGTACGCGTTGCTTTTTGGGTCACTGTTGGCATACCGGTATCCTTTCTGGCAACCCTTGCGATCCTGTATCTGATCGGCGGATCTATCAATATGATCAGCCTGTTTGCGCTCATTATGGCGCTGGGTATTATTGTTGATGATGCCATTGTTGTGGGCGAAGATACGCTCACCCACCGGGAAATGGGTGAACCGGCTGATTTGGCAGCCATCGGTGGTGCCCAACGCATGTTTGCGCCGGTTTTTTCGTCTTCGTTAACGACTATCTGCGCGTTTCTGCCGCTCACCATGGTGGGTGGTATTATGGGCAAACTCATGTTCGAGCTGCCCATGGTGATTATCTGTGTGATTATTGCATCGGTGGTGGAATGTTTTCTGATTTTGCCGGGGCATTTGTTACACAGTTTAAAACGCAACAAAAAAACCAACCCCAACAGTTTTCACGCCCGCTTTGATCGCCGCTTTCAGGCTTTTCGCGAGAACAAACTGCGCCCGGTGGTGAAGCTGGCTATCCACTATCGCGGCACCGTCATTGCCATTGGCCTGTCGATGTTTGCACTGGCGATTTCGTTAGCCGCCAGCGGCTTTTTAAAATTCACGTTTTTTCCCGTTATTGATGCCAACGCGGTTCGCGCCAGTGTTGAATTTCACTCCGGCACACCTGAATCGCAGGTCTCTGCATTCCTGGATCACTTAAACGAATCTTTAGAAGCCGCCAACCAGCAGTACGATGAAAAAATAGTAAACCTGGCAATCACTTATCATGGCCGATCTTTTTTTGATTCAGATGGTGGTTCCAGCGAAATAGCCCCCGAAAGAGGGGCTGTTATTGTCGATTTAATCGCAGGGGAGCGGCCGGTAAATAATACCCGGTTTATGGAAACCTGGCGTAACCAGGTGGTACTGCCGCCGGGTGTTAACAAGTTTATTATCGATCAGCGGGATGTCGGCCCGGGCGGGCCACCGATTGCCTATCGTTTAATTGGCACCGACCTGGCTTCAGTAAAACAGGCTTCCCTGGAATTACAGGCTGCGCTGGCCACCTTCAGCGGTATCAGTAACATCGACGACGATCTGCCCTTTGGTAAAGAACAGTTAATCTATGAACTGACACCCACCGGGCGCAAGCTTGGCTTAACCACACAATCCATTGGCCGCCAGTTAAGAGCGGCTTTTGATGGTTCGATTGCACAAATTTTCCATGAAAACGATAAAGAAATTGAAGTGAAGGTTTCCTTGCCTGAATGGGAAAGAGACCAGTTCAAAACTCTGGAAACCTACCCCGTGGTACTGGCAAATGGCGAAACCACACCATTGAATAATGTGGTGGTGTTTAAATCACGCCAGGGCATTGAGCTGCTCAATCACACCGATACTTTTCTGAACGCCACCGTAACTGCCGATATTGATGATTCGGTGGTGAACGCCAACGAAGTGCGGGATCAGTTAAAAAAAGAAGTATTCCCCCGCCTGACAAGAGAATACGGCATAAAGGTTGGTCTGGAAGGCAAAGCGGTTGAACAGCAGGCAACCATGCAGGATATGAAAATCGGCATGATAGTGGGCTTGTCGCTGATTTATATCGTGCTGGCCTGGGTGTTTTCATCGTACAGCTGGCCAATCGCGGTAATGAGTGCCATTCCTTTGGGAATTACCGGCGCTATTATCGGCCATTTTATTTTAGGTAAAACCCTTTCTATCTTTTCCTTGATGGGGCTGTTTGGTCTATCCGGTATCGTCATCAATGATTCAATCGTATTGATTTCCTTTTATTCTCAACTGCGACAACAGGGGCAGGATGTTTATCAGGCAATTACCAACGCCATCTGTGCCCGCTTTCGGGCAGTGCTGCTCACTTCGCTAACCACCATAGCGGGTTTACTACCGATTCTGTTTGAAACATCACAGCAGGCACAGTTTCTGATTCCCATGGCTATCAGTATCGTTTTTGGCCTGGCCTATGGTTCTTTTTTGATTCTGTTTTTTATTCCGGCGATGCTGGTTTACCTTGAAAACTCCCAGCAAAAGCTGGGCTTGAAATCGCGATTTCCGCACGATCAGCCAACAGCTATCTGAACACCACCCTATATCAGCTGGCCAAAGTGGATTTGGCCATTTGTAAAATCCCTCACCGGCTCATTCTATTTTCCAGCAACTAGGGTAGAATTTATGTTTACAGCATCTGCGCTTTAAACCGTATTTACAAGGTATACAACAGTGTCATGTGCTGTTGACAACTTTAAACCCAAGGCGGTCAAACACAATGGATGTTATAGACTCGAAAGCCCACCCCAGTAAGATTGAAAGCAAGGCTTCTGCTGCTCTTCTGGATGATATCTGCATTAACAGTGTTGCCAGCTTGTGTGCGTACCTGCTGGAAATGTACGAACATATCGACAGCACCCTGTTCGAATTAGCCGACCGCGCTCATAACAACAACGAACAAGCGCTTTATTTTGAATCCATGCGCGAAATCCGCACCCACCGAGATGCGGCTGAAAAAGTATTCAGGCAAAGCATTGAAAACCTTTTTAATCGCTTGAAAAGCAATGAGGCTGCTGTCAGCACCCGGGAAGATCTGGAGGCAGAAGCACTGGCTTTAGTTAACAATGAAGAAATGGAAATCGACATAGCGATTAAGAATATGGTTAATCGCGCCCGCTGTGAATTCCCTGCGGCACTATTACAATTAATCATGCGCTTTAATGCCTTCCTGCCCACAAAATTCGACGAAGACAACCTGCCGTTAGACCCGCAGCAAATTGCAATGGCCTTTTCCCAATCA
>PDSR01000035.1 GCA_002748575.1 Gammaproteobacteria bacterium
CATATCTTTTATTTCCTGAGAAAAAGGCATGATTTCGTAGATACCGATACGCCCAAGATAACCTGTTTTACGACACTCCAGGCAACCTACCGGCATTTTCACCTTTTCCGGCACCTTGCTTTTCCAGGGTGCAATCAACGTTTCCCATACATCCGGATCAATATAACTGTCGCGCTTGCAATGGGGGCACAGAGTTCTCACCAGGCGCTGCGCCATAACCCCTAACAGGGTGGCACCAATCAGGTAGGGCGGCACCCCTAGATCCATCAACCGCGTAATCGCTGTGGGGGCGTCATTGGTATGTAACGTTGATATTACCAAGTGGCCGGTCAACGCTGCCTGAATCGCCATGTTGGCAGTACCCAGATCACGAATCTCGCCTACCATAATGATATCCGGATCCTGACGTAACAAGGCTTTGACACCATCAACAAATCCCAGTTCGAGATTATCCACCACCTGCATTTGATTGAACTGCGGCTCAACCATTTCAATGGGGTCTTCAATGGTGCACACGTTTACTTCGCGGGTTGCCAGCTGTTTTAACGTGGAATAAAGCGTAGTGGTTTTACCCGATCCGGTGGGGCCGGTCACCAGTACAATACCATTGGGCTGAGTCACCATTTCCTGCCAGCGGGCATAATCTTCATTCGCCAGCCCCATATCGGCAGGGGAGCGCACCAATACATCAGGGTCAAATACCCGCATGACCATTTTTTCACCAAAAGCTGTTGGCAAAGTCGACAGGCGTAGTTCCACCTCGTTGCCTTCAACACTTTTCGTTTTTAAACGGCCATCCTGGGGGCGACGCTTTTCCGCCACATCCATTCGACCCAGTATTTTTATGCGACTGACCACCGCCGCCATTACCACACTGGGCAGTTCATAGACATCGTGCAGCACACCATCAATTCGAAAACGTACATAGGCCGTATCCCGGCGTGGTTCCAGGTGAATATCACTGGCTCGCTGATCAAAAGCATACTGCAACAGCCAGTCAACGATATTCACAATGTGCTGATCGTTGGCATCGGGGGATTTAAGTTCACCCAGTTGCAGCAGCTGTTCAAAGTTAGTCACGCCGGAAAGGCTCTGGCCACCTTTGCTGGTTGCGCCACTCACCGACCGGGCAAGATTGTAAAACTCCACGGTATAACGCTGGATATCTGCCGGATCTGCCACCACCCGCCGAATGGTTTTTCCACCCTGGGTTTGCTCCAAACCGTTAACCCAATCGCTATAAAAAGGCTGCGCACTGGCCACGGTCACTTCATCTTTGGTTACTTTAACCGCCAGAATCTGATGGCGCTCGGCATAGTTAAACGACATAACATCGGTAACAGCATCCACATCCACTTTTAAAGGATCAATATGGAATACCTGTTGATTGGCTTTTTTGCCCAGCCAATCTGTCAGGCGGCCAAGATTCAAGGAGTGGTTTTCATCCTGCTGATCCTGCAGTTGAAATTTCGCAATAAACTGTAAAGGGTTCCACAGCAGCTCTTCTTTATCACGGCGGCTGGTGGCCACAAAATTAGCATCCCGCTCACTGATGCGACCATCTTCCATCAAGGCATCCAACGCCCAGCGCAGATCTATCATTGTATTCGATAAAGGAAAATTGGCTCGGTTCGCTGAGATTTTCACAAAAAACCCTTGTTATTAATGTCACAAAGTAAGCTGTTTAATTCGTGGAGCTGGCTGCTGAGCTTTTGGCGTAAGTGACTAATGCGTATAACAGCTCATTTTGTTCAGTTTAGCCTGATCAGGCCCAAATATGCCAAACTTGAGATAGCAATTCATGAAAATTCTTTAATAAACCACATAGTTAGCTTTTTTAGTGCCATTTGGAATTAGACGCATTTGCCACCATGGGCCAGACTGAATAGTAACCCCTACGCCTAACAGGCTGCTAACTACAGCTTACTAATGAACCAGCAACAAACAGGTACCCACCCATGGCAAAGGCTTTTGAAGTTAAATCGCCGTTTTATGCTGCTGGAGAGTTTCCTTTTAACAAAGGCATTTTAAAAAACTATCTCCGCGATGAGGAGGAAGCAGTCGCTGAGCTGCTGTCTCTCTATCAGCCGGATCAACAGCAGCAGGATCAGGTGCTTGCCTACGGCAATGATCTTATTCAAGGTATTCGCAGTCACAAAGGCGGGGTACGCGTTGAAACTTTTCTTGGCGAATATGGGCTGGATAATAAAGAAGGCGTTATTTTAATGAGCCTGGCTGAGGCGCTGCTGAGAATCCCCGATACGCCAACGGCTGAACGCTTTGTAAAAGATAAACTCGGGAATGCTAACTGGGGCGACCATATAGGCCAAAGCGATACCTTCTGGGTGAATTTTTACACTCGGGCATTATCATTTACCGGTAAATTTTTTAAAGACAGCGCTGAAGCAAGGGGAGCTGCCTGGTTTAGTGATCAGGTGAAAAATCTGGTACGAAGACTTGGCGAACCATTGGCGCTATCGGCCATCAAGCAGGCGATGTTGATACTCAGCCGACAATTTATTGGTGGTGAAACGATTTGCGAAGCGATTGCCAATAGTGGTGCCGATATTGAAAAAGGTTATCAGCATGCCTATGGCATGCTCGGCGAGGCCGCTATTTGCCAACAGAATGTCAGCCATTATATGGATGCCTATCAAAGTGCCATTAGCGGCATTGCGGAACAATATAACGCTGTTTCAGGGAAAATAATTGCAGGAAAAAAAACAGCAGACACTGCCGCACTATCTATTAAACTGTCGGCACTTCACCCCCGCTTTGAATTGAAACAGCCCCAGGGTTTAAAGCAGCTTAAAGAAAACCTGTTAACACTTTTAACCAGTGCCCATAAACAGGATATTCCCATTACACTGGATGCCGAAGAATCCTGGCGTTTAGAACCACAATTAAAAATCTTCGCCGATATTATTGGCAGTGAACCCTTCCGCCATTGGGGTAAACTGGGGCTAACGGTGCAGGCGTATCAAAAACGCGCTTTACCCGTTCTGGACTGGTTGATTACACTGGGAAAAAGTATTCATTGCCAAATTCCTGTACGGCTTGTGAAAGGCGCTTATTGGGATTCAGAAATTAAACGCGCTCAACAACTGGGCCTGAACGATTACCCCGTTTATACTTTTAAAGCTGCCGCCGATTTATCCTACCTGGTGTGCGCACAAAAACTTATTACCGAAAAGCATTTCCTATTGCCTCAATTTGCTACCCATAATGCCCATACCATTGCCAGTATATTGTCGATGTCACAACAGCATGATTTCAGCAATTATGAATTGCAACGTTTACATGGCATGGGTGATGCGCTTTATGATCATTTGCTGAAAAATCATGAAGATATTCGCTGCCGGATTTATGCACCTGTGGGCCACCACAAAGAAGTAATGCCTTATTTAGTAAGACGATTGCTGGAAAACGGCGCCAACACTTCTTTTGTGCGGTTACTGAATCAAAATGCCGAAAACGAACGCTTACTGGCCTCACCTATCAGTAAATTGAAAAGCTTTGAACGGCTAAGAAACATCAGCATTCCAAAACCCGGCAAGCTGTTCAGCCCCGCTCGGCGAAATTCGCAAGGGTTAAACCTGGAATCCAGCGACACGCTTAATACTTTAAAAAACCAGTTGAAACCCTGCCTGGAAAACACTCTGCATATCAACGACAATGCGCTGGCCAATGAATCATTATGCCGGGTATTTTCACCGGCAGACCGCACAGATTTAGTCGGCACCTTTGTGCCCGCCAGTCAACACGATTGCCATCAGGCGTTCGATGCTGCTTTAAAACATTTCAGCCATTGGAAAAACCGCGACACCGACGAACGGGCTGAGCTGTTGCTAAAAGCGGCTAACCTGCTGGAAGAAAATGCAGCAGATCTTATCGCACTTAATATTCGCGAAGCCGGAAAAAACATCACCAGTGCCCACGATGAACTGCGAGAAGCCATAGACTATTGCCGATACTACGCATCACAGGCCCGCAACCTGCTATCAGAGCCCATCGATTTAACGGGGCCGACGGGTGAAAAGAACTTTGTGATGATGGAAGGTAAAGGCGTGATGTTATGCATCAGCCCGTGGAACTATCCTTTGGCCATTTTTGCAGGCCAGATAGCAGCAGCCCTGGTTGCAGGTAATACCGTACTGGCAAAGCCTTCCACATCAACACCGCTCATTGCGGCGCGAGTGATAGAACTCTTTCATAAAGCAGGGTTCCCCAAAGAATCCCTGCACTATCTGCCTGCACCGGCCAGTGTTATTGAAAGCTCACTGTTAACAGAACCCCGCTTGGGCGGCGTGATCTTTACCGGCTCCACGCAATCAGCCAACCAGATAAATCGTCTGCTGGCTGCAACCAACGGCCCCATTATTCCGCTTATTGCCGAAACCGGCGGCCAGAATGCCATGATTGTCGACAGCTCAGCGCTACCCGAACAGGTGGTGCGGGACATTGCTGCCTCTGCCTTTGATAACGCCGGCCAGCGCTGCTCTTCTCTGCGGGTTGTGTTTATTCAACAGGAAATAAAAGACACCATCATTGAACTGCTTTGCGGCCACCTGGCAGAATTACAAATAGGTGACCCGAGCAAAGCAGATACCGATATTGGCCCTGTGATCAGTAGCCGTGCCCAGGGAGAAATAAACCTGCATATTGATCGTTTCAGGCACATAAACAAAGTCCTTTATCAGTGCGCACTCCCCAGCGAATCACAGCAGGGTTATTATGTGCCCCCCACCCTTATTGAAATTGATCACCTGGACAACCTTTACGATGAAGTGTTCGGCCCGGTGCTGCATATCGCCAGCTATTGTGCCGATCAAGTGGACGATGTTCTTCAGCAAATCAACAGCACCGGTTTTGGCCTGACCCTGGGCATTCACACCCGCATTAAATCTTTCAGTGAATATATTGCCCAGCGGGCTAACGTCGGTAATGTGTATGTAAATCGTAACATGATCACTGCCACCCCGGGTGTACAGCCGTTTGGTGGCCGGGGCTTTTCGGGCACCGGCCCCAAGGCAGGCGGGCCCCACTATTTACTACGGCTGGTGAATGAAAAAACCTGTTCCATAAACACTACCGCCACAGGTGCCAATGCCAGGCTGTTAACTGATTGACAAACCTTTTAAAATACAGGGTTCAAACAAGATCAATTTAACTGTTCAAGCCTATGGATAATGATTTGCAACCGGATCGAAACTTGCGGGATCGGAACCTCGATTGGTTTCGCAGTGCAGCCCCCTATATCAATGCCCACCGCAACAAAACGTTTGTGGTGGCCTTTGGTGGCGAGGCCGTGCAACACGCAAATTTTATTCACCTGATTCACGATATTGCCCTGTTAAACAGCCTGGGTATTCGCCTGATTCTGGTGCATGGCTCACGGCCACAGATTAATGCAAGGCTAGCCGAAACCCACCAGCAAAGCCAGTTTGCACAGGGCCGCCGTATTTCCGATAATGCTGCCTTGCCTGCCATTACCCAGGCCTGCGGCTATGTGCGCCATCGAATAGAAGCCGCGCTATCGATGGGTCTGGCGCAATCCCCCATGCAAGGGGCCGATATTAAAGTCATCTCCGGCAACTTTCTAACGGCACGACCCTATGGAGTGCGTGATGGCGTGGACTATCAGCTTACCGGCGAAGTGCGTAAGGTGAATACCGATGCGATTGAAAAAGTGCTGGATCATAACAGCATCTCCCTGATTTCTCATATGGGTTATTCACCCACCGGCGAGCTGTTTAACTGTGCCTGGGAAGAGGTGGCAGAAGCCGTCTCTATTCAGATCAACGCCGATAAACTGATTATTCTTGACCAGGCCCAGGGATTATTTGATCAGCATAACCAATTAATACGCGAACTGACCACCACCGAAGCCAAAACACTGCTTACCAACGAACAACACCCGTTGCCCCACCTGGATGCTGCCGTTCGTGCCTGCAAGCAAGGGGTGGCACGCTGCCACTTGCTGAGCTTTGAAAACCAGGATTCTCTGCTAAAAGAGCTCTTTACCTTGGATGGCAGCGGCACTTTGCTGGCGAACGAATCCTACGAGAAGGTACGCCAGGCAACGATTAATGACGTAGGCGGCCTGCTTGAACTGATTGAACCGTTAGAAGAAGAGGGCCTGCTGGTGCGCCGCCCAAGAAAACTGCTGGAAACAGAAATTGATCAGTTTGTCGTTATCGAGCGAGGCGATGCCATTATCGGCTGTGCTGCTTTATACCCTTTTGCGAACAGCAGCAGCGGCGAGCTTGCCTGCGTGGCGGTTCACCCTGATTACCGCCAGGGAAAAAGGGGCGATACTTTGCTTGAGCATATCGAGAAACGCGCACAAACGCTCAATGTTAAGAAGTTGTTTGTGCTGACCACTCGAACTTCGCACTGGTTTCAAGAGCGCGGTTTTAAACCAGCGGAACCGGATCAATTACCAGCGCAAAAACAAAAACTGTACAATTTTCAACGCAATTCCAAGGTATTCCTCAAACGTCTTGTATAACTTGGCCTTTTTGATCATATCTTAGGCTGATAACAACATAATTCTAGCCATACATAGGCAAGAGTGGCTAAAATCGGTTTGCCGTTTTTTGGTTAGTACCTTATTTAGGAAACCAGTTGTAAGTTATGGGTTTGAAAACATTGATTATGCCATGGCTGGCCAGCATGATCACCAGCGACAGCATACGCAACCTGCGCCGAAGCTGGTTTGAAATTAACCGCCGCTTATTTGTCGCGAAGGATACCGTGGTATTCTATCATCGGGTAGACGACCCTTATTCTTTTTTATTGCTTCAGGCGATCCCCCGTTTTCTGGAAGATTTTAAGGTTAAACTGGATATTCAGTTTGTTCTCGATTTGCCCACAGCGCTTAACCCTGAACCAGAAAAACGCCGCGATTATGCACTGGCCGATGCCAAACGACTGGCAAGATTTCACGGCCTGAGCTTCAATGAAAGCGCCCGCCAGCCCAGCAAAGCTGATGCCCTGAAAGCCAGCGCTATTCTACTGAAACACGCCAGCCGCCCCAAACTGCTGCATATGGCAAGTGAAGTAACCGGCGCCCTTTGGGGGAACAGCACCACCACCTTTGAAAGCTGCCTGAAACGCTACGGGATGCTACCGGAATCACAAGCCACCCGTAAACTGAAAGACGCTAAAGAACAACTGCTAAGCCGTGGCCATTACTCTTCAGCAATGCTTTATTACGGCGGTGAATGGTACTGGGGACTGGATCGTTTAGGACACTTGGCAGAACGCCTGAATAAACCTGGTATTCGCCGTGATACCGGTGATATCGCCGAATACCAAAAGCAGTATCAGCATGTGCTTCAAAGTTACAATACCCTCAGACCACGCCCCAAACAAGTGCAATCTTTGGAGTTTTACTGCTCATTTCGCAGCCCCTATTCATACATCGCAGCAGAGCGTGTGTTTAAACTGGCCGAAATGTACAAGGTTCCTGTCATCATCAAACCTGTGATGCCCATGGTAACCCGCGGCATACCCGCCCCCCCAATTAAAAAGATGTACATTGTGAAAGATACCAAGCGTGAAGCGAACAGGTTTGGCATCCCCTTTGGTAAAATCTGTGATCCATTGGGTAATGGCGTAGAAAACTGCATGGCACTTTTCCAGTACGCCCAACAGGAGGGCAAAGACAAGGAATTTATTGTCGCCGCAACCACTGCAATTTGGGCGCACGGCGTGAACACCAGTCGCCCCGGCGGCTTGAAAAAAATCATTCGGAAAAGTGGCCTCGACTGGAATAAAGCCAGGCAATTCCTTGGCGATACCAGCTGGCAGGAAATTGCAAAATCCAACCGCGAAGATTTAGAAGCACTCGGTTTATGGGGTGTTCCCAGTTTTAAATACGGAGATTTGATTCTGTGGGGCCAGGATCGCCTTTGGGCACTGGAAGAGGCTATCCTGTCAACGGATGCAACCCCCAGCAATAGCCGTAACAGAAATAACCGTAATAACCAGGGCGGTAGAACAGCACCCAGCCCAGCCCAGCAACAAACGCCTTAGCTCATGGAGTGTCGACTTGGCTGTGGTGCCTGCTGTATCGCCCCCTCCATTTCTTCACCCATACCGGATATGCCGCAAGGCAAACCCGCTGGCATTCGCTGCATTCAGCTGGATGATAACAATTTGTGCAAACTATTTGGCCAGCCGGAGCGGCCTCAAGTTTGTTTCACTTTTAAAGCCTGCTCCGATGTCTGTGGTGACAATTCACAGCAGGCATATCAGTTAATTGAAGAGCTTGAGCGCTCAACCTGAATTGGCGGAACACTACTGAATACGGCGAAGTAAACTCAGCGACTTTCTAACCATTTTTTAACCACTTTATTAGTAACAGTGCGCGGAGAGTTCATTCTTTCAATTTCATAGATTCTCGACTCATCGCTTTCCATTTCATCATTTAATTGGCGAAAATCCTTTCTGATACTTATCAGTTCCTTTGCCGCCTTTACGGCACTTTTCTTAACAGTAAAATCTTGTGCCTTTAACTGCATTCTTCCACCAAAGTAAAACCCGATGATCACGCTTAACAGCGCCCAATATCCAGGTGGCATAAGTTCGTATGCCTTAGCAATTTCAAGAAACCGGGCAGGATCTAAAGGTGCAAGCACAAAAAAACTAAGTATCGCAATGGTTAATAATGGCCTTGGCAAACGGTTCAAACCATCTACCAATGAATCCCACCAGGTACGTTTTTGCCTTGCGTGAAATTCTGATGAAAACTGACTTAAAGACGCCATATCTCTACTGATATCAGCCATTTCACGATCATGACTTCTCTGGCCTCTATTTTCTTTGTTTTCAATAAAGACTTCGGCAACATCTTTACCACCTTTAAAAATATCACCAATAAAATTCCACCAGGCCATCACGCCACCTCCGTATCAAATTCTTTCAATCGATTCATCCAGCCTTTCAAAAATACTTTTTGGGAAGGCCGGGATTCAACGATTATCAAATAAAAGTTTTTTCTTTCTTCAACTAACGCCTGTAAAAATATGTCTCCCATTTCAGACAATGCCCACTCTGCAGCCCTTCGTGTATTGGGCCCGACTGCGCCATCTATTGAAAGTTGTGGTTCGTAGCCAGCCTGATTACAAACACTTTGAATAAATTTGACGGCCGTTCTTGGTCCGTGATTGATTGCGCAGTCAAAAATAAAGGGCTGGATATCTTCAACCAGCGTATTGATGCCGGGGCCATAAAAATAGTTTCTTTTATAAATTTCTTCAGCCACATCTATTGGCAGCGATTTTACTTGTTCAGTTGTTGCCGCATAACCATAATATTGAGATAATGTTTTCTGAGTTATCCCGTAATTTGTAGATCCACCCCTATCACTGGGGTGGTCAACATATCCGCCTTCTCGCCGCAAAATATCTTGAACCATTTTATCAACGTGCTTCATAAGCTCTCCGAATATTTAATGCTACTGCTTTAAACCATTCTAATGCCGAATTCAGCGAATCTGCAATACGCATAATTTGTACACTTTGCCATCATCGTACTAGATAAATCCGTATCTTTTCTCTGAAAAATGAGTTTTTACGGCGGCCTTCATGCTGCATTAGTCCTCCGTATTCGCTTGCGATGTGAATCAGTGCAGATTAGTAAACATGCCATTATCTTGGTTGTCTCTGTTGGATTGATGAATGCCAGGGAATAAAACATAACGAACTTATAAATACTGTTGTTCAGTTCGCCAATAGACCCGGATGATGTGATTCGCTCTGATACATATGGGTGGGGCGTCTGAAATCACCGTTGTGCTTGCGTGATCGAATGATCAATAGCATGGCTCTGAAAAAAGCTTCGATGGGTGAAAGCTTACAAATCCACATAGATTTATCTGTTTTGGGTTATAATGCCGCCTTCGATGATTCTGGGGGCATGAATGTTTCTACGCTGGATATACAGTGCTGTTTTTTACCTGGCCGTTCCGCTGCTGATTTACCGTCTGTTTCAGCGGGCCAAAAAGAATCCTGCCTATAAAGAACGCATAGGTGAGCGATTTGCCAGATATTCCGCCCCGGGATTGAGCAAAAGCCTGTGGATTCACACGGTTTCGGTCGGCGAGTTTATCGCTGCCCAGCCGCTGATCGAGCAGCTGCTGGAGCGCCACCCGGAGATCCCTTTGGTGGTCACCACCATGACCCCGACTGGTTCTGATCGGGTCAGAGCCGCTTTGGGTGATCGGGTTAGCCATGTGTATTTACCTTATGATCTGCCTCATGCCATTAATCGCTTTCTGAATCACTTTAATCCCTGTGCGCTGGTGATTATGGAAACCGAGTTATGGCCCAATATGATTCATTTCACCAGCAAGCGTGGCGTGCCGGTGATACTGGCCAATGCGCGTTTATCTGAAAAATCTGCCGAAGGCTATGGCAAGCTGTCGGCGCTGGTAAAACCGATGCTGAGCGAAATCAGTAGGGTGGCTGCACAGGCCAAAGCCGATGGCGAACGATTTGTGGCGCTCGGTTTACCGCCGGCTAACCTGCAAGTAACAGGTACGGTTAAATTTGATCTGGCAGTTGATGATCAGGTCATGGCCAAAGCGAAGGCGCTACGCAATCATTGGGGGCAGGATCGCCCGGTATTTATCGCGGCAAGTACCCATGAAGGTGAAGACGAGCAGGTGCTGGAAGCCTTTAAGGTGGTGCGCCAGCGGTTGGAAACGGCGTTGCTGGTGCTGGTGCCCAGGCATCCAGAGCGTTTTCAGGCAGTCACCGAACTGGTTGCCAACACTGGCTGGGAGTATGCCAGACATAGCCAGGGAGGTTTAATTGATGCGCAAACCTCAGTGGTGGTGGGCGATACCATGGGCGAATTGTTGGTGATGCTGGGTGCAGCCGATGTGGCTTTTATCGGCGGCAGCCTGGAGCCGGTGGGTGGCCATAATATGTTGGAGGCATTAGCAGTGGGCACGCCTGCCATTAGCGGGCCGCATGTCTTCAATTTTGCCATGGTGGCGCAGTTGTTAACCGATCTGGGCGTGCTGGAAACCGTAACCACGGCAATAGGGCTGGGCGAAGCTGTTTTAAGAATACTGGAAGATACTGACCGGCGCACCGCACTGGCGGCACAGGGATTAACCGTTGTTGCAGAAAATCGTGGTGCAATTAATCGACTTTTTGAACTGTTAGAGCGATATTTACCCCCTGAACGGGAAAATGCCAATGAAAAATAAGGCCCTTACCCTTATAAAGTGCGACTCTATTTTTTTTAAAGATTGCCTTAGAATGCAGTTTTAATACCCAAACGACAAAAGACAAACATCATGACCGTATCTGAAAACGAATTTTTGAGTAAAAATGCTAAAGTGGATGAACAGTCTGTTCAGCCCTTTCCCAATTCCCGCAAGGTGTATTTACACGGTAGTCGTGAAGGTATCAAGGTGCCTATGCGGGAAATAACCCTTAGCGATACACCTACTGATTTTGGTGGTGAAAAGAACCCGCCGGTGTATGTATACGACACATCGGGGCCATACACTGATCCTGATGTCACCATAGATATACGCAAAGGCTTGCCCGATATTCGTTCCAAATGGATAGCGGCCAGAAATGATTCCGAGCAACTGGCTGATATTACCTCGCAATACGGGCAGCAGCGCCATAACGACCAGCGTCTGGATTCCCTGCGTTTCGAGCATTTGCGTAAGCCGCGCAGAGCCAAAGCCGGTGCCAATGTGTCGCAGCTGCACTATGCCCGAAAAGGGATTATTACCGAGGAAATGGAATACATTGCCATTCGTGAAAACATGAAACTTCACGAATCCCAGGATTTGGGCATATTGGATCAGCAGCATCCGGGTATGCCACTGGGTGCCAATATTCCCAAAGAAATTACCCCTGAATTTGTGCGCAATGAAGTGGCAATGGGCCGCGCTATTATTCCCGCGAATATCAACCATGTTGAATTGGAACCGATGATTATTGGCCGGAATTTTCTGGTTAAGGTGAATGCCAACATCGGTAACTCGGCGATTACCTCATCCATTGAGGAAGAAGTGGCCAAAATGACCTGGTCTACCCGCTGGGGTGGCGATACGGTGATGGATCTGTCCACCGGCAAGAATATCCATGAAACCCGCGAATGGATCGTGCGTAATTCGCCGGTACCCATTGGCACTGTACCCATTTATCAGGCATTGGAAAAAGTACAGGGGGTTCCCGAAGATCTCACCTGGGAAGTTTTTAAAGATACCCTGATTGAACAGGCAGAACAGGGCGTGGATTACTTTACCATTCATGCCGGTGTGCTTTTGCGCCATGTGCCGTTAACCGCCAAGCGGGTAACGGGGATTGTCTCCCGCGGTGGCTCTATCATGGCCAAGTGGTGTTTGGCTCATCATCAGGAAAACTTCCTTTATACGCACTTTGATGAAATCTGCGAAATCATGACGGCCTATGATGTGACCTTCTCGCTGGGTGATGGCATGCGCCCCGGCTCCATTGCCGATGCCAACGATGAAGCACAATTCGGCGAGCTGAAAGCATTGGGCGAGCTAACCCATAAAGCCTGGTCCCATGGTGCCCAGGTTATGGTGGAAGGCCCCGGCCATGTGCCCATGCACCTGATCAAAGAAAACATGGAAAAGCAGTTGGAATGGTGTGATGAAGCGCCTTTTTATACCTTGGGCCCATTAACCACCGATATTGCACCGGGTTATGATCATATTACATCCGGCATTGGTGCGGCCATGATTGGCTGGTATGGCTGTGCCATGTTGTGTTATGTCACCCCGAAAGAACACCTTGGCCTGCCCAATAAAGACGATGTTAAAGAGGGCCTGGTAACTTATAAAATTGCCGCCCATGCAGCGGACCTGGCAAAAGGGCATCCCGGTGCGCAGATTCGGGATAATGCACTCTCGAAAGCCCGGTTTGAATTCCGTTGGGAAGATCAATTCAATCTGTCGTTAGATCCTGACACGGCCATCAGCTATCACGATGAAACCATGCCCAAGGATGCCCACAAAGTAGCGCATTTCTGCTCCATGTGCGGGCCAAAGTTCTGTTCAATGAAAATCACCCAGGAAGTGCGTGATTATGCCGATGCCAAAGGCATCAATCGCATTCCGGTGGCCATGGAAGAAGGTATGCAGGAGAAGGCTTCAGAATTCCGTGATAAAGGCGCTGAAATTTACAAGAAAGTTTAACCAGCAAAGGCCGACCTTGTGATTGCTGCCGCGAAAGCAGGTAGTTGGGAATAGCTAATCAGTAACAGGTAGTGAATATGGATTTGGATGATGGGCCCTGTTTTGGCCGCAACGATGTAAAAGTTCTGGAAAAAAAAGAAGTCTATAAAGGCTTCTTTCGGGTGAATAAATATCGCTTGAAGCATCGCATGATCGAAGGTGGATGGACTCAGGAGCTGGAGCGAGAATGCTTTGATCGCCCTCAGGCTGTGGGTGTATTACTTTATGACCCTTTTCAGGATAACGTGGTGATACTGGAGCAATTCCGAATTGGCTCGCTGGATGCCAGTGAAGGCCCCTGGCAAATGGAGTTGGTGGCCGGTCTTGTTGAGCAGGGCGAAACCTGTGAAGGCGTCGCTCGTCGGGAGGCGATAGAAGAAGCCGGTGCAGAAATTCTTAATCTTGAATATATGTACGAATATTATTCCAGCCCCGGCGGTTGTAATGAAAAACTCACCCTGTATTGCGGAGTGGTCGATTCCACCGGTTTGGGTGGTGTTCACGGGCTTAAAGAAGAAGGCGAAGATATCTGGGTGCAGGTGATGCCCAGAGCAGAGGCCTGGACTGCACTAGAAGAAAACTATATTGGTAACGCCGCCACTATTATTTCACTGCAATGGCTGCAAATACATTACCAGCGCCTCCAAGAGCAGTGGCGGTGACCAGATCCCTGTCGGCTGACCGGTACGTGCCCGATCTGAAGGGCCTTTTAAATGACTGCGAGGCTAACTATCTGCGTTTTCTGCGCTTGTTGCCATCGCTGGATGAAACCAGCGAGTGGTCGTTCGCCATGGAAATGCCCACAGCAGAACTAAGCAAAGTAGTGATATCGGTGGTGGAGCGCAGCCGCTATACCACCACAGTGGCTTTATGTCAGGCAAGCCATATGGGTGAATGGGTGCCGGAGCCTTCCATTACCGTGCGCCTGTATCACGATGTACGTGTTGCCGAAGTGCTCTCTTATCAGAAAAACCATCGCATTAAACCTTCCTACGAATATCCCAATAAGAAAATGTATCATCGCAACGAAAAAGCAGAACTGAACCGTTTTTTAGGCGAGTGGCTGGATTCCTGCTTAAAGTCCGGGTGTGCCATACATGTTCCCGTCATGCGTTAAAATGTGATCTGTTTCACACTTTGTGAGTTGTTAACACCTTTGGGCGGGACTTAAAAAAGCGCTGCTTTTATAGTGTTTTTTCAGAGGGCAGAGCGCTTGTGTTTTTTCCATAAAAATCAAACCGCTTATTTATAATCAATGCCCGTAATAACTGGCGAGACTCAATAAACTGAGTTATAAGTAATAGTAAGTCGATCACGATTGTGGAATTCCTTTTGGCGAATAACAGCACTAAGAATCCGGTGCGAGTCGTGCAATTATCGGATACTCATTTATTCGAGAGTATCGAAGGCAAGTTGCTCGGGCTGAATACAGAAAACAGCTTAACCCAGGTACTTGAGTTAATCAGGCAGGAACAGCCTGGTACCGACCTGGTATTGGCTACCGGGGACTTGTCGCAGGATGGCAGCGAAGCTTCCTATCGTCGCTTCCATGATCACATGAACAATACATTTATTGCCCCTGTTTACTGGCTTCCCGGAAATCACGATATCCTCAGCACCATGAATCTGCATAAAGCCGCTGAATCCATGGCGCCTTGTGTTATTGCGGTTAATAACTGGCAGATCATCATGCTGGATTCCACGATAGAAGGGGAAGTGCCTGGCTATATGGATAACAGCCAGTTGCAGTTTCTGGAGCAATCTTTGCAAGCCTCTCAGGGCAGCCATGTGATGGTGTGCCTGCATCATCAGCCGGTGCCGGTAGGCTGCAAGTGGCTGGATCACCAGCTGGTGGGCAATGCCGAACAGTTTTTGAAAGTGATTGATCGCTACGATAATGTGCGGGCGCTGGTGTGGGGCCATGTGCATCAGGATTTTGTTGGCGAGCGCAACGGAGTAAAACTGATGTCGGTGCCATCTACTTGCGTACAGTTTCGCCCCGGCAGTGAACAATTTGGCGTCGATGATATCAATCCCGGCTACCGCTGGTTCGACCTGTACAGCGATGGGCGTATCGAAACCAGTGTATCCAGAGTCGCCGAAGAAATCAGCTTTGAAGTTGATTACGCCAGCAAAGGCTACTAACATCCTTTCCAGCATTAGCTTTCACCCTTATCAATAGTTATAACCACCATAAGAATCTCGCGTTCATGTCTGCCCGACACTTATTTTATATCCACGGCTTTAACAGCTCCCCCCAATCGGCCAAAGCCCGGTTGTTAGCAAATTACCTGGAAACCCATGCCAGCGAGCTGGTTGCCGACATTCAGTTCCATGTGCCGCAATTACCTTATAGCCCCGACAAGGGCATTCAGATACTGGAACAGGCGGTACAGGGCTGCCTGCCAGAGCCGGTATTGCTGGTGGGCTCGTCCATGGGGGGCTTTTATGGCACTTACATTGCCGAAAAATACGATTTGCCGCTGGTATTAGTGAATCCGGCGGTAAAGCCTTACGAGTTACTGCAAGATTACCTGGGTGAAAACGAAAATATTTACACCGGTGAAAAATACACGTTTACCCGGGAACATATTCAAACCCTGAAAAAACTGGATGTAACCCCCATTACCAAACCACAACGCTATTACCTGCTCACCCAAACCGCAGACGAAGTGCTTGATTACCAACAGGGCGTTGAAAAATATCAGGGTGCACAGCAAATCATACAGCAGGGCGGTTCCCACGGCTTCGATGGCTTTGAAAACGAAATCGCCGGTATCATGCAATTTTTAAGACTGAGTAAAGATTAAAACACTATGGCAGCAGATAATTACAACGCCGAATCCATTGAAGTATTAAGTGGCCTGGACCCGGTGCGCAAACGCCCCGGCATGTACACCGAAACCACACGGCCCAACCACCTGGCGCAGGAAGTTATCGACAACAGCGTCGATGAAGCCCTGGCGGGCCATGCGAAAAATATCGACATTACCCTGTATGCCGATGGCTCGCTGGAAGTGCAGGATGATGGCCGCGGCATGCCAGTGGATATTCACCCGGAACAAGGCATTCCCGGCGTAGAAGTGATTCTGACCACGCTGCACTCCGGCGGCAAGTTTTCCAATAAAAACTATGCCTTTTCCGGTGGTTTGCATGGTGTGGGTGTGTCGGTTGTTAATGCACTGTCTAAAATGCTCGAAGTGACTATTCGTCGTAATGGTCAGGTTCACCGGATGGGCTTTAAAAACGGTGAAAAAGCTTCCGATCTGGAAGTGATTGATACCTGCGGTAAACGCAATACCGGTACCGCCGTGCGCTTTTTACCCGATCCCAAATACTTTGATTCTGCCAATTATTCGCTGCCCCGCTTAAAACATTTGCTGCGAGCAAAAGCGGTTTTATGCTCCGGCCTGAAAATCCGTTTTATTGATAAAAAGAACAATGAAACGCAAGAATGGTATTACGAAGATGGCTTAACGGATTATTTAAAAACCTCTAACCAGGGTTGGGAATTATTACCGGCAGAACCTTTTGTTGGCTCTTTCGCGGCGGCCACCGAAGCGGTTGACTGGGCGGTGCAATGGCTGCCAGAAGGTGGCGATCTGGTGACTGAAAGTTACGTTAACCTGATTCCCACCGCCCAGGGCGGCACCCATGTTAATGGTTTGCGTAGCGGTTTATTGGAAGCGCTGCGTGAATACTGTGAATTTCGCAACCTGTTACCGCGCGGAGTAAAAATTACCCCTGATGATGTCTGGGAGCGGTGCAGTTATGTGCTATCGACCAAAATGCAGGACCCTCAGTTTTCCGGCCAAACCAAAGAGCGGCTATCGTCGCGCCAGGTAGCTGCTTTTGTATCGGGCACAGTTAAAGATGCGTTCAGCTTATGGTTAAACCAGCACACCGATGAAGCCGACCTGTTAGCCGAGCTTGCCATTAACAACGCGCAACGGCGGATGCGTGCCAGTAAAAAAGTGGTGCGTAAAAAAGTATCCGCTGGCCCGGCTTTGCCCGGCAAACTGGCCGATTGCTCTGGCGTGGAATCCGAGCAGGCGGAATTGTTTCTGGTGGAAGGCGACTCCGCTGGTGGTTCCGCCAAGCAAGCCCGCGACCGCACCTTTCAAGCCATCATGCCGCTGCGCGGTAAAATTCTGAATACCTGGGAAGTAGACCCCGCCGAAGTATTGGGTTCCCAGGAAGTACACGATATATCCGTTGCCATCGGCCTGGAACCGGGCTCCGATGATTTGGAAAAATTACGCTACGGCAAAATCTGCATTCTGGCCGATGCGGATTCCGATGGATTGCATATCGCCACTTTGCTATGCGCATTATTCGTGCGCCACTTCAGGCCACTGGTAGCCGAAGGCCACGTTTACGTTGCCATGCCCCCGCTGTATCGCATTGATGTGGGCAAAGAAGTTGCCTACGCGCTGGACGACGATGAAAAACAAGCCGTACTGGATCGCATTCAAGCAGAAAAGAAAACCGCCAAAGTGCAGGTAACGCGCTTTAAAGGGTTGGGTGAAATGAACCCGTTACAACTACGGGAAACCACCATGGCCCCAGACACCCGACGTTTAGTGCAACTGACCATTGAATCCGGCGACGATACCAACAGCATCATGGATATGTTACTGGCGAAAAAACGCAGCGCCGACAGAAAATCCTGGCTGGAAACCAAAGGGGATCTGGCGGAGGTTTAGGGTTGTAGAAACCTGCCAGGCTACCCCAACGCTATCTATATCGCCATTGTGATTTGATTGCTTCTATAATGAAAAAGTACCTGACCCGACTTTTGACAGGATAGGTATTCAAAGTGTTAGCAAATTTACATTGCATTTAAGGTAGGCACATGAAAAAAACACTTACATCAGCTTTTATCACCACTTTATTGTGTTGCGGATCACCCGTTGTTTATGCCGATAACGTGACAGATTTGATCAAGTCTGTAGAGAAAAATTATCTTTCGCATAAATATTCAAAAGCGCTTGAAGATCTCGAATGGGTACGCAAGGAGATCAGTAACCAGCACCTTAAAAGCATGAGCTCTTTCTTTCCTGATGAAATCGATGGTATGACTGGAAAAGATGTTGATGCAGGGGCCGCTATGGGCGTTCGCGGAGTTAGTAAGCTTTATGCGGGTGACGACCGAGAGCACTCTATAACTATTTCTCTTATATCTGGAGGAAATGCTCCAGTGGGTAATGGCTTGAGTGCTTTAATGAGCATGGCATCATCTCTTGAAATGATGGGTGGCGGTAGTCATTCAAAAGTTGTTGTTCAGAAAGGCTATAGAGGGCAATTTATACAGCAAAGCGGAGAGCGCACAGGCACCCTTACATTTAATTTAAGTGGTGGCAAAATGATTATTATTGAAACCATTGGCTATACCGGTTCTGCGGAAGCAGAAAAAGTTGCCAAACAGCTGGATATTGCAAAAATTGAAGAGGCTTTTTAGATATCCGGTTATTTAGTTCTGATCTGACAGTTGCCGGTTTTTCTGCAAGCATCTGTCAGGTCAGGGTTGGTTTATAAATTTTTCCTTTCAGATTCCTTTTGCCGGAAAGTAAAGTTTCCATTAGCGTTCTGCTACGCTCCCCACTTTCAAAAAAATGCGCTGAATTATGAAAAGCCCGGATAGAGAAACCATTTCCCGCCTTGAAGATTTACCCAATATTGGCCCGGCCATTGCTGAAAAGCTTCGCTTGATTGGTATTGATCACCCGAAAAAGCTGACAGGAAAACACGCCCTGGAATTATATGATCAGCTTTGCACTGTCACACAAAAAAGGCAAGATCCCTGTGTTATTGATACATTTATGTCTATTATTTATTTTATGGAAAAGGGTGAACCATTGCCTTGGTGGGCATTTACCGATAAGAGAAAGAAAATGCTAGCCGGTGAGTGAGTCTGTAAAAAGGATTGATATTCGCATAAAGTTCAGAACGGTGCATTATGGAAACCACAATACCCATCACTAACTGGAAACGTGCTGTTGTTGCAGTTGGGCTAGTGATACTGGCTTTCTGGATGCACGATTTTATTTATTACGATAATCCGAAGCTGGATGAAACCATTGCGCAGTTGCAATCAGGCGATTCGCAAGCTATCGCTCAGGCGCTTTTGGATACGTCTTCACTGGGTATGGCCAAAGGCCATCAGCTGATTCCCCATATACTTCCTTTGCTTGGCGATAACCGGCCAGTGCCTGAACATATTGAACAACAAATGATTCAACAGCTGCAATCAACACCGGGGGCGATTCCTGGAATGGGTGAGTATTTGCGTGGTACGCTGACCATCGGTTTTTCAGCGGCAATGTCGATCCAGGCGCTGGTGATTGTCGATGTGTTTCATCTTCGGTGGGTTGGCGGAAGAGCCAAGCAACGTATTGTGGCTTATGTAACGGAAGAAATTGATCCAAATGATGAATACGCAGTCTCGAATGCGCTGGCCGCAGTTCAGCATATTCACGCTGAGAAGTTACTGCCTTTCTGGTTTAACAGCCTGGCTATTGAATCGGAAACCATACGCATACCTGCGTTATCTGGCATAGAGTATTACATTCATGATCGAACCCACGGTTTGTTTACTTGGCATCCGGAAGATGAAATATCGCCAGCAATGGCAGCAAATCTTAAAAGCTGCCTTAATGACCCTTCTTACTTTATTCGGCAACAGGCTGAAGATGTGATCAATGATTTAAAAGAAGCGGGTTTTACTTTTTAATGCCGGATAAATAGCCTGCCCGTTGATGAGCTGTTTAGCCTTTTGCTTAATTAATATAGCTGAGTGTGATTCTTGCTCAACGCGCACCTTGCAATCATAAGGCTGGGAAATTCAATATTGCGTATTAGAGGCTTCTTGGCTATAGTTCACAGCAACATACCCGCCAAGCCTATGGCTGTTAACAGCTATGCTCAAATTGTTGCGGGTTTTTTTATGCCCAATCAAAAGCAAGGGGGGGTGAGTGTCCAAAAATATCTTTACAAAACAGCCGCTTACCCCTGAGCAGCAGCTAGTCTTGCTTAAAGAAAGAGGGCTCGAAATTCAGGATGAAGAGCGTGCCCTCTGCTTCCTTCAGGCAGTCAGTTTCTTCCGTCTTACTCCTTACATGAGACCATTCCAAAAACCTGGCTTCAATCATGACTTCAAAGAAGGTGCGGGATTTCGTCAATTAAGTGGGCTTTATGACTTTGATCGTAGGTTGCGGCTATTGGTTATTGATGCTGTAGAGCGATTCGAGGTTGGAGTCAGGGCGCATATCAGTAATACGCTTGGTGTGAAATATGGTAGTCATTGGTACATGGACTCGCGGCACTTTAAAAATCAATATCACCATTGTGATTTGATTACTTATATAGCGAAGAAGCAACAAGAGGCGTTAAGGGATTTTAATCGTGAGAAAGAACGTATTGAAAGATTGGCTCAAGCTTCTGATGAGCATAAGGTTGGATTGATCGCGAAGCGAAAATAGGAATCTTATGCCAGGCATTACGAGCTGACCTATGATGATCCTGAGTTAATGCCTAACTGGGCGATGTTAGAAGAACTCACTTTAGGGCAGTTGTCCCATTTATATAAAGGCTTGAGATTTGATTCTGACAAAAAAGCTATTGCAAGAAAGTTAGATCTCGCTTTTCCGTTATTGGAATCATGGTTACATACATTGACAGTAATAAGAAACTATTGTGCACACCATAGCCGTTTGTGGAATAGAGAATTAGGAATTAAGCCTGCCAAACCAAGAAGACGAACATTTAGTTGGCCAGCCTATCTTCAGCATGAACAGCTGCACACTCGTATTGCTGCTGTACTCGCTATGTTACATCATTTAATGCTTCAGGTTGCTCCCCACGCGAGTTGGTCTCAAAGGCTTTTTGATCTTTTTAAAGAATTTCCAGGTGTGCCGTTAGAGCCTATGGGGTTACCTGCAAATTGGAAAGATGACCTTTTCTGGGATGCGGCATGACCTCAAAATATTATCTTAATATAAGCCTTTGGCAGGAAAGCTAATTCTTACAAGCTGTTCCTATAAAAGAAAAAGGCACATTTCAGTAAATCCGGTTATTATGATGGTCACTTTGCCTGCATCGCTTTTATATTTGGGCGATTGAACTAACGCCATTTAATTTTTCGGGTTCAGTGCGTTATAGTCGATGCCCAAGAAAGCTCAGCATGGATAGAAGGCGTTTTATGCAATCACAGAACTTTGAACACTTAAGACCCCACTGGCCAGAACTCGCTAATCTGGCCGGTCATGCTGAGCAGTATGTTTATGACGATCCGCAAAGTGCGCTGATTAAATTGCGTTGCTTTGCGGAAAAGCTGGTGGGCATTGTCTACCGCCAGTGGCGCTTGCCCAGCCTGCCCAACGAAAAGTTTATTGATCGCCTCGAAAATCACGCCTTTGCCTCGGTGGTTGACCAGGCCATCATCGACAAACTGCACGCCATTCGCAAAGAGGGCAACAAAGCCGCGCATGAGGGAAAATTCGGTAAAGGCAGCGGTCTGTGGTTGCTCAAAGAAGCGCATATCCTTAGTTACTGGCTATTACTGTCGTTAAAAAAAGGCAGTAAAAATGATGTTAATGCTTTTGTCGAACCTGCCAAAACCATCCCGGCTGAGGCAATCAAAAAAGCCGCGATTAAAGAGCTGCAAGCCAGCAAACAGCGCGAGTCGGAGCACAAGCTGCGCCTCGAACAAGCCTTGGCAGAGCTGCAAGCCTCGCAGCAGGCAGAACTCGATGCCCAGCGTGAAGCGGCAAAGCTAAAAGAACAGCTCGATAAAACCGCAACCCGGCACTACAAACAGGCCAGTGATCAAGCTAAAAATCTGCTCGATCTGAATGAAGCCCAAACCCGTCGCCGTTTGATCGATACTGAGCTGTACAGCCGCGGCTGGGATATTGATTTACTCAACGGCGATAACACCGAAGAAGTCACGCTGGAAGAGGAGGTGGATGGTCAGCCCACTGATAGCGGTATCGGTTATTGTGACTATGTCCTTTGGGATGATGACGGTAAGCCACTGGCCGTTATTGAAGCCAAGCGCACCCGCGAAAATGCCGAGACAGGTCGTCAGCAAGCTAAACTCTATGCCGATTCACTAGAGAAAAAATACGCGCAACGCCCCGTTATTTTCTATACCAACGGCCACGATATTTACATCTGGGACGATGCCCAAAACGCCGCACCGCGCAAGCTATACGGTTTTTACGCCAAAGAAAGCCTGCAATACCTGATCAAGCAGCGCAGCAAGCGCAAAGCGTTAAACGCCACCCCTATAGATACCGATATTGCAGGGCGTACCTACCAGATCGAATCCATTACCCGTGTGTGTGAACGCTTTACCCAGGGGCACCGCAAAGCCTTGATCGTTCAGGCAACCGGCACCGGCAAAACGCGGGTGGCAATTGCCCTGACCAAACGCATGATCAGCGCCAGTTGGGCCAAGCGCGTGCTGTTTTTATGTGATCGTAAAGAACTGCGCAAGCAAGCGGGCAACGCCTACAAAGAATTCACCAATGAGCCGCTGTATATTCTGGGTAAAAGTAAAAAGGAGCACCGCAAAAAGTCACAGATATACGTGGCAACCTACCCCGGTATGCTGAAAATCATGGAAGAATTTGATCCAGGGTATTTTGACCTGATTATCGCCGATGAGTCGCATCGCTCCATCTATAACGTATTCGGTGATCTGTTCAAATACTTCGATGCCTTTCAACTGGGGCTGACCGCCACGCCTGTTGAAATGATCAGCCGCTCGACCAGCCAGCTATTTGGCTGTGACTACAAAATGCCGACCGCCAATTACCCGCTGGAACAGGCAATCGCAGATAAAAACCTTGTGCCTTTTAAAGTCGTCAGCCACACCACTCAATTTTTGCGCGAAGGCATTAAGGGCGATAAATTAACCGATGAGCAAATTGCCGCGCTGGAAGATCAAGGGCTTGATCCCAACCAGCTCGATTTCGATGCCACCGCGATTGATAAAGCCGTACACAACAAAGACACCAACCGCGCTATTTTGCGTAACCTGATGGAAAAAGGACAGCGCCTTGCCGATGGCCAAACCCTGGGCAAATCTATCGTGTTTGCGCGTAATATTCAGCATGCCGAATTACTCGCACAACTGTTTGCCGAAATGTACCCTGAATATGGCGGTAATTTCTGCCGGGTCATTCACTCAAAATATAAACGTGCTGAAACACTGATAGACGACTTCAAAGCCACCGATGGCAAAGACTCCGAAATCACCATTGCTGTCTCGGTCGATATGCTCGACACCGGCAGCGATGTGCCCGAAGTGCTCAATCTGGTGTTTGCCAAACCGGTTAAATCCAAGGTGAAATTCTGGCAGATGATTGGTCGCGGCACGCGCTTGTGCCCCAAC
>PDSR01000001.1 GCA_002748575.1 Gammaproteobacteria bacterium
CAGGCACTGAACCACCAAGCCCGGGCACTCCCCCATGTTGCTGTACAGCAGCTTGTAAATTGGTTGCTTGTATATTTCGTTATAATTGGTTTGATATTGTCAGCGATCTGTCAATAGCTTGACAAACAAGCTAGACACTAGCATACAGAAATAAGGAGCGACAACGTTTTTTTCAGTTGATTTTTATAACGCCAACTCCAGGGGCCGGTGAGCACTAATGTATAAATGACTTATTCTTTAAGCCTTTGCCGGCCTGTTCTTCACTACCCGCCACATGCAGATTGTTCTTGCCATGAAGCTTAACCCACCGCATGGCTTGAATCGCCTGATCAATTAACCCTTCAATGCCAATGCTCCCCTGGGGGTAAAAAGAGATACCAATACTCGCATGAGATATTATCGGCACTCCGCTTAAATCATGGGGCGTGTTTAATTGCCCCATAATCTGCTGCGCGACCTTTTCCACGTCTTTATCATGGCGAATTTCATCCAGCACAACCATAAATGCATCGTTTTGATAACGTGATACTAAATCACCAATCCGAATACAGTTTTTTATTCTTTGCCCAACGCTTTTCAATAAACTGTTACCACCGTTCAGGCCAAAGCTTTCGTTGATGCAATGAAAATCATCCAGATCAATATAAAGCACCGCCAGGCGGCGATCATTACGCAATGCTCTGGCCATCGCTTTTAACAAAAAGTGACGCATTAACGATACATTAACCAGGCCAGTGACCGGATCATGGCGAGTTAACTGCTGCGGCTGGATTTCTTGCGCCTGAAGGCGACGTTGCAGCAATTCCAGATACAAGCCGCATTTTCTTTCCAACAGCAGCTGGTGGTCATGCAGGTTAATAACATC
Organism: Gammaproteobacteria bacterium; assembly: GCA_002748575.1. Lineage (GTDB taxonomy): Bacteria > Pseudomonadota > Gammaproteobacteria > Pseudomonadales > Ketobacteraceae. The sequence continues at coordinate 866 of PDSR01000001.1, forward strand.
TTGCACCACATCAAACTTCGCCGCTTCTGCCACAGTTACTGCCGCATCACCATTTGGGCAAACCAGCAGCACGCATTTTTCGGGATTAATGATTGCCTGCAAATCACGCAAATCATTATCACACGAGGCTGCACTTTCAGCGCCTAACAAAACCAGTGAATATTCGGTTGTTTCTAATAACTGTTTCAGCTCGTTCAGCTCATGCACTGTATGAAAACAACCATTACAACCCTGCAGACTTTCTTGCAAAGCTTCCGCCACTGGCTCTGGCAGTTTAAAAAATAAAACCTGAATCCTGGAAAGGGTTTCCAACATTTTAAGCGACATCCTTTCAACTCAAACAACTTATACAAATCCCGACTTAACAACAAAGGCTTTCAGCACACATCTCTAAAGCCAGCCGAGTATAAAAAAGGGGCCTTCTTGGCCCCTTGTGCTCTATCCTGCCATACGAATTATCGCTGCAAGCCACCCTGGATTAAATCCCGGGAAGAGGCTGGATAAATATCTTCACCGATCACCTTCAGATTGCCCACATCATCCAGCTCCATATTCACTGAACGAAGTTTGCTGTATTTTCTTTCGGCAATTTCTTCAGCCTTTGCGGAGTTGCGAATAATGGTTGGCTGCAACAGCACCAGCAAGTTGGTCTTAACATGGCTTTCGCTGTTGCTTCTGAATAACGCCCCCAGCAATGGAATATCTCCCAGTAGCGGCACTTTACTTTCTGAATTGCGCACGGTTTCTTCCATCAAACCTCCCAGGGCAACCACCGCACCATCATTTACCAGCACTGTGGTATTAATAGATCGCTTGTTGGTAATCACATCCGTTGCCTGAACAGTCTGCGCAGTCGTTGAAACGCTGGAAGTTTCCTGCTCAACTTTCAATCGCACCACATCGCCGTCGTTAATCTGGGGAGTAACTTTTAATGTCAGACCCACATCTTTACGCTCAACAGTTTGAAACGGATTGTCATTAGCTGAACTTAGCTGGCTGCCAGTCACAAAAGGCACATTCTGACCAACAATAATTTGAGCCTCTTCATTATCCAACGTCATCAGGCTGGGGGTAGATAACAGGTTGGTATTGGCTGCACTGTTAATGGCCTGTAGAACCATAGCGAATTCTACTCGTCCTTTTTCGTCAACATTCCCACCACCCAGGGTTATACCGTTCGCCAAACCAACACCTGGCGTGTCTGAAGTAGCAGCCTGAATAATGCTGTTCAGGCTATTCAAGCCAGCCACATCAAAATTAACACCGCCGACCAGCTCACCTTCGTTAACAGCCCCCCACTGAATACCCACTGCTTCACCGGCATCACCGGTAATTTCCACTACAGCGGCCTCAATCAGAACCTGTGCACGGCGCACATCCAACTGCTCAATAATTTCTTTCAACTCCGCCACTTCCCCTGGCGCCGCCTTAATAACCAGCGCGTTAAGGGATTCATCGGCCTGAATCATTATTTCAGACCCGTTCGCAGATGTAGCCGGCGTTTGGCGACTGGTGGTTCGTGAACTTCTGCTGGTTGCTCTGCCTGCCGAGGAACGGTTTCTGGAACCGGAAGATACTGCCCGCTGCTGACCACTCACCAACGCTGTAAGAATCTCGGCCACTTTTACTGCATCGGCGTGGCGCAAATAAACAACGTGAGTAGAACCGGATGATTCCAGCGGTGTATCCAGGTCTTTCACCAGCATTTTTACACGCGCCCGCGCAGATTTTTCACCACGCAGAATCAACCTGTTAGTGCGCTCTTCAGCCACCACCCTCACTCGCGCCGCAGCATTACTTTTACTCTTTTTACTGCCTCCGGTTTGCACTGGCGTCAGCTGCTCTAATAAAGTCACCACATCGCCAACCCAGGCATGCTCCAGCTGCACAACCTCAACTTCTTCACTTTCGGAGCTGTCTATACGTTTGACAATACCGATAATGCGCTGAATGTTAGAAGCATGATCGCTGATGATTAAAGCGTTCGCAGATTTAACCGCCGCCAAATGACCATACTGAGGCACCATTGGACGCAGAATCGGCACCAGTTCTATGGCATTGGTATTTTCAACAGGAACTACACGGGTCACCATTTGTTCATTGGTCAAATTACCACCCACAGGCATACTATCCTGTTTGGCACCCTGTGTTGGAACAATTTTTACAACTGCACCCGATTTAATCGCAGCATAACCGTGAACGCGCAAAACCGACTGGAACATATCGTACACTTCCTGTGTCGTCATATCCGTGTTCGACACCACAGTGACCTTCTTCCCTTTTACCCGCGGATCAATCACAAAGCTTTCGCCGGTGATATCAGATACCTGCTCAATAAAGTTGCTGATTTCAGCATCTTTCATATTGATTTTCCAGGTATTGCCTTCAGCCATTACAGTGATCGGGGCCAACATCAAACCAACGCACATCATCGCGCTTGCCAGCCATTGTTGAAATTTAATATTCATCAATATCATCCGTTCTTAAATTCTTAATTCGGGCACAATTAATTAGGGCACAATGGAAACTGAGAGGTAAATGAATTACCTTTGTCATCTTCCATGGTAATAGCTGCCTTACAGTCAGCCATTAATTCTTCAGCCATTCCTAAATCAGCGACCGGATCACCTAACTGGCGTCCATTGATCGATAACAACGTGTAACCAGGTTTGGCTCCAATCGCCGAAAACAGGGGGCTACCCCCTGCAGTAATTTTATAGCCGCGGCCATTGTTTGGCTCCAGCCCCATCTCTTTAAGGGCTTTGACAGGGTTCGCGCCCACTTCTTCCTGGAGTGCAAGCACTACTTCCTGTGGGTTACTGGCGGTGCGGATGACCCGGTCAATACGACCAGTTGTCGCTGTTTGACGCCTGCTTCGTGCACTGACTTTTCGGGTTGTTTTGCGGGCACCACGGCGGTTTTTTGAAGTGGATCGTTTTGATTTGGTCGCTGCTCTATTCTCAGGAAAATAGAGAGTCTCCAACCGGCCCTGACGGTTAAGCAGCACCCGGTCGTCTCTCACTTCCGATAGAGTCGCCCTTCCGGGAAGCTTATCCCCGATATGGTAAAGTTTACTGTCGCGGCGTTTTTCCGAAATGATGGCAGTAGAATTATCTTCATTGGCCGCAACAAAAACCCCATGAAGAACCAGCTCTAAATTGGTTTTTGGTGCGACAACATCTTTGGCCGGTGCATTTTTGGCTTTCTGGCGCTGAGCAAATAACAAATAGCGATCACAAGCACTGCGCATGTTGCTGCGGTACCACGATCAATCCATTTATTGGCTTGCGCTGTCTCTACAGCCACTGAGCACTCCCGATTCACTGTTATCTATCAACCACCCAAAGGCGTTTTTCAATTTCAAAGGGCTGCGAGCAAATATATTTTTACTCTGTATTTATTTAATTTAGTGCTTACTGGCACAAAACCAAGTTTTAGCAAGCGGCCTAGTATAGAGGAAACACCCCTTAAAAATCATCCATTAAGGCACATTCTACAGTGTTTACCTGATAACACTGTTCTGATTGAGTAACCAGGGCCCGTCTCATGACACGATATTTACCTAAAAAACAGGCCTTTGCAGCTGTATCAAGACTTCGTCTTCATTAGCGGGGTTACCCATATCGGTTATTGTCATAACCCTGTTATATACCACTACACCGCCTATTGAGCCTTTTAAAGTCAGCTGGCCCAGACGCTTTTTCGATTTTTTCTCCACCACAGCCAACTGCATACCCCCATCTTGCTCAGCCAGAACACCCTGGATCGGCGGCAGCTCAACAGATCTTGTTCGGCGGCCATCCTTATAAGACACCGGGCCACCCTCCCAGTTCAACTGGCCGCTGGCCTCTTCAATGATGTTTTCATCGCCAAACTCCAGCATCATATCCTTAATCAGCAATTCGCCCACTACCTGCGCACCAAACTGCTTCAACATACCATTCACTAATGAAGCATCCACCTGACCATTCAAACCACTGAAACCTTTGCCAAAAAAGCCAGTATGCGCCATACCCTCAACCTTAAAGTCGGCCCCTTCTACTTTCAGGTCAGCAGACACATCAGCAATCAACAATCGCAACAGGTTCATATCCCAGGCCACCATATGCTGCCCTTTCACCGGGCCACGCCTGACCTTACCCACTGCAAAGCCGTCCCAAACAGTTCCTCCAACGGTTTGAATGCTGACAGGAAGACCCTGAACCACTGATTTAGGCATCAGATCATAGGCTAAGCCAGCCGGAAACAGTGCCACAACAAAAAACAAGCAGGAAAAAACCGCAAGCAATACATAATATCTAAGCTTCATCAGCATCAATCACTTCTTTCTATAGCTTTATCTTTATACATTATATCCACCTGGCTACTAACCATTATAGCCACCCGCCGAGATTAGCACCTATTTCGCCTAAAGATCGAATTCTTTATACTGCGCCCGCAAAACTAAGACACCAGTCTAACAAAGGGTTGATATTCAATGAAAAAAATTGTTGCAGTGATTTTAAGCATTTCTGCACTAAACGCCAACGCTATAAAAAATATCGAAAGCCAAAGATTAACCCCGATAGAAGAAGGCATGTCTGGCCATGTGGAGCTGAAAATAGATGGCAAATCCGGCAATTCTGATGAACAGGACTACGGTTTATCAGGGCGTATTAACCATCAGCAGGGAAAGGATTTAATCTTTATCATTGCCTCGAAAGCCTATGAAAAAAGCAATGGCAGGAAAGATACCGATAAAAGCTTTATTCATGGTCGGTGGGTACACAACCTGCAGGAACCAATGGCTTCTGAGGTTTTTGCACAATATCAAGATAACGAATTTACCCGCCTGCTGTCACGATACCTGATTGGCGGCGGCATCCGCTATACCATGATTCAGGATACTGATATTAACCTGATATTGGGTGCAGGCGCTTTTTACATGAAAGAAAAAGAAGATCTCGGCAGCTACCAGACCAGTGAAAACTACTCACGCCTAAGCAGCTATGCCTCCTACAAACATCAACTGAACAAAAATGTCAGCATTATCAGTACCGCATATGTCCAGCCTCGTATTGGCAGAATGGATGATTACAACATACTGCTGAATGGTTCATTGCTGACACGACTCAACGAACAACTCAAACTGAAGCTTGCAGTCAATGTAACCTACGATAGTGAACCACCCCGCAACCTGGCGACAACCCCTGTTATAGATGTTAAATCTACTGATACCGAATACTCCGTATCATTTGTATATCAGTTTTAAAAGGTAAATAAAAAGCCTTGCAAACAACCGACACCTGCGAGGCTTTTATTTATTGACTGGCCTGAGGCAACCCTTAGAACGGAATATCATCCTCAAAATCTGAGGCAGCAGGCGATGGTGCTGGCGCTGGCGCTGGAGATGACTGCTGAGGAGCCTGATTAAACCCGGACTGTCCGCCGCTTGCCTGCGATTCCGGCATCTGGCTGTAACCATCCATCTCACCGCCACCCATTTGAGCACCGCCTTCACCACGAGAATCCAGCATTTGCATGTCACTGGCAACAATTTCTGTCGTGTACCGGTCATTGCCGCTTTGATCCTGCCACTTGCGAGTACGCAACGAACCTTCGATATAAACTTTAGAGCCTTTACGCAGATATTCCCCGGCGACTTCAGCTAAACGGTTAAAAAACACCACACGATGCCATTCAGTCCTTTCTTGCGTCTGCCCGGTATTTTTATCTTTCCAGGATTCACTGGTTGCAATAGATATATTTGTTACCGCATTGCCGTTAGGCATATACCGAGTCTCAGGGTCATTGCCCAGGTTA
>PDSR01000057.1 GCA_002748575.1 Gammaproteobacteria bacterium
CAAGGAATTCCAAAAACGCGCCGCCACCGGTCGAGATATAAGAAACTTTGTCTTTAATCTCGAATTTGTCAACGGCTGCCAGGGTGTCGCCACCACCGGCGATAGAAAACGCATCACTGTCGGCAATCGCCAACGACAAGGATTTGGTGCCTGCGCCAAACTGGTCGAATTCGAACACGCCAACCGGGCCATTCCAGACAATGGTTTTGGCATTGGCAAGAATCGCAGACAGTTCTTGCGCACTGTCGGGGCCGATGTCGAAAATCATATCGTCTTCTGCCACATCATCGGCAGATTTGGTTTCAGCAGCGGCTGTTTCAGAGAATTCTTTCCCGGTGACCACATCGGTGGGTAACGGAATATGAGTTTTTTCCATCAATGCCTTGGCATTGGGGATCAGATCTTTTTCATAAAGCGACTTGCCCACCGGCTTACCGGCAGCGGCTAAAAAGGTGTTCGCAATACCGCCACCCACAATCAGCTGATCAACCACATCCGACAAGGTTTCCAGCACGGTGAGTTTGGTAGACACTTTTGAGCCGCCAACAATGGCAACAACGGGCTTGGCCGGATCTTTAACGGCTTTTGCCAGTGCATCTAGCTCATTGGCCAGCAACGGGCCGGCGCAGGCTACTGTGGCAAATCGGGCAACACCATGGGTGGAAGCCTGTGCCCGGTGGGCAGTGCCAAAGGCATCCATCACGTAAATATCGCAAAGTGCAGCCATTTTTTTCGCCAGCGCTTCGTCGTCTTTTTTCTCGCCAACGTTAAAGCGGACATTTTCGCACAGCACCACTTCGCCATCCTGTACCTCAACGCCGTCGAGCCAGTCTTTCACCAGGCGCACGTCTTTTCCTAACAGGCCACTTAAATGAGAAGCAACCGGTTGTAACGAAAAGGCTTCATCGTATTCGCCTTCGGTGGGGCGGCCAAGGTGCGACATCACCATCACTTTGGCACCCGCATCCAGCGCGTGCTTGATAGTAGGCAATGATGCCTGAATACGCGCGTCGCTGGTGACTTTGCCGTTTTTAACCGGCACGTTAAGATCTTCGCGGATAAGGACTCGCTTGCCAGACAAATCCAGATCAGTCATTTTAATTACGCTCATAATGCACTCCTAAATACGTGTTTAACCTCAAAATTCCTTTACTCTATCCTTTGATCTGCCCTTTTCCCTGTAATGGCCGTTATATCTGTGGCCTTTATATAAGTGACCGTTGCACAGGGTCATTGCATGGCCATAAAATCCAGCAGATCAATAAGCCGTTGGGTATAACCCCATTCATTGTCGTACCAGGCGGTTATCTTGCACAGTTCTCCCAAAGCTTTTGTTTGGGTGGCATCAAAAATCGCCGACTCTGCACGATGAATAAAATCCGACGACACCAACGGCTCTGCACAATAACCGACAATACCCTGCCATTGTTCAGCGGCCTGCTGCGACACCAGGGCATTGATGTCTTCCACCGTACAGGGCGTTTCGAAACGCAGAGTTAAATCGACCGCAGCCACATTAATGGTGGGCACCCGCATGGAATAGCCATCAATTTTTCCCTGTAGCTGTGGCAATACTTTTTGCACTGCCCCAATACTGCTGCTGGTGGTGGGAATCAGGTTTTGCGCCCCGGCCCGTGCACGCCTTAAATCCCGATGGGTTTTATCCAGCAGCGACTGGTCGCTGGTATAGGGATGAATTTCTGTCATTAAGACTTCTTTGATACCCCATTGCTGATCGAACATTTTAAGTAAAGGCGCAATACAATGGGTAGTACAGGAGGCATTTGAAATAATGTGTTGATCAGCCGAATAACTTTCGTGGTTCACCCCATAAACAATGGTGTTATCAACCTCATCAAAGCTGACCGCACCAATCACCACCGCCTTTGCACCGGCTTGAAGGTGCTGTGCTGCTTCTGCTTTGGCACGAAACAGGCCAGTGCATTCCAGCACCACATCAATGTTCAGCTCTGCCCAGGGGCAATCAGCCGGTGATGCGTGATGGTAAACAGCAACCCGGCTGTCAGCGCTTTGGTAGTCGCCGGATTGATCACCACCACCCTGTGCGCCACTGTTAACCGCTAAATATTCCTGGCCTGCTTGCTCAACAAGCGTTATATCGCCACGAAACGCGCCGTGGGTGGTGTCATAGCGGGTTAAATGCAGCAGTGATTCTGCCGAGCCCACATCATTAATCGCCACAATCTCGAAATTGTGGGCTTTATGGCCACCGGCGCATTCACAGTTGGCGGCATCTTCGTAAAAAGCCCGCAACAGATTGCGACCAATGCGGCCATAGCCGTTTATAGCAACTCTCAAGGTCATGTTCAGTCAGCTTTATTCAGCTAAAACGCCCTCGACAGTGCTCACCACGTTTTCGACGGTAAAGCCAAAATGCTCAAACAACACATCGCCGGGTGCGGATTCGCCGAAGCTGGTCATACCAACCACTGCCCCTTGCAGGCCCACAAAGCGATACCAGTAATCAGCAATACCAGCTTCCACCGCCACCCGCGCACTCACCGCAGCGGGTAATACGCTCTCCTGGTAGGCAGCATCCTGCGCCAGGAAGGCATCAACACAGGGCATGGAAACCACTGCAACATTTTTACCCTTGGCTGCCAGCACATCGGCGGCCTGACAAGCCAGCTCCACTTCAGAGCCGGTGGCAATCAAAATCGCATCCTGAGCCCCAGCTGCAAAGGGTTTTAACACATAACCGCCCCTGGCAACGTCGGCCAACTGCTGGGCTGAACGATCTTTATGCTCCAGGCCCTGGCGGGAAAGAATCAGGCTGGTAGGGCCGTCTTTTTTCTCGACTGCGGCTTTCCAGGCAACGGCTGTTTCGACATCATCGCAAGGCCGCCATACCGACATATTCGGCGTTAACCGCAGGTTGGCCACCTGCTCAATCGGCTGATGGGTAGGGCCATCTTCACCCAGGCCGATAGAATCGTGGGTATAAACCTGAATGTTTTGCTGTTTCATCAAGGCAGCCATACGCATGGCGTTACGGGCATACTCCATAAACACCAGGAAGGTGGCTCCGTAGGTAATAAAGCCACCGTGCAGGGCAATACCATTCATACAGGCGGTCATGCCGAATTCGCGCACGCCCCAGAACAGGTAATTGCCTGCGGCATCGTCGGCACTGATACCTTTTGCGCCGCTCCACAAGGTCAGGTTAGATCCGGCCAGATCAGCAGAACCGCCGAGCAGTTCAGGAAGTTTCGGGCCAAAGGCATTCAGGGCATTTTGTGAGGCTTTGCGCGTGGCGACTTTGCCACCGTTGGCTTGCAGATCTTCGATATAAGCCTGCGAAGCTGCCGCCCAGTCGGCTGGCAGCTCGTTGTTCATGCGTCGCTGGTATTCTGCTGCCAGTTCCGGGAATTGCTCACGGTAACGGCTGAACAGCTGGTTCCAGCGCTCTTCCAGTTGCGCACCTTTGGCGGTTGCATCCCAGCCCGCCTGCACTGATTCGGGAATGACAAAAGGCTCATGCTCCCAGCCAAGCTGTTTGCGTGCCAGCGCAATTTCTTCTTCACCCAAAGGCGCACCGTGGCAATCTTCCTTGCCCTGCTTGTTGGGAGAACCAAAACCAATAATGGTTTTGCAGCAAATCAGGGTTGGGCGATCATCATTAATATTGGCCATTTCGATGGCAGCCCGAATTTGTTCGCTGTCGTGGCCATCGACATTGGGAATCACCTGCCAGCCGTAGGATTCAAAGCGTTTGGGCGTATCGTCGCTGAACCAGCCTTCCACTTCGCCATCAATGGAAATGCCGTTGTCGTCGTAAAACACAACCAGTTTACCCAGGCCCAAAGTACCGGCCAGCGAGCATACTTCGTGGGAAATACCTTCCATCATGCAGCCATCGCCCATGAACACGTAGGTATTGTGATCAACAATATCGAAGCCGGGGCGGTTAAACTGTGCCGCAAGGGTTTTTTCGGCAATCGCCATACCAACGGCATTGGCAATCCCCTGCCCCAGTGGGCCTGTGGTGGTTTCTACACCTGGGCAATAGCCGTATTCAGGATGGCCTGCGGTTTTAGCATGTAACTGGCGGAAGTTTTTCAAATCATCAATAGATACATCGTAACCGGTTAAATGCAGCAACGAATAAATCAGCATGGAGCCATGACCATTAGAGAGCACAAACCGATCACGGTTGCTCCAGTCAGGGTTGGCAGGGTTGTGATCCAGGTAATCACACCACAACACCTGGGCAATATCAGCCATTCCCATAGGGGCTCCCGGATGCCCGGATTTAGCTTTTTGAACGGCATCCATACTTAGGGCGCGGATAGCATTGGCGAGGTCACGGCGGGTTGACATGAGCGGGCAGGCTCCTCAATAAATCAGTTAACATAATAAAGTGATTAACGCCTGCCGGGGCTTGTTCGGTAGCCAGCATTTGCAAACACGATTTGCAGATAAATGGCAGGCGCAACAAGCCTGGGCGCGGCACCGGCGCTATTGTCTCTTACCTGACCGCCAGCATCAAACTGAATCCCTGCTTTTTTTGGCTTTTTGTCTCATCAGACAATCTATATCAAGATGTTTTGATATAGATTTATTTGCCTGCTACACTTTGCGGATATTTGCAGAGAAAATGGAAAAGCCCTTTTGACACCAGCGCCCAACGGCATCACCGCTGAACACCAACTCCAGGCCATTGCCGCGCTGAACAAAAGCAGTAGCGACCCATTGCGCCTGCGAATTTTGCGTGCCTTAAGCACCGATTCCTTTGGTGTATTAGAACTGTGCGATATTTTTTCCGCCAAGCAATCCGGCATGAGTCACCACCTTAAAGTGCTGGCCAAAGCGGGTGTTGTAACCACCCGCCGCGAAGGTAATTCTATCTTTTATCGCCGCTCCCTGGGCAACGAACACCTGCCCCAAGGGCAATTACTGGCATCATTGTTTCAGGTGATTGATCAACTGCCACTGGACGATACCGTCCAGGCTCGCATTCAACAGGTTAAACAACAACGGGCAGAAGTAGCCCGCGCTTTTTTTAATAAACACGCCGAAGCTTTTCGCGCCAAACAGGATTTAATTGCCACCTTTGATCAGTACGCTGAAAGTGCGCGGGATTTATTATTAAAAGCACAGCCGCAACCATCGGATCAATTATTGGAAATTGGCTCCGGAAGCGGTGAGTTTTTAACATTGATACATCAACATTTTAAATCCATCACCGCGCTGGATATCTCTGAAGAAATGCTGGAACAGGCACAACAGCTTTCGCAACAGCAAAAATTAAACAACATTAAATTTTTATTAGGCGACACTCAAACCGCCATTAAAGCCCACGCACAACCCAACCACATTGTCTGCAATATGGTGCTGCACCATGTGCCATCGCCTGCTGATGTGTTTATTGACAGCGCCGCATTATTAAAAAGCGGTGGTTCTATGGTGGTCACTGACTTATGCCACCATGATCAGGCATGGGCGAAAGAAAACTGCGGTGACTTATGGTTAGGGTTTGAATCCGAAGACCTGACCCGTTGGGCTAACGCCGCCGGCCTGGAAGAAAACGAATCTTTATATTTAGGTTTACGTAACGGTTTTCAGATTCAAATACACCGTTACGAAAAACCAAACACTGTTTTAAAAAGTCACGTTATTAACTGAATTGATTATTTAAAGGAAAAGCCATGAGCGAATACTCTCTTTTTACCTCAGAATCTGTCTCTGAAGGCCACCCGGATAAAATGGCCGACCAGATTTCTGACGCCATTCTGGATGCCATTATTCAAGACGACTCTCACGCCCGGGTAGCAGTCGAAACCATGGTAAAAACCGGCATGGTGGTGGTAGCCGGAGAAGTGCGCACCAACACTTATGTAGATTTAGAAGATATTGTGCGCGAAGTAATTTTAGATATTGGCTACAACAGTTCCGATGTTGGTTTTGATGGTGCATCCTGTGCGGTGCTAAACGCCATCGGCAAACAATCCAGTGATATTGCCATGGGTGTTGATGAAGGCGAACAAAAAGATCTGGGTGCCGGTGATCAGGGTTTAATGTTCGGTTATGCCACCAACGAAACTGAAGTATTAATGCCGGCAGCCGTTTACTACTCGCACCGCTTAGTACAACGCCAGGCTTACTTAAGAAAAAACAATGTGCTGAGCTGGTTACGCCCCGATGCAAAAAGTCAGGTGACGCTTCGCTATGAAGATGGCAAACCGGTGGCAGTAGATGCGGTGGTACTTTCAACGCAACACGATCCCGATATTAAATTAAAAGATTTACAAGAAGCCGTATTGGAAGAAATCATCAAACCGGTACTGCCTGCTGAATGGCTGCATGCCGACACCAAGTACCATTTAAACCCGACAGGCCAGTTTATTATCGGTGGCCCAGTGGGGGATTGTGGTTTAACTGGCCGCAAGATTATTGTTGATACCTACGGCGGTGCCGCGCGTCATGGCGGTGGTGCATTTTCAGGTAAAGACCCATCAAAAGTAGACCGCTCCGCTGCCTACGCTGGCCGCTATGTGGCAAAAAATATTGTCGCGGCGGGCTTGGCAGAACGCTGTGAAATTCAAGTCTCTTACGCCATTGGCGTGGCCGAACCCACATCGGTTTCTGTTAACACGTTTGGCACCAATAAAATTGCCGAAGCAGAAATTGCGGAGCTGGTTCGCCAACACTTTGATCTGCGTCCACGGGGCATTATTGAAATGCTGGATCTGTGCCGCCCGATTTATCGCAATACAGCTGCTTATGGACACTTTGGCCGGGAAGAGCCTGACTTCACCTGGGAAGCCACCGATAAAGCCGAAGCACTACGCGCCGATGCCAACCTGTAATTATTACCGCTGCTAACCCGAACAAAAGAGGAACACAACATGAGCACTGCACAAAATCAAAACTTTTCAGATTACAAAGTAGCGGATATGTCATTAGCTGACTGGGGCCGTAAAGAAATTGAAATCGCCGAAGGCGAAATGCCAGCACTGATGGCATTACGAAAAAAATACAAAGCACAACAGCCATTAAAAGATGCCCGAATCATGGGCTGCATTCACATGACCATTCAAACGGCAGTGTTAATTGAAACCCTAGTTGAACTGGGTGCCGAAGTGCGTTGGTCTTCCTGCAATATTTTTTCTACCCAGGACCATGCAGCAGCAGCCATTGCAGCGGCAGGTATCCCGGTATTTGCCTGGAAAGGTGAAACCGAAGAAGAGTTCTGGTGGTGCATTGAACAAACCATTGTTAAAGATGGCAAAGACTGGGGTGCCAACATGATTCTTGATGATGGTGGCGATTTAACCCAGGTTCTTCACGAAAAACACACCGATGTGCTGGGCAACTGCCACGGTATTTCTGAAGAAACCACCACCGGCGTTCACCGTTTACTGGAAATGTTCGAAGAAGGTTCGTTAAAAGTACCTGCAATTAATGTGAACGATGCCGTCACCAAATCAAAGAACGATAACAAATACGGTTGCCGCCATTCACTTAATGATGCAATTAAACGAGGCACCGACCATTTACTGGCAGGCAAGAAAGCACTGGTTGTTGGTTATGGTGATGTGGGTAAGGGTTCTGCCGCTTCACTGCGTCAGGAAGGCATGATTGTTAAAGTCACTGAAATTGATCCTATCTGTGCCATGCAAGCCTGCATGGATGGCTTTGAAGTGGTTTCGCCTTACATTAACGGCATTAATAAAGGCCTGGAAAGCATTGATAAAACCTTGCTGGGCACCACTGATTTGGTAGTAACCACCACGGGTAATGTCAACGTTTGTGATGCGCCCATGTTGCAATCCTTAAAGAGCGGCGCAGTGGTGTGTAATATCGGGCATTTCGACAGCGAAATTGATACCGCCTATATGCGTGAGCACTGGGAATGGGAAGAAGTGAAGCCGCAGGTTCATAAGATTTATAGGAACAAGTCGAAAAACCAGGCGAACAACGATCATTTGATTCTGCTTTCCGAAGGCCGTTTGGTTAACCTTGGTAATGCGACGGGCCACCCTTCACGGATTATGGATGGCTCTTTTGCCAACCAGGTACTGGCGCAGATGTATTTATGGGAACGCAAGTTTGCGGATCTTCCGGAAGAGGCCAAACCAACCAATCTATATGTTAAAGTGCTACCCAAGCGACTGGATGAAGAAGTTGCACGGGATATGGTTGAAGGCTTTGGCGGTGTGATTACGCAAATGACTCAGGAACAAGCTGACTATATCAATGTGCCGGTTGCCGGGCCTTATAAGCCAGATAGCTATAAATATTAATAAGGTAAAGCGGCTAAGGGGGCAGTTACAAAACGCGCTGCGCCCCCTGTAGCCACGCTTTTAATGCTTATAGCTATGTCACAAACATAAGCTTGCAACAAAAACCATAAGCGTAGCAAAAAACAACACTTTAAGTTCAAGATACTCACCATGAATACGTCAACCGAAAATACCAAAAATATTAGCTTTGAGTTTTTCCCGCCAAAAATCGAAGCCGGGATAAAAAAACTCAAAACAATCCGGGAAGAGTTCTCTAAAGTAAATCCAAATTTTTTCTCGGTGACATACGGTGCCGGTGGCTCCACCAGAGACCGCACCCGCGAAACCGTTATTGAAACCCAAAATCAAACAGGCATCGAAACCGCACCACACTTATCATGTGTTGGCGATACCAAAGAAGAATTGCGCGAACTGATCAACGACTACAAAAGCAAAGGCATTAAACGCATCGTTGCCCTGCGCGGTGATCTGCCATCCGGTATGGGCGCATCACTCGGCGAGTTGAAATACGCCAGCGATCTGGTGACTTTTATTCGTGAAGAAAGCGGCGATCACTTTCACCTGGAAGTTGCTGCCTACCCGGAAATGCACCCGCAGGCAGCGAATATGCACGCTGATCTACAAGCCTTTAAAACAAAAGTAGAAGCCGGTGCCGACAGCGCTATTACTCAATATTTTTATAACATTGACGCCTATAAGTTTTTTGTCGACAGTTGTGAAAAAATGGGGATTGATATTCCTATCGTGGCTGGCATTATGCCTATTATCAACTACGAAAACCTGATGCGCTTTTCCAATAGCTGTGGGGCTGAAGTACCCCGATGGATTCGCATGCGCCTGGAAGCCTATCAAAATGATCTTGAAAGCATCAGGCAATTCGGCGAAGAAGTGGTTACCAGCCTGTGTGAAGAAGTACTCGCCCTGGGTGCCCCCGGGTTGCATTTCTACACCATGAATCAGTTAAATCCTTCGTTGTCCATTTGGCGCAACCTGAACTGCTGACACGAATTGCCGTCGCCATCGACAAACCAACGTTCGTTAATTTTCAAAGAGGTTACCATGACCAGCAACCAAAGCTTAATGGAAAGGGATTTAAAGTATCTATGGCATCCCTGCACACAAATGAAAGATCACGAACGCCTGCCATTAATTCCCATCAAACAGGGCAAAGGAGTATGGCTGGAAGATTTTGATGGCAACCGCTACATTGATGCGGTCAGCTCCTGGTGGGTGAATCTGTTTGGTCATTGCAACCCGGTGATTAACCAGGCGATTAAAGAACAGATCAACACTCTTGAGCATGTTATTTTAGCGGGTTTTTCTCACCAAGCGGTTATTGAACTGTCTGAAAAACTGGTGAGCATTACGCCACCCGGTTTGTCCCGCTGCTTTTATGCCGATAACGGATCGTCCGCCGTGGAAGTCGCGCTGAAAATGAGTTTTCATTACTGGCGCAATATGGGCTACCAGAAAAAAACCCGCTTTATGTGTTTGGGCAACAGCTATCATGGCGAAACCATTGCTGCGCTCGCGGTGGGCGATGTCGCTCTGTATAAAGAAGTTTATCAGCCACTGTTGTTAGATACGATTGTACTGCCCAGCCCCGATTGTTATGCAAGGGAAAGCGGCGAAAGCTGGCACGATTACAGCCTGCGACAATTTGAAAAAGCCGCTGCATTAATTGCCCAACACCATGAAGAAGTATCCGCCATTATTGTTGAGCCATTGGTGCAATGTGCCGGTAACATGCGCATGTACCACCCGGTTTATTTAACGAAATTGCGTGAAGCCTGTGATGAATACAACATTCACCTGATTGCCGATGAAATTGCCGTTGGCTTTGGCCGCACAGGCACTCTGTTTGCCTGCGAACAGGCCGACATTACCCCTGACTTTATGTGTTTGTCGAAAGGTTTAACCGGTGGTTATCTACCACTTTCCACGGTGCTGACCCACGATAAGATTTACCAGGCTTTTTACGATGATTACTCAACCCTGAAAGCCTTTTTACACTCCCACAGTTTTACCGGAAACCCCATTGGCTGTGCCGCTGCGCTGGCAACGCTGTCGATTTTTGAAAACGACAAAGTGATTGAAAACAACCAGGCGCTTATCCAAAAGCTGGCCACTGCCACCGAGCATTTTGTTGATCACCCCCATGTGGCCGAGGTACGCCAGACCGGCACCATACTAGCCATCGAAATGGTGAAGGATAAAGCCAATCGCACCCCCTATGACTGGAAAGAAAGACGCGGTTTAAAAGTTTTTGAACACGCATTGAAAAATCAGGCCATGTTGCGCCCGCTAGGTAATGTTACCTACTTTATGCCACCCTATATCATTACTGATGAAGAAATCGTCCACCTGGTGAAAGTCGCCTGGGATGGCATTAATATCGCCACTAGCGATTAGCAAAACCCCGATGCGTATACCCAGAATTTACCAGCCCTATGCTTTTGAAGCAGGCAGTAAAATCCAGCTTGATGCCAGCGGTGCCGCCCATGTCGGGCGCGTACTGCGGATGCAGCCGGGGCAGCAGGTATGCCTGTTCAATGGCGAAGGTGGCGAATACCTGGCCACCCTTGTGGAAGCCAGCAAAAAAAGCGTCTGCGTCAGCATTGACCATTTTAATCCCGAAAACTACGCTTCACCGTTGCCGATTCACCTGGGCCAAGTGATTTCCCGTGGAGAACGCATGGATTACGCGCTGCAAAAAGCGGTGGAGCTGGGGGTCAGTGAAATCACGCCGTTATTTTCGCTGCGCTGCGAGGTAAAACTCAGCGGCCCCCGGTTAGATAAACGCATGCAGCAATGGCAACATCAGATTATCAGCGCCTGCGAACAATGCGGGCTGAACCTTCCGCCCAAACTGAACACCCCGCAACAGGCCAGCAGCTGGTTCGAACAGGTTAAACAACCTTTAAAATGGATACTGCACCCCGGTGAAACCCCTTTGAATGAGTTACTTTGCAGGGAAAAACCCGAAGGTATCTGCATTGCCATTGGCCCCGAAGGGGGGTTTGCGCCTGAAGAGATCACCGCTGCCGATAACGCCGGTTTTACTGCCACGGCCATCGGCCCAAGGGTTTTTCGTACCGAGACTGCCCCGGTGGTTGCGATCAGCCTGCTGCAACAGCAATGGGGTGATTTTTAGAAGTTTTACAGCAGCGCCTCGATTTGTTCTTCCACATAATCGAGGTCGGGAATCACTGCTTTTTCGCCGTTCACTGTGATTGCCATATCAAATGCCGGGGCCTGATCCTGTTCTTCTGCACCAACATCCAGGGGATAAACACGCACCAGCCGTGGAATACCCTGAACACAAACGGCATAAAAGTCCTGTTTGGTTTTACCAACACCGTTAAGTACCGCAATACGCGCTCCACTGGCCGCTTCATGGTCTTGCGGATCATTCATTAATTCCAATGACACCAACGGAATATCTACACCTCGCCAGTTGAGCATGCCCAACATCCATGCCGGATCATTTTCACGAGGCTCTGGTGCCTGCCAATTCACAATTTCTGCCACCGTGACATTGGGCACCAGCATGGGCCGTGCCACCATTGGCACTAATAAACTTGCAACTTCTTCATTGACTCTTGCCATTATGGTTAACCTTTCACGTCAGTGCATGATTGCTGTTATTCATAAATGTTTTAGCGTGCTGTACCAAATGACCCGCTAATTCTCTGGGACTGCCTGAAAAACTGACACAACCGATCTCTCTGGCTGAATCAGGCATGCTGCTACTGCCACAGGTTGCCGCTGTCTGCGCCCACACTTCGACGCCGGCTTTGTGCATTCGCGGCCCGGCAATAGCACCATCATTACCCATGCCACTGAACAATATGGCACCGGTTCGCAGCCCAAAATGATCAAGCATACCGTTCATGACCTGATCAATAGAAGGTGAATAAGGGCCTTCCCATTCACTATGCACCAGCTCAATTTCTGAGTCACTGTTAATGCGCATTACCTGCTCAACAGGTGCCACCACGACCTGGCCGTTAGCAATCACATTGCCGGGGCGTGGATCAATAAATTCAAAATGGCTGTGACTGCCCCAGACCTGTTCCAGGGTTTTCTGAAAACCGGCATCAATATGCTGAGCAATCACAAACGCCAGCGGCATTCCTTGCGGTAAGGCATCAAGGAATTCTTTCACTGCTTTGGGGCCACCCAAAGAAGCGCCCAGCACCCACACGTATTGTGCTGGTTCGCCAATGCTTTTCTTATCCATCAGTTCTGGCGGCAACAGGAAAGGCGCGGTATCGTCAACAGCGCTAAAGTC
Organism: Gammaproteobacteria bacterium; assembly: GCA_002748575.1. Lineage (GTDB taxonomy): Bacteria > Pseudomonadota > Gammaproteobacteria > Pseudomonadales > Ketobacteraceae. The sequence goes on from PDSR01000057.1 coordinate 12,562, forward strand.
TTCAACATTCACTGTTGCTCTTGCATGGGAGGGCATGCCCACCAGATCTTTTATTTTACTGTAAATACGCCGTTCCCAACGGGGGTATTTAATATCATTGACAGCCGGTGCCTGGCCATCTCCCAGCAGCACGGGAACCGTGGCGGTATCAATTAAATGGGTGGTAAAGTCCACCCACCGGTCTTCGTCTTCAATTTCAATCAGCCACAGATCGGTTGATCCATCATTGATCAAGCCATCATCGACTTTTTCCGGCGATAACGTGTGCGCAATTTCATAACCGGCTGCCCGCACCGCCTTACACACAAGATGCCGCAGCAAGGTGCTGTCTGCAATCACGCCCAGCTGTGGATTCGATGCTTGTGTGCTGGAAACTTCCATGTTTTCCCTTAAGTTACCTTAAGGCTGATCAGGTTCTGAATGGTATTAATCAAAACAGTTTCCTGATAAGGCTTACCCAGATATTCATTAACACCAATACCCATAGCGCGCTCTTTATGTTTTTCACCCGTGCGCGATGTAATCATAATAATCGGCGTGTCTTGCAAACGATCATCATGGCGAACCAGCGTTGCTACCTCAAAGCCATCCATTCGTGGCATTTCAATATCCAGCAGCATACAATCCGGCTTGATTTCCTGTAGCTGGGTAATGGCGTCTACGCCGTCTTTGGCAGTGACCACATCATAGCCATGCCGTTCCAGCAGGCGAGTGGTTACCTTACGCACGGTAACAGAGTCATCCACCACCAGCACTAAGGGTGTCCGATCCTTGTTTTCTTCCACCGGCATTAATACGCCATCAGTGCTGTCTGCATTGATTTGCGCCTGTTCTGCACGGATCATCGCCATCAGATCAAGAATAATAACCACGCTACCATCACCCAGAATGGTGGCACCGGAAATACCGCTGACGGCACTAAGCTGCGGCCCCACTGATTTTACGACGATTTCGCGGGAGCCAATCAACGAATCAACCTGTAATGCCATGACATGCTCAGCACCACGCACCAGCAATACAGGCAATGGTTTGGTATGACCCTGCAACATGGGCGTTTCAACACCATGCACAAAACTGCCCAGATACTTCATGCGGTATTGGGAACCGGCATATTCAAAGGTCGGGGCGTCAGGCTGATAGTAGGCTTCCAGCTCGTAAGGGCTAACACGCACAATACCTTCGATATTATTTAACGGTATCGCATAGGCATCATCACCCACACGCACCATCAGCGCTCGGTTTACCGACACAGTAAACGGCAGGCGTATGGTAAACTGTGAACCGGCTTCCGGCGCAGAGTGAATTTTTAAAGAGCCACCCAGCTGTTTGATTTCGCTGTGTACCACATCCATACCCACACCACGACCGGAAATCTGGGTGACCTTTTTAGCGGTACTGAATCCCGATTTGAAAACAAACTGCATGATTTCTTTATCAGACAGCGGCGAATCAGGCCGCATTAAGCCGCGCTCTATCGCCCGCTTTTTAACGCCTTCCAGATCGATGCCTTTACCATCATCGGACAGGCGCAGTACCACATCGCCGCCTTCGCGGGCTAAATGCAGGGTAATACGCCCCACTTCACTTTTGCCTTTTGCCACGCGTTCTTCGGGGGTTTCCAAGCCATGATCGACTGCATTACGCAGCATGTGTTCCAACGGTGCAACCATACGATCCATAACCGTACGATCCATTTCACCCTCGGCACCAATAATTTCCAGCTCGACTTTTTTATCCACTTCAGCAGCGATCTGGCGAATAATACGGCGCAATCTTGGTACCGTGCGGGAAAACGGCACCATCCGGGTGCGCATCAGGCCTTCTTGTAATTCCGTATTAACACGCGACTGCTGCAATAGCAGTGTTTCAGTATCGCGGGAGCGATCACGCAGGGAATCAGTCAGGTCGATCAGGTCAGATGCGGATTCATTCAATGATCGCGATAGCTGGTTAAGGGTAGAATAGCGATCCATTTCCAGCGGATCGAAATCTTCATAGGCCTGACCGCTTTCTTCAACATCTTTTTGATGACGGTGGAATATCTGCGCTTCCGTTTCCAGATCAAGGCGGCGCAGCAGCTCACGCACACGATCAACCGTCTGGCCAATTTCATCAATAACAAACGTAAAATCCACCAGCTCGGTTTCCATACGGCCACGAATAATTGAACTTTCGCCGGCCAGATTCACCAGCTCTTCCATAAGCTCAGCAGCCACTTTAACGCTTTCACCAGAAGCTGCCTTTTTACCCGAATCGACTTTGATTTCTTCAGCATCACCTGGCAGCACAGCGCCTTTAAGCACAAAGCTTTCCGTGCTCTCTGATATGTCCTGACGAGCAGGTTGAGGCTGTGATGGTGGTGTTATCGGCAGCACATTGTCTTCGGCTGTCGGCTCTGCAACAGGTGCCTGCTCTACAGCACCGCTGGCCAGTTGATGACCATGCTGGCGAATGGCATTAATTAATTCAAATAATTGATCGTATGACGTTTGGATATTATCGAAGTAATCGTCGTCGTATTGGCCGCCGGCTGCTTCCCGTTGAATTAAATCCGTTTCAAAATCATGGGCCAGATCACCCAACTGCATTAAACCTGCCAAACGAGCGCCACCTTTTAAGGTGTGCAGCAGGCGTTTTAACTCCTTAACATGCTCCTGATTATCGCGCTCGCCTAACCAGGCATGGAGAGTTTCTTCCAGTCCTTCAGTAAGATCGTCAGCTTCTTCCAGAAAAATTTCGAGGATTTCTTCATCAATTTCTTCGCCGTCATCAGATAATACAAGCGGCTCTGCAACAGTTGCCGGCGATGCTTCACTGACAATCTCTGGTTCTGGTTCTGGTTCTGGTTCTGGTTCTGGTTCTGGTTCACTAACAGTATCAGACTCTGCTTTAATCGTTGCCTCGGGTGCAGCGTCTTCAAGCCCGCCGGTTTCCATAAAGCGGGTAATCGTTTCAATCAGTCCAAGCGCCGGTTGCACCGGTTGATTCGCTTGCACCGCATCCACCATATCTGCAAGTGTGTCGTGACACTGCAACAATACATCAAATAGTGAAGGCTCTGCCTGAAAGCGATGATTGCATAGCCCTTCGTAAAGATTTTCCAGCTCATGAGCAAGATCACCCACTGCTTTTATTTCCGACATACGAGCCCCACCTTTTAAGGTGTGCAATTCGCGCTGTAAATGCGCTACTTTATCCATATCAGTCGGTTCTTCGATCCATTCCTGTAACAGGTTAGAAATGGAATCGATAATTTCATGGGCTTCTTCCAGGAAGATTTCAATCAGTTCTGGATCCTGCTCTAGCGGTATTTCAATGGCAGGCGCTTCGGTATCGGTTGTGTCAGCATCCGTGATGCTGCTATCGACAGCTGTGTCCGGTTCAGCAAATACTTCGGCAGGTTCATCCTGTTGTTCAGCCGCTTCATCTTCAATAGCAGCAATATTTTCTTCGGTATCAGCTTCTTCAACTTCCTGAATCGCCTCATCAATCTGTTCAGCCACTTCAGGGGCCTGATCCATCAGGTTTTGTAATTCATTCACCAGTTCATCAACGGGCAATGCCGCCTGACCCACTGCAATACGATCCATCATGCCGATTAAGTGTTCATGGCCCCGGTGAGCCACTTCAAAAAAGTCTGTGCCAGGTGTTAACAGGCCATCGGCAATGGCGCTGTAAACTTCTTCCAGCCCCATGCATAATGTAGCCACATCTGATAACTGTGCAGCGGTGGCACTGCGGGCCAGAATGCGTAATTCTTTACGCAGATTATCAAGTTCCGAGCCAGGTACAGGGTTTTCTTCCCAGTGCTGTAACACATCTGATGCATCAAAAATTAAATCCGTGCCTTCAGCCAGGAATACTGACACCAGCTGTGGATCTGGCGCAACACCTGCTGTTGTTTCTGCTGCATGGGTCAGTTTTTGTTGGCGCAATACCTGAATATGTTCAATCAGCACATCGGCACCCATAATGGGAGCTGTTGGATCACTGAATATCTGCTCCAAACCGCTTTCGATTAAAGCAACTGCATCGTGCAAAAATGCTCTGATGTCATCATCAGCAGCTATGCCCTGTAAATGACATTCTTTAATCAGTTTTTCTGTGGGAGCCGCCACCTCCGCAACCGGTATAATACCTGCCATATGGGCACTGCCTTTCAACGTGTGCAGCGCCCGCAGTAACGGATTGGTAATAATGGTGGCCTGCTCTGCCAGGAATGCTTTCACCACTTCCAGGTGCGACAGCGCTTCCTGCTTGAAGATATCGAGTAACACTGGATCAAATTCAACATTTTCAGCCTCTTCTTCGCCAGCAATTTCTTCAACGGGAATTGCTTCAACGGGAATTTCTTCTTCCAGAACCGGTGCAGCTTCAGGAACATCTACAATTTCCGTAACATCTGCAATTTCAGGAATATCTACTATTTCCGCAGCTTGTGCATCTTCTGTCGCAGCATCTTCTGTCGCAGCAGTGTCAACTACATGCAGGTTAAGAGGAATCGGTGGTGGTGTTTCACCTTTAGCAATGGCATCCGCCACTGCCGCCAGGCCATCAACATCTAATGTGGGTTTGGTTCGTTGCTCAAAATTCTTAACTAACTCCGGCACCACACTGGTAACGGTATCAATGATATTAAATACATCGGCATTGGTTGGCACAGTGCCATCAATCAGTCGGTTCAGCATGTTCTCAACCGACCAGGCTAACTCACCAACAACTGTGGCACCTACCATACGGCCACTACCTTTTAAGGTATGGTAAGCTCGGCGCACTTCAGCACAGGCATCCTGGTTGTCGTGATCATCGCGCCATTGAGGCAGAAATTCATTAATCGTTTCTAAAACTTCTTCTGCTTCTTCTACAAAGATTTCAACTAATTCATCATCAATTAAATCGTCTTCATCTTCGTCTTCGTCTTCTGTTTCAAATTGAATGGCCGATTCAGGTTCAGACTCTGATTCAGATTCAGATTCAGATTCAGATTCGAGCTTAAGCTCAACAGGGTCTTCGGCTTCCAGCTCTTCTATCGAAACAGCAACGGTATCACCAATATCTTCTTCGGCAACAGGTTCGGATAACTCGGGTATATCTACCTTTGGAATATCTTCATCCAGATCCACCTGATCCAGTGTCACCAACGGAATATCTTCTTGGGCAACCTCTACAGCACGGCTCTCGACGGGATAACCCAGTGATGCCACGGCTTCTTCGGTGATCGCTAAAATATCTTCATCACCGGGCAAATGATCACTTAAACGCTCCAGATAATATTCAACACTGGTGATAGCATCGGCCAGTATATCGAGCTCACGCCACTGAGGTTGCACATTACCGTTAATCAGTTGTTCTTCGATATAACGCACACAACTTAACAGCAAATCAGCAGGATGATGTAACGACACCATCTGCAACCCGCCACGAACACTGTTCAGCATATTGGGGACAGCCGCTAACGCACGCACATTAAATTGCGATCCCAAATACTCCATGATTGCATCTTTAGTGTTTTCCAATCCTGCACGGCATTCTTCAATAACCGTGCTGCGGGCTTTATTCACATGCTCATGGGAAACAAGCTGATCAGTACCTTGCTGCCCACTCTCCATATCACCCATAGATCGGCTGCCGTCATCAGCAACACCCTGCAACGTGGCTTCTACATATAACAGCGCTCCTGCCACATCCATAAAGGTACTGTCGTCAGGTATCGTGCCCGATTCAACCACACCACCTATCACATCCAGCTGTTGCAATATCACGCGGCGTGGATTACCAATACCCAGCACGCCCAGGGTATCACTGATTTGTTTTAAATCCGGCAACAGCTTTTTCAGCTCATCAATATTTCTGTTCTGACTGCGCAGAAAAATATCGATAGCTTCTTTAACGTTGGTTAATTCTTCCAGCAGTGCATGAATAACCGTTGTCACAGCTTCTCGATCCGGTCCTGCCAGGCGCTGACGCTCCCTATCAACCAGTTCATCGGAAGGTAAGGCTTCATCCAGGCGGAAAGCTTCTTTCACAGCTTGAATACGTGGTGAATCACCATCGCACTGAGCAATATAATAAAGCAGGTTTTTAACCAGCTCCTGTGGGCATTCTTCGTTGCGACTGCGGGCTTCATCAATACTGGTTTTTAATTGTCGATCAATTAAACCCAATAACATTTTTACTGACGTGCCCAGCTCTATGGAAGAACGTGACAAGCCTTCCACCACTGCACCTGCAACCCACCATAGCTGTGCCATAGGTGCATTTGAATAAATCTGCTCCAGCTTGGCCAGTGCTTTTGCCAGATAACCCAGATTGGTGGGCATGTCTTCACCACGAATAATGCCCACTAGTGCAAATTGAAACAGCTGACGAATCTTCGCCAGTAATTGAGGTAACTGCTGTACCACATCATCGGAAACATTTTCTGTTGGGACCTGTTTTTCACCAGACACCATATCTGGTTTAAACAGCGCTGTTTCCGATAACAGGCTTTCGCCCCGAGCTGCACGCAAGTCATTCAGTACCGGCAGAATAACCACAGGCATATCCCGTTTGCCTTCTTTAATGCGCTCTAAATAATGGGGCAGCTGCAAAATGGCATGCATTAAAACTGCCTGCGCATCTTCTACACGAACAACCCTGCCATGAAATAATGCCTGAGCCAGATTTTCCATTTCTTCAGCAAGCAATGCTGCGCCGTAAAATTCAACCATTTGCAAGGTGCCATATACCTGATGCAAGTGCGTTAAACAAAAACGCATTTTTGTTGAATCTTCGGGATTTTCAACAAACGCTTCCAAAGACTGTTGCGCTTGTTTCAGGGTTTCTTCAATTTCACCCTTAACCCATTTCAGCGCCTGATAATCATGGTTTTCAGCCATGTGAATTCCTGCCCTAAGCTATTTTCGCATAAACGCTAAGGTATTTTCATATTGCACACGCTGCACAAGCGGGTGTTCAAATTCAATCACCTCACCCACGCCCAGCACTAACATACCGCCCGGTGCCAAGCGTTCAACTAAACGCGAAACAATTTCCCGTTGTCGCCAACGACGAAAATAAATTAACAAATTCTGACAATAGATAATGTCCATATCGGACATGGGTGCCTTATCCAGCTCGCGCACATTCACCTGTGCAAAGCACACTCTTTCTCTTAATTCAGGCACCACCTGATATTGGTTTTGATCAACTTTTTTAAAGTAACGAGCCTTTAATTCAGGGTCTAACAATAACAACTTACGAGCACCGTATATCGCCTGGCGGCCTTTATGCAAAGCAGGCAGACTGATATCCGTTGCCGTAATACCAAAATAATGAGGCGCTGCATTTTCTGTCAGCATGTTGTCGAGCAACATGGCCAGGGAATAAGGTTCTTCTCCCGTAGAACAGCCTACGCTCCAGATATCAATATGCTGTTTTTCTTTTGCTGTTGTGATCAGATCACTGCAATATTTTTTTACCAGCTCATAAGAACTATGATGACGAAAAAAACAGGTTTCCTGCACGGTGATGCGATCAACCAGGGTCAGCCATTCAACTTCCCCCGCCAGACCTGTCATTAAGCGTTGGTAGTATTCCTGATAACTTGCCGTACCAATTTCACGCATCCGCATGGTAAGACTGGTTTCAAGAAAGGTTTTGCGCTCACTGGAAAGCTGCATGCCAGTGCGATCTTCAAGCAGTGACTGCCACAGGACGAATTGTTCATCATCCATTTTCGGGGTTTCTTTTAAACTCCAGGATTCGACAGGCACTCAATTCGCTCCCGACATACCACGGCTATGCAGCCAAATAAAAAATTGAAGCTAAATAAAAAGCGCGAACAGGATGATTGCCGAAACAAAATCCCATTCGCGCTGACACTTTTAAACAGACTCTGGCAGTTTAAAACCAGCGACCGAATTACGCATTTGCACTGCCAATTCAGCCAGATTACCAATCGAGTTCGCCGTTGCGGTAGTACCGGCAGAAGTTTGCGAGGTAATTTCCTGAATAACGTTCATGGTATTCGAGATATGACCGGCAGATGCCGCTTGCTGACGCGCCGCGTTGGAAATGTTCTGGATCAGATCGGCCAGGTTGCTGGATACGTTTTCGATTTCTTCCAGCGCCACACCCGCATCCTGTGCCAGACGAGCACCGCGCACCACTTCCGAGGTGGTGGACTCCATCGAGATAACCGCTTCATTGGTATCTGTCTGGATGGTTTTTACCAGCGCTTCAATCTGTTTGGTTGCCGCTGACGCACGCTCAGCAAGACGCTGTACTTCGTCGGCAACAACTGCGAAACCACGACCGGCTTCACCCGCCATAGATGCCTGAATAGCGGCATTCAATGCCAGAATGTTTGTTTGGTCGGCAATGTCGTTAATCAAAGATACGATGTCACCGATTTCCTGTGAAGATTCACCCAGACGTTTGATCCGTTTCGAGGTTTCCTGAATCTGCTCACGAATGGTATCCATACCATGAATGGTGTTCTGCACCACCTCTGCGCCTTTGTTGGCGATGGATACCGAACGCTCTGCTACTGCGGCTGATTCGGCCGCATTGGAAGATACCTGGTCGATCGACACTGCCATTTCGTTAATCGCAGCCGATGCTCCGGCAATTTCCTGCGCCTGATGCTCGGACGCTTCGGCAAGGTGCATTGCCGTTGCCTGGGTTTCCTGCGCCGCTGAGCTTACCTGTACCGCTGTTTCATTAATGGTTGATACCAAAGAACGAAGCTGGTCGATAGTGAAGTTAATGGAGTCCGCAATCGCACCGGTAAAATCCTCGGTAACGGTTGTTTGAATGGTTAAGTCACCATCCGCCAGATCACCCAGCTCATCAAGCAAGCGTAAGATTGCTTCCTGGTTACGCTGGTTCTGAGCTTCTTCTTCTTCGCGTCGCTGTGCTTCCACTGCCAGGTTGGCACGGGTTTGCGCGATAAAAGAAAAGAATATGCCCACCAAAAATGCAACTGCTGCTAACGCAAATAATGCGCCCACATAGTCCGACCAGATACCAGGGGCTTTAGTGTCTTCAAAGCGGGATACCAAAGCACCGGTTTCGCTCAGCAGGGTTTGTGAGTCAATAAAAATATCATCTGCCGCACTGCGTACCCGGAAAAGTTCTGGCGATCGATTAAGGATTTCATCAACACTTTCGTTAACTTCCGCAAACAAATCGGCAATCTGGTTCAGCGAATTGATCGCATCCGTATCGCGCACCCGGGAAATACCCAGTTCAGCATCGCCTTCCAGCATACCCGTTAATACCCGCCCGAAACGCGCAGTATCCTGGCCAAAACTATCGGCAGCCATTACCGCATCTTCGCCACCTTCCAATACCTTGTTAACACTTCGAACAATTCTTTCTGCTAACAAAGATTGACGCTGCGCCACTGCCACCTGGCTTGCCGGTGCCC
>PDSR01000058.1 GCA_002748575.1 Gammaproteobacteria bacterium
AACAGATATTGGGTTAAGTCGTTGCTACCAACGGAAATAAAATCCACATGCTGGGCAAATTCTTTTACCTGATAAACCGCCGCCGGTACTTCAATCATCACACCGATTTCGGGCATCACTACGTGGGCACCTTCTTCAAGCACCTCAAGGTAAGCACGATGAATTAAATGCATTGCCTCTTCAATTTCAGTGACCGACGACACCATCGGCAACATGATGCGCAGGTTATCAAGCCCTTCGCTTGCCCACAGCATGGCACGCACCTGCACCAGAAATATTTCAGGGTGATCCAGGGTAACGCGAATGCCACGCCAGCCTAAAAACGGATTATCTTCACTAATAGGGAAATAGGGTAACGCCTTATCGCCACCAATATCCAAAGTACGCATGGTGACCGGTGCGGGTGCAAACGCTTCCAGTTGCTGACGATAAATTTCCATCTGTTCCAGCTCGCCGGGGAATCTATCGCGCACCATAAAAGGGATTTCGGTTCGATACAGGCCAACGCCTTCTGCACCGCGCTCTTTGGAAATGGCAATGTCGGCCATCAAGCCGGTGTTCACATAAAGGCTCATGATGTGATTGTCGGGTGTTACCGCCATCAAATCGGCCACTTCTTCCAGCTCACGGGTCAGCTGTCGTTCCTCTTCCATAATGGAAAGGTAGCCTTTTCGCAGCTCCGCAGAAGGTGCCACTATCACTTCACCGCGATAACCATCAACCACTAATTCCCTGCCTTCGGCGCGGGAAAGGGGAAACTCGGCCACCCCGACAACCGTTGGAATACCCAGGGAGCGAGCCACAATAGACATATGGCTGTTACTGGAACCCTGCAAGGAAATAATGCCGGCAATCTGATCGCGGGGCACATCGACAAATACCGTTGGGGTAATATCTTCACCCACAATAATACAGTTATCGGGAATGGCAGGTGCCTCGGCGGGATTTTGCTGCAAATAGCCCAACACCCGCAGGCCCAGATCGCGCACATCAGATGCCCGTTCCCGCAGGTAAGGGTCATCCATGGATTCAAAAGCGCGAATGTGTTTAATCACCACTTCACGCACCGCTCCCTGAACCCAGTTACCCGACTGCACACAGGCGCGAATTTCCCCGGTTAAAGCGTTGTCATCCAGCATGCGCTCGTACACATCGAACAGCGCCTGTTCTTCCGGTTGCAGGGCAACAGCTGCTTTTTCCCGAAGCTGACGAATATCCCGGCGAACCTGATTCACCGCATCCAGCAACGCAGTGATTTCTTTATCAACATTTTTTACCGGGCGGTCGGGCACCGATTTTAAATCCGCTGCCGGATACACCGCATACGCCTGCCCAATGGCAACTCCACTGGCACCACTGATACCCGCAAAACGGGCAGCATAGGGCCCGGATTTTTCTGATGGGAATACCATACCGTCAATAGAACCGGTGGCTTCTGCATGAGCAATAACCGCCGCCAACTGGGCAGACATAGTTACCAGAAAGGATTCTTCGTTTTGATCAAAACGCCGCGCAGCGCTTTGCTGCACCACCAGCACACCCAACAATTTACGATGATGAATAATGGGCGCACCCAAAAACGCACTGAAGGGCTCTTCGCCGGTTTCCCTTAAATAACGAAATTTAGGGTGAGAAGGGGCATCTTCCAGATTAATAGGCTCTTCACGCAGACCAACCTGACCTACCAGCCCTTCAGACAGCCCCAAAGTAGCCTGGCCCACAGCTTCTTTATTCAAACCTTCGGTGGCCATCAGCCGGTAGCATTCACCATGATGATCATGCAAATAAATAGAACAGACTTCCGTACCCATTGTTTCGCGGATACGGGCAACCATAAGATCTAACGCAGTGGTCAAATCCTCAGCAGCATTTACCTCTTGTACAATCCGCCTTAAGGTTTCCAGCATCTGTTTTGGTAGTTACGCTATTGGCTTATGAAATCAGATAGTTTGTACTGAATTTTTATTACTCTGTTATGTACTTTGACGTACTTTATTATTTTTATTGTGGTTTTTTGCCTGTTTCAGCATGCAGATGGGGTGCCAGTTCTTTTAGCGCTTTACGGTAAACATCACGCTTGAAGGAAACAACCTTATCCAACGGATACCAGTAATTCACCCAGCGCCAATCATCAAATTCCGGCGGATCCCCATGATCAAAGCTTACATCGGCCTCATCACCCGTCAGCAGCAGTAAAAACCACTTTTGCTTTTGCCCAATACACAACGGCTTGCTTCTATGCCTTAAAAACCGTTTCGGCAGGCGGTACTTTAACCAGCCTTCGGTACACCCGATCACTTTAACATGGCCAGGCCGCAGCCCCACTTCTTCGTGCAGTTCGCGATACAGCGCATCTTCCAGGGATTCATTATCAATAATGCCCCCCTGAGGAAACTGCCATGCATCCTGACCCACCCGACGAGCCCACAGCACTTTCCCGTCGTGGTTAGCGAGGATAATACCTACATTGGCTCGAAAGCCTTCTTTGTCTATCACCGGATTTACCTACTCCACCAGCAATAGGTGAAGCTCTTGTGCCTTTGGAATGTTTATCTGCCTTGAATTACTGAAACAATAATGACATGACCAGAGCAAGCTACTCAACCTTTAATATAAGTTATTGTTTTCATTAATCAGCATTCAATGTATCTGCAATCTATTATAGGTTAAATCAGCAGCACGAAAGCAAACTGGCCAAATTTAGCCTATATGCGGCTAATTAATGATCCACCCCTGCCCTATCAAACACCGTGTTTATATTTATTGGATAAAGCTGGTAGAATCGGTTCACCTGCCCAGTATCACTCAAACGTAGTAAATTTCCATGACATTAGCGATTTTCGACTTAGACAACACCCTGCTTAACGGTGACAGCGACCATGCATGGGGTGAATTCCTCATTCAGGAAGGCATCGTAGACGAAGTTACTTACAAAACCGCCAACGATGAGTTTTATGAAGATTATAAACGGGGTGAGCTGGATATTTTTGCATATCTGGAGTTTGCCCTGGAGCCCCTGACTCATTTTGACATGGATGAACTGAGCAGGCTGCATGAAAAGTTTATGGCCGACTTTATCAGTAGCATGATGCTGCCAAAAGCCAAAGCACTGCTGGATCAGCATCGGGATCAAGGGCATTTTTTATTGATTATAACCGCCACTAACCTGTTTGTGACGGAACCGATAGGACGCGCACTTCATATTGACGATATGTTGGCCACCAACCCGGAAATTAAAGATAACCGTTACACTGGAAAAGTTGCCGGCACCCCCTGCTATCAGCACGGCAAAGTAGCCCGCCTGGAAACCTGGCTGAAAGATAACGACCGTACTCTGGAAGACAGCTATTTTTACAGCGATTCCATTAATGATTTACCACTGCTGGAGCGCGTTACCCACCCTGTGGCAGTGGACCCCTGCGATTCACTGCAAACCGTGGCGCAAAAAAATAACTGGCCCATTATCAGCCTGCGTGACTGATAACATCCTATGGGAATAAAAACCGGCATCATGCCAATCAATATAGCATCCCGTTATCGTTATGTGCTGAGCCTTTGTGCATTACTGTGCCTGGCTGTTTTATCGGGCTGCGACCAGCCAGAAACACCCGGGGAGCAACCATCTGCACCCATCGCCGAACCCATTAGCGACTTAACGCGGCAGGCCTGGAACCACTACCATATAAACGGCGTTGATATCATTTCGCAACCCGTGGCGTGTATTGCGCTATGCAAACAAACCATAACCCGGTTGATTCAGTCGCCCACCCAGGAATTACTTGATACTGCGCGATCACAAATAAAAACCTGTAAGGAAACTTACCTGGCAACGAAGCTGTTTACAGCAGCCAACCAGGCAACGCAAAATAAACTGGTTCAACTCCACCAAAGAATTAATTCAACCCTGGAAATGCCCGGCTTTGTTGATTCAGTGAAATCATATCCTTATTCCGGCATTGTTAACGATACCAGCATAGCTCTTAGCAAAAAAACGCTGATATCCGAACATGGCACGGCTGATTCCGACACTATCAGCCTGGGCTTTTCTGTGATTGAGTTTTTACTTTGGGGAGAGCATTTATATGACGACAGCATAGAACCCCGCTCACTTGAATCATTAACTGCCATTAGCGCATGGCCACCGCAAGCGGTAAAGCTCGGCTTAAATGAACTCGATATCAGTGAACATGCCAATAATCGCCGCCGCAGGTATTTAGAGCTGGCGCTATTAATTCTTGAATCCGATTTAAATCAACTGGCCACCGTTTGGAACAAAAACACTCTGCCGCCATTAAATAAAGCAGCAGCGGCGCCCATCAAACAAAATATTATCAACCACCTTTCTCGCAACCTGGATACCGTTACGCTTGACGTACTGCTGCCATTATTTACAGATTCCACCACCAGCGATGGGCAACTGGCAGCAACCCCTTTTAGCCAATGGCTAGGCATTGCCAATGATGAAAGCTTCAACCTGCTTTTAAATGATGCAACACCCGTAGCAACAAAACAAAAATCGCTGGCTTCGCTGATTAAAGCGATTTAGATACCCGGCAAAACATGGCTTTTAAATATCGGGTTTCTGGAATCGCCGGGTGAACGGGGTGATCCATGCCCTGACCGCCCTGCGCGAACACACTCACATGGCGATCTATATGCCTGCCTGCTTTACGAATCACATCCATCAATGCTTCGTGGGAAAGGTGCATGGAACAGGAAGCCGATACTAAAATACCATCGGGTTCCAATAAACGCATGGCCAGCTCATTCATTTGCAGATACGCCTGCAATCCTTTGGCAGCATCTTTTTTACGTTTAATAAATGCAGGTGGATCAATCACCACCACATCATAGCGCTGCTTTTCTTCCACAAGGTGTTTTAACACTTCGAAGGCATTACCATGATAAGTGTTCACCGGCTGCTGGAAACCATTCAGTTGCACATTACGCTCAACCCAGTTCAATGCTGCCTCGGAAGCATCAACACAATCTAACGATGATGCCCCACCCGCCAGACATTGAACACCCCAACCACCGGCATAACTGAATACATCCAGCACCGATTTATCAGCAACCAGATCCATTAACCGGGCACGATTTTCCCGGTGATCGTAAAACCATCCGGTTTTTTGGCCCTCGGAACCCGACACTTCAAACTTCACGCCGTTTTCTTCCAACAGCAAGGTTTCCGGCCACTCGCCACTGGCAACCTCAACGTAGCTATCCAGGCCATCAGCGGCACGGGCAGCGCTGTCACAACGGAGCAACAACCCTTTAGGCGACATCACATTCACAATGGCGGCTACCACCTGCTCTTTAAGAGCTTCCATACCAGCGGTATTAAGCTGTGCAACCGCATAATCACCAAAGCGATCCACCACCAGCCCGGGTAATCCATCGGCATCACCATATATCCAGCGGTAATAGGGTTGCTGGAAACAACGCTCACGCAATGTCAGCGCACTGCGTAAACGCCTGGCGATCCAGTTTGTGTTAATGGTGGCATCGGCATTTCGGGTAAGCAGGCGCACTGCAATCAATGAATGCGGGTTGACATAACCCAGCCCCAACGGCTTACCCCGGCTATCCTGAAGCAAACATCGGCTGCCCGGTTCTATAGTTTTAATCGGGGTAGCTTTGGTATCTATTTCATTGCTATACACCCACAAATGCCCCGCTTTAAGGCGCTTTTCTTCATTTTTTCTTAACTTTAAAACAGCTGTATCAGCACTCATTAAAAGCCACCTTATTTAACTTAAAAAAACAGCAATTCTTTATGTAGCAACGCCTAACCCATATACGCCTGGCCGCCATCAACCGCAATGCTTTGCCCACTGATATAAGAGCAATCATCGCTACACAGAGTCGCTACAAACCGGCCTATATCATTTTCGCAATCACCCACACGGCGCATAGGCACCGTTGATAAAAACATCTTCGCTTCCTTGGGGTGGCTTTCTATCCACTGCTGCAAACCTGGTGAGCTCGCCAGCGGCAATATCACATTGGCGCGAATCCCGTCGGGGCCCCATTCACAGGCAGCCGTATGGGTAAGGGAACGAATCGCTTCTTTGGCAGCCGAATAGGGCCCGAATGTGGTTGTATCCCAACGCTTTGCCGCTGTGGTAGCCAGATTAATAATACAGCCATCGCCCTTTAAAAAGGGGTAACACATTTTCATCATTCTATAGGTGGCGACCGGCCCCGATGCCAGGCATGTGGCGAAGTCGTCATCACTCACATCAAGCAATGTGCCTAAGGGCATTTCCTGGGCGTTGTTCACCAAAATTTGAATGCCACCATATGCCGTAGCCACCCGGGCAACGCTATCGCTTAAATGAATGGATTCCTTTACATCGCATTGCAGCGCCATAGCTTCACCTCCACGCGCCTGTATTTCCTGAGCAGTTGCCTGTACTTTTTCCAGGGTTCTACCCAGCACGGCAACCCTGGCACCTTCAGCCGCCAGCGCAAAAGCAATACCCTGGCCAACACCCTGACCAGCCCCTGTAACAATGGCCACTTTATTCGTTAACTTTCCCATTGGATTCCCCAAAAGTTGATTGATACTGTAATGTCGTTTTTACAAACAAGCTTAGAATTATTTTGTTGTTCAAAGGATCGACTTTCGCTGAAAACGATAAGCAGGCTATGACTGAAATAGACGCGCCTAAAGCCTGCACCACAAATAGCCCATCAGCCCATTTTGCCTACAAGCGTTGTAACCCCGGAGATAACCATTTGTGTACCAATAACAGAAAGAATTAATCCCATTAACCGGGTGATGATACTCAGGCCACTTTTACCGATGACCAGCAAAATATTTGAACTAAAAACAAAGCAGATAAAGGTGATAAGGCAAAGCACGGCAAACACCGATACGGTTACCAGAATACCCGTGGTGCCACCGGATGCAGAATAGTTCATGGCAGTGGCAATGGTGCCGGGGCCAGCCAGCAACGGAACCGCTAACGGTGAAATAGCCAGATCAGACTCAGCCGCACTTTCAGCAGAATGCAGTTGCGAGCCGTGGCCATTGAGCATGTGATAACCGACAATAAACACTAAAATTCCGCCGGTTATTCTGAGTGCATCAATGGTAATGCCGAACAAATGGAAAATCGCCTTGCCCAGTAACGCAAACGCCAGGATCACGAAAAAAGTAATCAGCAGCGCCTTGGCGGCAACTCTGGTTTGTTCAGCTTTGCTTTTATCGCCCACCAAGCCGGCAAAAGCGGCGGTATTGGCAATGGGGTTCATAATGGCAAAGAATCCCAAAAAAACAGTCACCAACTGCGTATATAAATCGCTCATTGTTCAGCCTTTTTGCAGGTTCCGTTGCCTGTTTCGTTTCCAGCTCTGTTAGAAGCCCCATTGCCAGGGTTATGTCTCACCTTGCGGCAAGTATGGTGTTACTGCTTAATGCCTTCAATATCGAGTATTAATTCCACATGGGTGGAAGCCGGGCCAAGATTGTAATTGATTCCGTAATCTTTCAGTTTAAGCTTTACCGAACCGCTGAAACCTTGACGATAACCACCCCAGGGATCAGAACCACCACCAATACGGGTAACTGGAATCTGAATTTGTCGGGTTACACCGTGAAGCGTCATATCACCAGTGACTATCGCTGTGTTTTCACCGGTTACTTTAACGCCGGTGCTGACAAACTCGGCAGTAGGATATTTTTTAACATTTAAAAAATCTTTGCCACGCAAATGCTTGTCGCGCTCGGCATGATTACTGTTAATGCTGGCCACATCAACGATCACCTTAATGCTGGAGTTTTCGGGGTTCTTTTCATCCAGTTCCATGCTGCCATCAAACTTGTCGAAGCGACCATACAACCAGCTATAACCCAGATGTTGAATTTTAAATTGAATAAAGGCGTGAGCACCTTTGGTATCAATTTTATAGCTGTCCGCAGCAAAAACTGACGACGCAGCAAACAGTGCAACCACCGCAATCAGCAGTGTTTTAAATTTAGAAAGAGTCTTCATATTGGTTCCTTATTTATTATATTTAAAGTTAGGGTTGAGCATGCGTTTTAAGGTGGCATCCTTATCCAGAAAATGATGCTTTAATGCCGCCAATCCATGTAATGCCACCAGGCCGATTAAAATACAAGCCACATAAAAGTGAATATCACCGGCTATATCTTCCAGATTTTCTATCGCTGTTAGTTGTTCCAGTACCGGTGTTAACGCGGGCACTTCAAACCAGTTAAACACCGCTATTGAACGGCCATCTGCGGTAGAAATCAAATACCCACTGATTGCCAACAGCAGAAACAGCCCATAAATAGCCAGATGCACCACGGTTGCCAGGCGCTTTTCCCAAACGGTTACACTGGCGGGCAGCGCAGGCTTTATATTTATGAAACGCCATAGTAGTCGAAACCCGAACAACAACACCAGCAATATACCCACTGACTTATGATAATGGGGCGCGGTGCGATACCAGGGATCGTAATAGGATAAGTCAGTCATCCATAAACCGACGGCAAACAACCCGGTCACCACAACCGCCGTTAGCCAGTGTATAAATATGGCGATTGCACCGTAAGCATCCTGTGTGTTTTTCAGGTTCATATGGCCACCTGTGCGCTGTTACCAACGCCTATTCATCGGCACCTTCAGGCTGCCACACCAGATCCAGTTCACGCGCTGCTTTTACATCGTCCAAACGGCGAACCGGCTGAGTATAGGGCGCACCTTTTACCATTTCCGGGTCTTCTTCTGCTTCTTTTTGAATGGCGATCATGGCTTCAATAAAACCATCCAGCGCATCCGGTGCCTCTGTTTCTGTCGGCTCGATCAACCAGCATTCGGGCACCAACAACGGAAAATAAGTGGTGGGGGCATGAAAACCATAGTCCAGCAGGCGCTTGGCAAAGTCCATGGCGGTAACACCCAAGCCTTTTGCCTGTTCACTCAGGGTAATAATAAATTCGTGGGTTGCACGGCGGCCCGGATAAGCCAACTGAAAACCAGCCTGTTCGGCTTTTTTCATCATGTAGTTAGCATTCAGGGTCGAGAACTCGCCCACCCGGTGCATACCTTCACGGCCCAGCACCCGGGCATAATAATAAGCACGCAACAGCACACCGGCATTCCCCATGTAGGCCGAAAGCTTACCAATGGTGTGTGGAATATCCTGTTCCGTTAACCAGCGATAAACATCCTCGCCGTTGTGCTGTTCTTTACCCACAATGGGCGTTGGCATGTATGGCAACAAGCGCTCGCCCACACCGATTGGCCCGGCACCCGGGCCGCCACCACCGTGAGGCGTGGCGAATGTTTTATGCAGGTTCATGTGCATGACATCAAAGCCCATATCACCGGGGCGCACTTTACCTAAAATAGCGTTCAGGTTCGCACCATCGTAGTAAAGCAAACCGCCCGCATCGTGAACCAGTTGGGCAATTTCTTTAATGGAACGCTCGAACACACCACAGGTGGAAGGATTGGTCATCATCAAACCGGCGGTTTGCGGGCCCACCATATCTTTCAGTGCCGCCACATCCACATCGCCATCGTCGCGCACCGGAATTTCACGCACTTTATAACCGCACATCACGGCGGTGGCCGGGTTAGTGCCGTGGGCCGCATTGGGGATTAGAATTTCGGTACGTTCGTGATCTTCGCGGGCTTCGTGGTAGGCGCGAATCATGGCCACACCGGCGAACTCGCCCTGGGCTCCGGCCATGGGAGTCAGGGACACTCCTTTCATACCGGTGACGTCTTTCAGGATTTCCTGTAATTCGTACATGCAGGCAAGAAAACCCTGGCTGTGCTGTTCCGGTGCCAACGGATGCCGCCCGGCAAACCCCGGCATTAATGCCGCCCGGTGTGCCCCTCGGGGGTTGTACTTCATGGTACAGGAACCCAGCGGGTAAAAATGGGTATCAATGGAAAAGTTGCGCCGGGATAAATTGGTGTAATGCCTGACCACCTGCATTTCACCGGTTTCCGGCAACAGTGGCTTTTGCTGGCGCTGTAAATCTGCCGGGATTGATGCCGGTATTTCAGTGTTAGCCGGTGCCTGGGATTTTGCACGGCGACCAGGTTGGCCTGCCTCATAAATTAACATGGTCGCTCCTTATGCTGATAATACCGCAGCTAATGCCGCTTTATAGGATTGCAGGTCTGCATCTGTTTTGGTTTCGGTGGCACACACCACGATAGCATCGTCCATGCCTTCATAGGCACTTGCCAGGGCAAAACCACCCTGAATGCGCTGCTCCGCCAAACGGGTTAATACCTCGGCAGCGTTACCGGGCACCCTGATCACCGCTTCGTGAAATGTAGGCGCGGTAAATACTTTTTCTACGCCTTCAATACTGGTTAACAGTTCAACCAGCTTTTGGGTGTTACTGACACTGGCATTGGCCACTGCCGCCAGGCCATCGGCACCCAGCAGGCTGGTATAGATAGTGGCGGCGGTCATTGCCAAGCCCTGATTAGTACAAATATTGGAGGTAGCCTTGGAGCGGCGGATATGTTGTTCGCGGGCCTGCAGGGTTAACGCAAAGCCCGGCTTACCTTCCAGATCCACAGTGCGCCCGATAATACGGCCCGGCATTTGTCGGACAATACCTTGCTTACAACACATAAAGCCAAAATACGGGCCACCGGAAGACAGCGGTATACCCAGCGGCTGGCCTTCACCCACGGCAATATCGGCACCCGTTTCGCCCCACTCACCGGGCGGTGTCAGGATGGCCAGTGATGTGGGGTTCACTACGGCAACCACCAACATTTTTTGTTCATGTGCCCAGTTCGTCAGGGCATGAACATCTTCCAGACAGCCAAAGAAATTCGGTTGCTGAATAATCAACGCGGCATAGTCTTCACCGACATAGTGCTGCAAAGCGCTGAGTGGTGTGGTGCCGGTATTGCTGCAATACATCACTTCTTCTATTTCAATACCCTGATTTTCGACAATCGCGTTGGTTGCGCTGCGATACAAAGGATTCACCGATGATGGCACCAGCACTTTTTTCGACTTGGACTTGCGATTCGCCCGAATGGCCATTAACACCGCTTCGGCCATGGCCGAGCCGCCATCGTATAACGAGGCATTCGATACATCCATAGCATTCAGATGGGCCATCATCGACTGGTATTCGTAAATAACCTGCAAGGTGCCCTGGCTGGCTTCTGCCTGATAGGGTGTATAGGCCGTCATAAATTCACCCCGCCCGACAATTTCCCAAACAGCGGCAGGAATATGATGTTCGTAGGCACCGGCACCGATATAGCAGGCAACATTGCTGTCGGCCGCAGCGCGATCCGACATTAAGCGGGTGACTTCCATTTCACTGGCGCCTTCCGGTACCTGTGAAAGTGGCTGGCTTAAAATATCTGCTGGAATTTCATCAAACAGGGCATCTATGGAATCTACCCCGATGGCTTCAAGCATGGCTTGAACGTCAGCATCCGTATGTGGAATATATGGCATGTAAATTCACCGAGCGGTTAGATATAAAATCTAAAAAACAAAAGAACAAAAATAAAGGGCAATGGCAGCAGCATTGCCCTTTTAAAATACTTATTAAATTAATCTTCTTCGCTAACCAGCGCCTCATAGTCTTCGGCGCTTAGCATTTTGTCCAGCTCGGAAGGATCGCTCAGTTTTATGCGAAACATCCAGCCATCGCCGTAAGGGTCCTGGTTAACGGTTTCCGGGGAATCTTCCAGGGCTTCGTTAACGGCAACGATCTCACCGGAAAGCGGTGCATAAATATCAGAAGCCGCTTTTACTGATTCAACCACACCTGCTTCTTCGGTGGCACTTACGGTGCTGCCGACTTCCGGGGTTTCAACAAACACCAGATCGCCCATGGCATTTTGTGCATGATCGGTAATCCCCACAACAGCGGTACCGTCGTCTTCAACACGAACCCATTCGTGACTTGATAGATAACGTAATTCTGAAGGCAGGTTGCTCATATCAGTTCCTCTTGTACTCTTTTAATAATGCTTTTTTAAAGGCGTTAACTATAAACACGCTCGCCGTTACGAACAAACGGCGGGCGAACCACTTTTACATCCAGCAGTTTTTTTCGTATTTCAACTTTAGCGCTACTGCCAACGCTGGCTGGCACCCGTGCCAGGGCAATAGAATAACCCAATGTGGGGGAAAAAGTACCACTGGTAATTTCGCCTTCTTCACCTTCGGCCACGATCACCTTTTGATGGCCGCGCAACACGCCACGGCCTTCCAGTACCAGGCCAACCAGTTTTTGCGGCACGCCGTCGGCTTTTTGTTTCTCAAGGGCTTCACGGCCAATAAAATTGCGGCTTGCAGGCTCCCAGGCGACCGTCCAGCCCATGGCAGATGCCAACGGCGTTACCGACTCATCCATATCAGCACCATACAGGTTCATACCCGCTTCCAACCGCAGGGTGTCACGGGCACCCAGTCCACAGGGGCGAACACCGGCATCTACCAACTGCTGCCAGAACGTGGCAATTTCTGTATTGGGCACCATGATTTCCAAGCCATCTTCGCCGGTGTAACCGGTACGGGCAATAAACCAGTCACCGGCAGGCTGCCCGAAAAACACACCCAAACCGGTAATAAGATCCGCCTGATCCGGCAATACGTTTTTAACAGTTTCGATGGCTTTCGGCCCCTGAATGGCGACTATGCCCAACTCCGGGCGCTCCAGTAAAGCCACCTCGAAATCGGCTGCTTGTTGCTCCATCCAGGCCAGGTCTTTCTCGCGGGTGGCGCAGTTTACTACGGCCCGAAAGCCATCGGCCATGCGATAAACAATCAGGTCGTCAATCACTCCGCCGTTTTCATTCAGCATACCGCTGTACAGCGCCTTGCCCACCTGTTTCAGTTTGGCGACATCATTGGCTAACAGATAGCGCAGGTAATCTTCTGCGCCAGCGCCGTTAATATCCACAATCGTCATATGGGATACATCAAACATACCAACGCTGTTACGAACGGCATGATGCTCTTCAATTTGTGAGCCATAGTGAATCGGCATATCCCAGCCGCCGAAATCTACGATTTTCGCATCCGCCGCCAGGTGATTATCATATAAGGCAGTTTTTGAACCCATTTGTGATCCTTTTGGTAAATTCAGCTTGCCAAGTGCCCGCATTGTACCTGCGAACACAGCAATAGTCAGGGTCTGGAAGAAAGTTTTAAGCGTTAACAGATAACCCTTAATAACCGGCTAGGCAACGGT
Organism: Gammaproteobacteria bacterium; assembly: GCA_002748575.1. Taxonomy (GTDB): domain Bacteria; phylum Pseudomonadota; class Gammaproteobacteria; order Pseudomonadales; family Ketobacteraceae. The sequence continues at coordinate 13,211 of PDSR01000058.1, forward strand.
AGTCTCGAAAGAAGATACCGTAGACGTTTCCTGCGTTGATTCAGGGGCAGCGTCAAGCTCAATGGATTCAGGGCCATATTCGTTCAGCACGGGCTTTTTATCAACCATATCCACTTCAACCACTTTGCCACGCAGTTCGATTTCTTTAGTATTGATTTCAAACAGCTGGTTTAAAGCCTCATCAAAGTGCTGCTTGCAAAAAACAGGCGCTGGGTCCTTCCCTGAGCACCACTCACCTTTTTTGGTGAGGTATTGACCGAACTGATTACGCACCACGTAGGCTGTTGCCATGGAAACACCCCCTCTTTAACGATTTATCTAAATCCCGTGTCATCCAACCCTGAATACACCATTATGGTGCTTCACAATGGCTGCCACGAGATTTTTGAGCAGCAGCCATTAATGCTTCTATTTCATCCACTTTTTTCGGCACACCTTTGGTTAACACCTGGTGGCCTTTTGCGGTAACAACCACATCGTCTTCAATACGTATGCCAATGCCACGCCATTTTTCATCAACGTCTTTGTCATCTTTCGGCACATATATTCCCGGTTCAACGGTTAATACCATGCCTTCTTCCAGCACACGCCATTCACCACCCACCTTATAATCACCCACATCGTGAACATCCATGCCCAGCCAATGGCCAGTGCGATGCATATAGTATTTTGTATAGCTGCCATTCTTTATCAGCTGATCCACCTTGCCTTTCAACAAGCCCAGTTTCACCAGCCCCCGGGTAATCACTTTTACAGCCGCTTCGTGACTCTGGTTCCAGTGATTGCCAGGCTTAACCTCACGAATCGCCGCCAGCTGCGCTTTAAGTACCACTTCATAAAGTTGTTTTTGCGGCCCTGAAAAAACGCCGCTCACAGGAAAGGTGCGGGTAATATCAGCAGCGTAGTGATCGTATTCCGCACCTGCATCAACCAGCACCAGATCACCTTTTTTCAGCTCACTGGCGTTTTCTATGTAGTGCAGAATACAGCCGTTAGCACCACCGCCCACAATAGAAGGATAAGCCGGATAACGCGCACCCTCACGGGCAAACTCATGCAGATATTCGGCCTCCAGCTGATACTCCATCATCCCTGGCGAACAGGTTTCCATAGCCCGCACATGAGCGTTTGCAGTGATTTCGGCGGCTCGCTTCATCATACGGATTTCCGCCTTGCTTTTGAATAAACGCATGTCGTGCAGCAAATGATCCAACGAGATAAACTCACCCGGTGGATGAGCACCTGTGCGCACTTTGGCGCGAATCGCATTCACCCAATCCATTACCTGGCGATCAAATGTGGGGTCAGAACCCATGGCATAATAAACCCGCTCACGGCCTTCAATCAGTCCGGGCAATATTTCGTCAAGATCAGCAATCGGAAAAGCATCATCTGCCCCATACTTTTTAATAGCACCTTCCGGGCCTGCGCGGCAGCCATCCCAGATTTCCATTTTCGGATCTCGCTCACGGCAGAATAAAACACATTCACCGTGTTTGCGGCCCGGGATCAATACTAATACGGCTTCCGGCTCTGCAAAACCGGTTAAATAATAAAAGTCACTGTCCTGGCGGTACTGATAGTCCACATCTCGATTACGCGAACGCACTGGTGCAGCCGGTAACACTGCAATGCTGTCGGGTTCCATTAACGCCATTAATTCCGAGCGACGAGCGGCAAATTCTTTTTTTGTTATCTTCATAGGCTGATTTGAAAAAACCGTTGGGGTAAGTGCAATAGAAATCAATGTAATGTAGGCGGTATGTCATCGCCGGTTTGCATGGTATGCAACGGCTGGCGAGACAAACCGTATTCAGTATAGATAAGCAGCGCCACTGTTTTTAAATATTCAACCAGCTGACAGTAGGCATTCTCTTCGGCAAAGCCAACCTCACCATCTATTTCAATATCGATTTTGGTGATTTCCGTTAAATCCTTAATGGCTGCGGCTATATCATCGGGCAGCTGCTCATGACCGGTACTGGCAAAGCCGACCAGAAACCCGGAACACCAGTCACCAACCGCTTCCAGGCGCTCTGTTAAAGGGTCGTCATCATCGGGCAACAACAGCTGAAACTTCAGTTCCGGATCTGCCAGCGCTTTTCCAGTCAGCTCATGGAACTGATAAAACCAGTTACGCTGATCTTCAGCCGGCTCCCTTTTAACCCCGATCCCCATTAGAAACTGTTTGAGCCACATTAAGCCATCAAGCTTGAGCCCCCCGCTTAACTGGCCAATTAAAATACCGTGGGCTTCTGCTGCGGATGCCACCGATGCCACTTTTTTTATTTCAGCGGCAAACTCATAGTAATCAAGAAACTGCTCCGGATCGAAATCCATCGACGCCCCCAAATGATGGTTATCTTAGAAAAAGCCACGGATTGTACCACGGCAGCTCACCTTGTTTCGATTTGAGTGCTAGACTTCTCTGCAAAACAATCAAAACCAGAAGAACTGCTCACTGAAAGAATTACGCACTGGAAGAATGACGCAAACATTGTGTAACATGAGCAATCAGTCATCTAAGGGGTGGGGCAACCTGACAATGAACGCACTGGAACAACGATTTAAGCAGTTGGAAGCACGTATCGATGAACTAACAGATCTGTGCAACACCTATAAACGACATAATAACTCCCTTAGAATTCGAGAATCACAGTTAAATGAAGAACGCGCTAATCTGCTGCGCCAAAACGATATGGCACGGACCAAAGTGGAAGCCATGATTTCCCGGCTGAAAACCCTGGAGCAAGAGACATGACACAGGAAGCTCATATGACGACTGTTCAGATTAATATTCTTGATAAGGAATATGGTGTTGCCTGCTCACCAGAAGAAGAAACCGAGCTCAGAGACTCCGCTCGACTGCTTGATGAGCGGATGCGGGAAATACGCCTATCGGGAAAGATTGTCGGTACCGAACGCATCGCGGTAATGGCTGCGCTGAATATCGCCCATGAATTAGTGAAAGCACAAACCGCATTAAAGCAAAATGAGCAAGTGACAGAAAAACACCTGTCACGCATTAATGCAAAAATCGAACAAGCATTGGCCGATGCCCGACAAATGGATCTATGAAGGCTGCGAAAATTCACAGACGTATCACTAACTTTTCGATATACTTTTAATTCGCTCCCTGAGTTGTACGATTTTTCGGTAACGTCCCTGAGCCGATATTCACACCTTAGGAGGTGTCTTGTCTTGCTGGCGTGCAAGTCCGCCTTGAGCGGAAAGCCCAACGCCTGACAGATACCCCCGCCTTGAACCGAAGGGTTCAAGGGCCACTCCGACAACGGCAACTCGGGGGGTCTTATCCTTGCAACAGGATTAAAACCCACCATGGATTCAAAGCAGTCAAAGCAGGCCCTGCGCCGGCAACTTCGCACAGCCCGACGCAACCTTGGCAAACAGGTACAAATCCAGGCCTCTATTGGCGTTTGCCGCCAACTGATTAACCAGCCAGCATTTTTAAACGGGCAACGAATAGGTATTTATTTCAGCAACGATGGCGAAGTGAACCTGGAGCCCCTCATTAATGCCGCCTGGAAAATGGGCAAAACCCTGTATTTACCCGTACTGCACCCCATTAAAGCAGGTGAACTGGTCTTTATGGAATACCAGCCAGAACAACCTATGGCAAAGAACCGCTTTGGCATTCCAGAACCGGTAAGCCATCGGGATACCAGCTGCCCGCTGTGGTTGCTGGATCTGGTCTTAACACCTTTAGTCGGGTTTGATGAAATAGGAAATCGTATGGGAATGGGAGGCGGTTTTTATGATCGCTCTTTTGCATTTCTAAGAACCAATACAAAACCACGTAAACCAGCACTGTTTGGAGTAGCCCATGAATGCCAGAAAGCAAAACAACTGAAGGTTGAGAGCTGGGATATCCCTATGGATGCTATTGTAACGGGGAGCAGAACTTACATGGCTTCACGATATGCAGAAGCAGATTAATTGGAAAGCAGCAGGGCACTGCTGACAAAATAGTTAACGAATGGAAAACTGGCTGGCCACAAGCTCCGGATCAGGTTCTGTAAGCGTATAACCACTGGCAACAACACCAAGACCAAATACAAATACTAATACCAGCAATAAGTCAGGCTTCTTTTTCATTAACTTACACTCGCCTTAACAGCCGAACCGGCTGATTTAAAAATTAAATTAAACGCTTTATATACCAGTATAGACCATCCATTTGCCGCAACCAGAGGGCACGTGAGTGGTAGCTCACATAAAAAAGGTAAATTTTAAACGTTTTTTGCTTAAATAATGTCGTTTTTATAACCAGCAGTTGAATTTCTTAGTTTTCAAGTAAATACAGCCGCTTTTTAATGTGAGCGTAAGCTATCACTTACGTAACAAAATGTGAAGAATGAGCGGCCTGATTTGAAAAAATTCCCCCATTTTGACCAAAAAGCAAACAGTGATTAACGTAAAAATAGCTCATAGGCGGGGTTATTGGTCTCGTCCCAGTTGGGGTAACCCAGTTCATCGAAATACTGAATCAACACTTCACGCTGCGACTCTGGCACCTGTAAGCCAACCACCACTCGACCAAAGGCTGCGCCGTGGTTGCGATAGTGGAACAAGCTGATGTTCCATTTGGCACCCAGCTTGATTAAAAACTGCAACAAGGCACCAGGACGCTCCGGAAATTGGAACCGAAACAACACTTCGTCAGGCACACCATTGCCATCTTTAGATGGGCCGTGACCACCGACCATATAACGCACATGCAGCTTCGCCATTTCATTATCGGATAAATCGGTAACAGCGTAACCCTTGGCTTCCAGCTTGCGATGTATTTCTTCGGTTTCTCCAGCTATACCGGTGGTTTGCACGCCAACAAAAACCTGCGCATCTTTATCTTTAGCATAACGGTAATTGAATTCTGTGATACTCCGCTTACCCAGGCTGTCGCAGAACTGCAGAAAGCTTCCCGGGCGCTCCGGAATGGTAACAGCGAACAGAGCTTCACGTTTTTCGCCCAGCTCGGAGCGCTCAGCAATATGCCGCAGGCGATCAAAGTTAACATTGGCCCCACTGGTGATTGCCATCAGGCTTTCACCTTCTAGTGATTCCCTGTCGACATATTTCTTCAGGCCTGCCACCGAAAGGGCCCCAGCCGGTTCACAGATTGAGCGGGTATCGTCAAATATATCTTTAATGGCCGCACAGATTTCATCGGTAGTCACCGTAATCACTTCGTCGACATATTGCTGTGCCAAACGAAAGGTTTCTTCGCCTATCTGTTTTACGGCAACACCATCAGCAAACAGGCTCACCTGATCCAGAATCACCCGTTCACCCGCTGCCATAGCGGCCTGCAAACAGGCGGAATCCCTTGGTTCAACGCCAATAATCTTAATACCAGGATTTAAATATTTAATATAACAAGCCACGCCTGCGATCAGGCCACCACCACCAACCGGTATAAAAATTGCCTCTAACGGGCCGGTATGCTGACGCAGGATTTCCATACCAATGGTTCCCTGACCGGCAATCACATCAGGGTCATCGTAGGGATGCACAAAAGTAAACCCTTCACGGGCTTCCCGTTGCCTGGCATATTCATAGGCTTCATCGAAGGTATCGCCATGCAGTACCACCTGAGCCCCAAACGCCCTGACAGATACCACCTTAATTTCAGGGGTGGTTTTCGGCATCACAATAACCGCCTTAATACCCAGCCCGGTAGCACCCAGCGCTACACCTTGAGCGTGATTCCCGGCTGATGCAGTTATCACACCGCGGCGCTTTTGTTCATCGCTCAAATTAGCCATTTTGTTATAGGCACCGCGAATCTTGAACGAAAAAACCGGCTGAAGATCTTCACGCTTCAGCAAAACCTGGTTTTGCAAGCGCTGGCTTAGTGATTTGGCTGGTTCTATCGGGGTTTCTTGTGCAACATCGTACACTTGAGCTTGTAGTATTCGTTTTAGATAACTATCTGCCATGATTAAAATTGCTGGCCTTAGTTTTAAGATTTAAAAAGTTGGCAATGATCAGGCACATACTAACAGAAGCCTGCGCAGGCGGCGACTTAACAGCCAGAAAAGGCCTGACTTTCTGTAGCAACAATCTGGATATTGCCGGTTTAGCCGAGCCTTAAGAAAGCCTATAATACAGGCTTGTTTAAACCAGTATTCGAGACGCCCCCATGACACAAGATGATCTTAAAAAAGCCGTTGCCAAAAAAGCCATTGATTACGTTGTAGAAGGCGAAATTGTTGGCGTGGGCACGGGCTCAACCGCTAACTTTTTTATTGATTACCTGGCCCGGATTAAAGACCGCATCGAAGGCACCGTTGCCAGCTCGAAGGCCAGCCAGCAACGCCTGGAGAGTCATGGTATTCCGGTGTACGATCTGAACAGCGTTGACAGTGTGCCTGTGTATGTTGATGGTGCTGACGAAGCTGACCCAAACCTTTGTCTGATCAAAGGTGGCGGCGGTGCGCTAACCCGTGAAAAAATCATTGCTGATGTAGCTGAAAAGTTTGTCTGTATTGCCGATGCCAGCAAAAATGTGGCGGTATTGGGCCAGTTTCCATTGCCGGTAGAAGTGATTCCCATGGCACGTTCGCACGTTGCCCGCCAATTAGTAAAACTGGGAGGCGACCCGGTTTATCGTGAAAACTTCGTAACCGACAACGGCAATATTATTTTGGATGTACACAATATGCAGATTGCCAAACCCGTTGAGCTGGAGGCACAGATTAACAATATTGTGGGTGTAGTCACCAATGGTTTGTTTGCCCGGAGAAGTGCTGATGTGTTGCTGCTGGGAAATGATAACGGCGTTGAGACGATACTTCTCTGATCAACCGAAAGTCTGATCAACCGAAAGTGCATCGAGATTAAACCAAAAGCAATTATGCACCCGTATAACCGATACGGTCAGAGGCTGACTCTATTGGTTATACGGGTGCATAACTTGCCAGGATTATTAAATTTTAGCCTTTTCTAACGAATACTATTCTGAAACCAGAATCACCCTGGAATAGACCGCACCATCAACGCTGGTTACATTAATCGTAAGTGTACCACCCGTTGTAGCGGCATTACTGTCAGGGCCTACCACAATAGTTTGGGTAATACCCTTACCAAAGATTTTAGGATCTGCACACCCATTTGGAATTTTGAATGAGCCGCCACCTATAATTTCTATTCCTTCGGCGACTATGTCGACTGTTGTGCCAAATGCAGGCAATAAGCCATTAATATCAGAAATAGTCACATCTACAGTATTGCCATCTGTAGACATATCAAAACTGCCATTACGACTGTCTTTGATTAGAACCGCATCAGATGACATACACAGGTACATGTTGCCCCTGATTTCAGCCACTCCCCGACAGTGGCCCGCAGCAAATGCATCTGAAGTACAATTACTGCCCCGATAAAATCTGTCAAGTTTTAGTGAATAATCACCACTGCCATCAAAATCCGAATAGTATTCACCGTAGTCATACTGGCCATTACCATTTTCATCGTTATAGGCTTCATCCAAGTGCAGAATACCTTCATCAGCATCATACAGCCCGTTGCCGTTCAGATCTGCAAACGCTTCAGGGGCATCGTATCGACCATTGGCATTGGAATCGACGTAATCTTCACCAACATCATAAAAACCATTGCCGTTAGCATCGACAAATTCTTCCGGCGAGTCATATTCTCCATTTCCATTAATATCTGTGAAGAACTCGCCTGGATCGTACTGACCATTATCATTAGCATCAGTGTAAGCTTCACCGTGATCATAGAGCCCATTGCCATTAGCATCAACGAACCCCTCGGCACCATCGTAGTATCCGTTTTTGTTTAAATCAGAAAATCTTTCGCCCCGATCATAAACACGGTTTCCATTGGAATCTGTGTATAACTCAATACCACCATCATACACACCATTACTGTTTTCATCCTCAAAGGTTTCCCCAACGGTATACTTACCATCAGCGTTATAATCGACATAAGGCTCACCACTATCAAAGGAGCCATTGCCGTTGGCATCAACATACAGCTCACCAGCATCATATGCGTTATTATTATTTGCATCCAGGTAAAGCTCAGCTGCATCATATACGCCTCAACGAAACGCTCGGCACCACGATCATAAAAACCGTTGCCATTCAAATCAACGTAGGGCTCCGCTTCATCAAACACGCCATTACGATTCAAATCGCTATAAGCTTCCCCGTCGTCCCACCGGCCATTTGCGTTAGCATCTTCGTAGGGCTCATAGTCATATACACCATTACCATTTCTATCGGTATAAGGTTCCGCAGCCGCGTCATAAAGGCCGTTACTGTTACTGTCTATGAAAGTTTCCTCGCCAATCGCGGTGGCCAGGATTCTTACAATACCACCTTCCGGCCTTGGCATTTGACTCGTCCAGTCCACGGTGCAGCCACCGCCTGTTAAAGAGCAGCTTGACTCTATGGCACCACCACTGGCAACAAAGGAAACATCTATTGCATCCAGTGCCGGATTATTATTTCTATCACCGACGCGAGTCGTCACTTTAGAAACGGTACCGAAATAATTCCAACCCCTGGGGTTCAGGATATCGGCTGCAAGTGTGAAGCTGTTTTGGTCAGGTACAGTGCCAGGATTAAAATCAGGTCTGTCACTCCCGCCACCATGCCCGCCATTTCCACTATTAAATTCTGAAGAGCTGTTCCCACCCCCACAGGCACTGATCATTGATAACACAAAAAGCGACGCCAGCAACATTCTTATTCTTATCATTCTGCCACCTCAAGTTGGCCTGTTTAATATGTCCCTTCACAGCGCAGCCCGGCAAAGCCTCTATGCAAGCCTATGTCTTTCATTTTTATCCGCTCTTATCGCTAGCGGTTGGAATAAAAACACATCTGTGTAGAGTTAACTGTTATTAGTGACCCGGATCATATCAACATTCAACGCGCATTTTAAGGCCTCGGCGGCCCATAAATTAGCGAAACAGAAGGATCTCAGGCTTAACAAATTTGGTTATGAAACGAATACTAAACCCACTGATTTTAGCTTTCAAAGCCAGCGGATTTATAACGATTTACTTTTAATACTTAACAGCAAACTTATACTATTGCTCTTTTTGCTGCTCTTTTTTCGGATCACATAAAAAGAACAGATCCTTGTGCTCTTTAGAGCAGGCCGTGACCCGGTCAGGAGAATAACTGCCAGCCCCGGAACGAGCCTGATGGGGTATTATCTTTCCAAAATTATAACGAACACCAATGGAAAAAGTATGGATTTCATCAAATATAGAATCACTCTTTGTGCCAATGTAATACTTATACCCCAGTTGATAACGCAGTTGCGAATCCCCCCACAGCAAACCCGCCCCTAAAACTGCACCGGTTTCTGAATCATCAAAATCCGAGCTGTCCCAGTAAGCGCCGCCAAGGGTGCCATAAAGCGTTATTTTTGGTTTAATACGCCGATGAATTCCAGCCGACATGGATAACAGGTTGCTGCTGGCGCTATCTTCAAAATCGACGTTTGCAAAGCCGCCTTCAAGATAGTATTCGTGATTGATCTGGTAGCCAATATCAAAGCCGATGGTTTCCACATCAACATCACCACTTTCGGCATCGACAATGCCCGCACCCACAGAGCCACCAATATATATCCTGTCCTGGGCTGATGCCGCTATTCCAATATTACTCGCAGTTAAAAAAATGACTGCAATGCTCAACCGGCCTAATGGGTTTTGAATGCTCATCGAAAATCGGTTCCTTATAAATTTATTAGAATTGTTATATTTGTAGAATTATTGGCAGAGAGCATACCGAAAACTCGCCATTGTGCCAAATAGCGCTTGGATTTTAGCAGCATAATAGATCCCTACCTTCCTTATAAGCCAGGTTAAGCCACCACCTTCACCCCATGACTGCGATCGGCAGTTAAAATTTCAAATGCTGCCCGATTTCGGGTTTCCAGCACCCGTTGCGGTTTCCCTTGTCGCTTTATCTGCAAACGGCAGCCGGCTATTTTGCTGTTCAGACAGATATTCGTGCCACCGGGCGGGTTATAGTAATTCAAACCCACAAAATCATAGCGCAGCCCATAAATATCGCATACCACCGAGGTATCACCCTGCGCGGTTTCGATATGCCAGTTAAAGTAATTGAAGGTGGCTTTGGCGCGTGTAGCGTTCCATAAATTATTCAGCTTTATTTCTTCGCCATCCACCCGAATAACCAGGGTGGTCATCCAGGGTGTCCAGATCGGGCCGATTTTTAACCTGGCGGTTGCCACTTCCAGAAACGCTTGAGGGTCGTTATCAAAGCCTGCCACCTGTCCCCAGGCATAGTAATCAGTATGTTTTTCGCCCCAGTTGTGGTTTTCGCTGCCTTGCCAGTTATCAATCGCAATACTATTACCATCAACCACAAGGGAACCCCGGTATCGCACATTGGGATTACCCACCAATGCCTTGGCTTTTGGCAGAGGCGTGCTGTATAAAACTTCAGGAAGCAATAACAAGGGCTTTTCGCCGTTGCCATAGTGTAATTGCCAACTGATTTGGTGGCCATTCAGTGCGGCAGCGCCCTGAGCTTTTCCAGGTACTAAACGAGCCCTATCACCCATGTTGACCGATAAACCTTCACTGGAAAATGCACATTGAGCCAACGGCAGCTCTTCTTTTACCGCAGTGACCTGATGGGTTTCGCCATTAAAAAAAATGGCCCATAGTTCACCAATGCTGTTTTCGGGCTTACCTTTGGGCACAAAAACAGTGTAACGAATCCAGAATGCATAGGGTTTTTCCGGGTGGTTTGCCCGTAAAAAATAACTTTCATAATGACCTTTTTTACTGTTTATATCGAAACGACAACGATTTGCCGCATTGCGCTGCGTGCTATATTGGTCGTCTTCAGCCACCACAAATTTAGCCACTGTATTGTTTGCCACTGCGTTATTTTGCGCCATTGAAATTACCCCAAAACCGGTTTTGATTAATTGGCTGCAACAGCGCTGTTATCGGATTCCAGCCTTATGGCTTTTAAGGGGAAAGTAATAATTGGCCCCTGGTAACGCACTTCAGCATAACCAATGATTTCGCCCTTTGCATAAACTGTTAACGGGCAGGTTACTAAAGACTCAACCAGCTCATTCATCGAATAGCTTTTTTCACCCGAAGCACGCACCAAACCAATGCCTGGAAATTCAAAGTCCAGCTGGTACTTTGGCCCAGAGAGCTGAAAAGTTAACTCACCTTCGACAGGGGTTTGATAGTCACGATCTGTTAGCCTGGCAATGCCCGCAAAAGGCTGTGCGCCCAGCAAGCGGGAACCTTTCCCCAAACCCACTTTAATGGTGAATTCAAACGCCTCGGCTTTTCGGGTTTCATTCAGTTCTATCCAACCCTGCATGGTTTCGTTCAGCACCAATTTCATTGTTTTACCCCTTTAATTGTTTACCCCTTTAATTGTTTACCCCTTAGTATTGCGCCTTGTAATTCTAATTATGCAGTTATTCGCTATGCCTGCGCATAGTATTGTTGCGCTATTTTATGTGCCAGTTTTTCTGCTGCGCGACTGGCAAGAGCCATAATAGTCACCTGCGGATTCGCTCCCAATGATGAAGGCACGGCACTGCCGTCCATCACGTACAAGCCATCGACACCAAACACCTGGTGATTCACATCACACACACCGTTAGCAGGGTTAGCCGCAATCCGGCAGGTGCCCAGCGGGTGATATGCCGATATTGCAAAGTGCCTGGGTTTTAATCCTGAATCAATGACTTTATCGACCATTTCTTCGGTATAAATCCTGGGGTATTTCGCCAGCCCAACCAGATGAACGTAATCAGCTCCTGCCCGCAAATGAATTTTTGCCAGGGTGCGCGTGGCTTTTAAAAATAAGCTGAAATCCCGCTTATTCATGTTATAGGTAATAAAAGGCACATCAGGGTGTAAGCCTTTACGAACCCGCCCCCTGGACTGGTCTTTGATCATAAAACCAAAATACCCGGTGTTTTGATAGCTCTCGGCAAAATCCACAAAATCATAACCGGTCATTGGGCTGAGCAAACCATGAGCAACAAACGGCGGCGTGCCTCCTTCAAACATGATATCGTCATCAGCCCAGTCACTAATGCCATAGCCCTGGGGAATGGAACGGGTGTTGGCAAAGTTCTGGTTTGCATAAAAACCTGTGACTGCGCCTGCTGGGTGGATGGATAAATTTGCGCCCAGCCAGCGGTTTTTTATGCCGTTTGCCTGCAAAAACAAGGGGGTAAAAAGGGTGCCCATACTCACAACCACCTGCGGCGCTTTAATGGTCAGGTGCCTTACAATACCATCTTGAGCCACACCTTGGGCTGTCAGGCCAACCACCGTATTACCTTTCATTTGCAGGCGATCGGCTTTCATTCCAGTGAACATAAAAGCACCTTGATCCAGCGCTTTGGGTATATAGCTGATATTGGTGGACTGCTTTGCGCCAGTGGGGCAGCCAAACTGGCACAGCCCCTGACCATCGCACCCTGCAGCGTTACGCATTAACGGGTGCGTTTGCTTTAAGCCGATTTTATGAGCCCCTTTTTGAATCACATCACCAATAGGGCCAACATATTTGGGATCAGCAGGTTGCACCTGCAATACAGCTTCCACCTGTTCAAAATACGGTAACATGGCCTGCGGGCTTAGATCCTGCAAACCCCAACTCATCCATTGTTGCAATACCCGTTCCGGGGTGCGCAGGCAGGTGCCGGAATTCACCGTGGTGGTGCCACCGACTCCCTTACCCACAGGCACGGGTATGACCGCGCTCCCTATGGCAGCAGTGACACCGGATGCCCGATACAGCTTGGGGATGATTTCGGTTAATTTGCCGTTGAAATCGCGCCGATCGTGGTAATGGCCTTCTTCCAGAATCACTACCGCCAGCCCCCTACTTGCCAGCTCATAGGCAGCTGCGGCGCCACCGGCACCACTGCCAATCACTACCACATCGGCTTCGATGGTTTGCGCTGGTGGCAGATCATTAGCAGTTGATAGCTGGGAGTGCCAGCGAAAGGTTTCAACCTGACTGGGGCCAGGAATGCCATTGTGGGTCTGCATTCGCAACAGGTTGTTGCCGTCCAGCAGATAAGCCATGCGGAAGGGGATGGACAGCATCCTTAAAAGCGGGCCGGCAACCGGACTCTGGCGGTGTTTTTCAATAAAGGCTCGGCGTTGCTTTAGGGGGGCACTGGCAAAGCTTCTTCTATGCGCCAGCAAAAAACGCAGCTCAAGGCTGGCAAGCAATGTGGTAATCGCCTGCTGCAACCCGGGAATATTGGAAAAATACCGCTGAGCTTCGCTGGCAAGTTCGCAGGCATCAGGGGCAGGCAAGTGCTCGCCCGCTGGGAACAGGGCTTCAACCCAGGCACGCACCGTTCGATGATGCGCAAAAGCCCTGCTGTTTTCTGGCTTAGCATGATCTGATTTTGTGCTGCCTGGTTTAGTTTCCGGGTTATGTGCTGCCGCCATGAAATAACCTCCTGCCCACACTGTTGCGTGAATCTGGGTTCAGTATACATGGACACAGCCAGGATGCTCGCCTTCAGGTTGCCATGCCACATTAAAAATAAACTGGCAAATCGGCAAAAACACCCGGTGAGCAAGCACTTACATACCCTACAGAACCCGTGATTTAAAGCAGTAACGGCGATCCGATGAGGCTTCCAATGTCGCCTCCAACTTATCCCCATGAGCTAACGGGGCCACGCCAGCCGGTGTTCCGGTCAGCACCACATCCCCCGGCAGCAGGGTAAAGTGATCCGAGATCAGCGCCACCAGATCCAGAATGGGAAACAACATCTGGGCGGTATTCCCTTGCTGACGCAGTTCATTATTCACCGTTAGCGACACCGTAAGGTCCGTGAAATTTTGCAATTCACCAGCAGGCACAAAGGCCGATAACGGGCAGGCACCGTCGAACGCTTTGGCCTGCTCCCACGGGTGGCCTTGCTGTTTGAGCCGAGTTTGCAGATCCCGCAGGGTTAAATCCAGGCCAATACCCAGGCCCAGAATAGCACTGCGAACACTTTCAGGGTTGGCCCGGGTTAGCGGCTTGCCGATCAGCAGGGCGATTTCGGTTTCATGGTGACACTCGCCCCGCCCCGCAGGAATAGTAAACGACGGCGCCAGTGGTACTACCGCCGTGGCAGGCTTGATAAACAGAATCGGCTCGGTGGGCACCGGGTTGTTCAGTTCTTTAGCGTGATCAGCGTAATTCCGACCAACACATACCACCTTACCCAGTGGCAATTCCACCGGCTCCCCATTTAGCATTCGATGCTGATAGTGCATAACAGGCTCTTTACAGGTCAAAGATTTTACCGGGGTTCATAATGCCATTAGGGTCAAAAAGCTGCTTAACGGCTTTCATCAGGGCAATTTCTTCAGCACTGCGGCTGTATTCAAGGTAGGGCTTTTTGGTCATACCCACACCGTGTTCTGCCGACACGCTGCCCTGATGTTTTTCCACAATTTCAAATACCCATTTATTCACCTGTTTGCACTTTTCAAAGAAGGTTTCTTTGGGCAAATCATCGGGTTTCAGAATATTCAAATGCAAGTTACCGTCGCCGATATGGCCAAACCATACGATACGAAAATCAGGGTAGTATTCCGACACGACCGCATCAATTTCCTCAAGAAACACCGGCACTTTTGAAACCGACACGGAAATATCATTTTTATAGGGTATGTATTCGGCAATGGTCTCGCTGATGTCTTCACGCAACCGCCACAGGGATTCCAGCTGGCCCTGGCTCTGGCTCATTACACCATCGAGCACATAGCCTTTTTCAACACACTCTTCGAACAGTGCCATGGCCTGTTCCACCACATCTTCATTCAGCGCTTCAAATTCCAGCAGCGCATAGTAGGGGGTTGCGGTTTCAAAGGGGCGCTGCACATCGCCACGGCCTGTTACCAGCTGCACAGACAGTTCCGAGAAAAACTCAAAGGCGGTTAAGTCTATTTCCCGCTGAAAGGTATTTAATACATCCATGACCGCGCTGAATTCTGGCACGCCTAATACCAGCACACTTAAATTTTTCGGGGTGCGGGACAGTTTCATGGTGGCTTCGGTAATAAAGCCCAGGGTGCCTTCTGCGCCGATAAACAACTGCCGGAAATCATAACCGGTGGCGTTCTTAACCAGGTCCTTATTCAGCTTGAGCACTTCACCCTTGCCGGTAACTACCGTTAACCCCGCCACCCAATCACGGGTCATGCCATAGCGAATCACCTTGATACCACCGGCATTGGTGGAAATATTACCACCTAACTGACTGGAACCCGCCGAAGCCAGATCCACTGGGTAGAAAAGGCCGTTATCTTCAGCAAACTGCTGTAATTGCTCGGTAATTACTCCGGATTGGCAGCGCACGGTGCGATCAATCTCGTTAAATTCAAGAATTTGATTCATATAATCAAAAGCCACAACCACTTCATGGTTGGCAGCCACCGCAGCGGCGGAAAGGCCGGTGCGACCACCAGAAGGCACCAGAGCCACCTGATGTTCGTTGGCAAACTGCACAATCGCCTGCACTTGCTCGGTGGTTTTCGGAAACACAATCGCCAGCGGCCTGGGCTCATAGATTTTAGTCCAGTCGCAGCCGTAGGTTTGCAGGCTTTCGGAATCGGTTTTTACTTTGCCCTCATCCACTAATGCTTGTAGGCCGTTGATGATATTATCTGCCGCTGTCATAGATTTACCTTTGAATTCAAAAACATAACCGTTCACACATTCCCTCTGAATGGCCAGACCCGCCAGTCGCCAATAAAAGCGGACACCCAAGGGGGTGGCTATGATACCATAGCGCCCCCTGAATTTTCGGTATTTGATAATTCGACCCAAAAAATTGAGTTATTCGCTTAAACATCACGGTATTCATTATGAGCAAAACCTCACTTGATAAAAGCAAGATTCGCATCCTGTTACTGGAAGGTGTGCATCCCTCTGCGGTTAAAGTTTTCGAGAAAAACGGATACACCAATATTGAGTATCTGAAAACGTCTCTTCCCGATGATGAATTAAAAGCAAAAATAGCGGACGCACATTTTGTTGGCATTCGCTCTCGCACCCAGCTAACCGATGACGTATTTGCAGCGGCCAACAAGCTGATTGCCGCAGGCTGTTTCTGTATCGGCACCAATCAAGTGGATTTGAATGCAGCCCTCAGCCGCGGCATTCCGGTGTTTAACGCGCCTTATTCCAATACACGAAGCGTTGCCGAACTGGTATTGGCGCAGGCGATTCTGTTATTACGCGGCGTTCCAGAGAAAAATGCCAAAGCCCACCGGGGGGAATGGTTAAAGTCCGCTGCAAATTCTTATGAAGTACGTGGCAAAACCCTGGGTATTGTCGGCTACGGCAGCATCGGCTCGCAATTAAGCGTGCTGGCAGAAAGCCTGGGTATGAAAGTGATTTTCCAGGATACCGTCACCAAGCTGCCATTAGGTAATGCTTCTCAGGTTGATACTTTGGAAGATTTAATGAATCAGGCCGATGTGGTGAGCTTGCACGTACCGGAAACACTGGCTACCAAAAACATGATCGGCCCCAATGAATTGGCACAAATGAAAACAGGCAGCGTGCTGATTAATGCAGCTCGCGGCACAGTTGTTGATATTGATGCGCTGGCCGATACCTTATCAAGCGGTAAATTGCTGGGCGCTGCCATTGATGTATTTCCGGTTGAACCCCGTGGCAATGATGAAGAATTTGTTTCGCCACTGCGTGCATTCGATAATGTTATTTTAACGCCACACGTTGGCGGCAGCACTCAGGAAGCACAAGAGAACATTGGCGTGGAAGTAGCAGAAAAGTTCGTTAAATACAGCGATAACGGTTCCACCATTTCTGCCGTTAATTTTCCTGAAGTTGCGTTACCAACCCATGCGAAAGTTCACCGCTTATTACATATCCACAAAAATGTACCGGGTGTAATGACCAAAATTAACACGATCTTTTCTGATAACAACATCAATATTGCCAGCCAGTACCTGCAAACCAATGAAGAAATCGGTTACGTGGTGATTGATGTAGATGCCGATTACAGCAACCTGGCGCAGGAAAAACTGAAAGACGTTGAAGGCACTATTCGTACTCGCGTGTTATTTTAACCCCATCAGATTCGGTTAAATTTGGAAGGTATTCTCATGGTTGAAGCAAACCCTGTTAAAACAGCACTGATTACCGGTGCATCTGCGGGCATTGGTTTGGAATTTGCGAAAGTATTTGCAGCACAACAATACGACGTTATTTTAGTGGCTCGTCGGGAAAAAAAGCTCAACGAAATTGCAACCGAAATCAAGGCGCAATACGGTCAGCTTGCCCACGTGATTGCAGCCGATTTATCTGACCCTTCTGCACCGGAAGCCATTTACCGCCAGGTGAAAGAAAAAGGGCTAAGGGTAGATGCTCTGGTTAACAATGCAGGCTATGCCATTAATGCCGGGTTTCTTGAAGCCGATTGGAAAACACATGCGGATTTTATGCAGGTTTTGAACACCTCGCTTGTTCATATGTGTCACCTGTTCGGCAACGACATGAAAGCAAACAACTGGGGGCGTATTATTAATGTGGCGTCGGTTGCGGCCTTTTCTCCACAGATGAAAGGCAGCTTATACGGCCCGGCAAAGGCCTTTGTAGTAGGGGTTTCTCAGGCTATTGACCTGGAACTGCGTGAGCATAACGTGTATTGCACGGCATTGTGCCCGGGATTTACTTACAGCGAATTTCACGATGTGATGGGTATAAAAGCCATGGTGGAGCGATTACCACGCTTTTTATGGATGGATGCCCATACGGTAGCGGTAGAAGGCTTTAGTGCTGTAATGGATGGCAAACCCGTCTATATCAATGGACTGGTGAATCAGGGCATAACACAAGTGCTGTCGCATTTACCCCTTGGCATTAAACAGCTGATCGCCAAACAGCAGGAAAAAATGCTTTAAGTTCTTACCATGTCAGTATCATCTGCACCGGTATATCTTCCCGTTGTATTTGAAGATGAACACTACATTGCCATTCACAAACCTTCCGGGTTGCTGGTGCATCGCAGCCCGATTGATAAGCGCGAAACGCAATTTGCCATGCAGCTGCTTCGCGACCAGATCGGCCAACAGGTTTTTCCTGCTCACCGGCTCGACAAACCCACATCAGGGATTTTGTTATTTGCAAAATCCCTGGATGCACTAAGGGCCATCAGCACACAATTTGAAAACAATGAAGTCGGCAAAGAATACCATGCCCTTGTGAGGGGCTTTCCGCCCGATGAGTTGACCATCAATCACCCGGTTAAAACCCGCAAAGACAAATACGACAAAAAAACACTTCAGGCTCCCAAAGCAGCATTAACCCAATTAACCACCCTGGCCACCTGCACCCTTAATGTAAAAATTGAACGCTATGATACGTCTCGCTATGCATTGGTAAGACTGACGCCAAAAACCGGCCGGCGTCACCAGTTACGATATCATATGAAACATATTGCTCACCCCATTATTGGGGATGCCACCTACGGCAAAGGCATACAGAATCGTTATTTCCAACAACATTACAACAGCCACCGCTTACTGTTAGCGGCCACCCGGTTAAGTTTTTATCATCCTTATCTACACAAAAATATTACCCTGAACGAACCCGTTGCCGATGACTTTAAGTTACTTATCAGGCAGCTGCCTTTTAATGATAACCCATTGGATTTATAAGCGTTATAGCTGATAGCCCTGGCCGTTTCTTGTTTTTTATCGCGCTATTTTTTAGCTCTATTGCTTTCCCCCACATCAGGTTATAAGATGGAATCGCCTAACAATAAATAATAAGAAAAATAATATGAATAAAAAATATCTCCGCACACTGATCATTCCCGCAAGTGTTATTGCCTTATCCGGCTGTAACAAGCCACTCTGGTTAGCAGAAGTATTCAGTGAACAACACGAAAACGTGTACATTTCTGATATTGCCCTGGACGACGACAACAACACCTATTCCACCGGTTCGGTACAAACTTACTTTGCCACCGACGCAAATAACGCCGCCATTAAAGGCTATGACATTTTAACGGTTAAACACGATGCCGAGGGCAACGAAGTGTGGCGGGCAACCTATTCCAGCCCTTATGAACGCACTGCACCACGCCAGTTCATTACTAACGATGATGGCCTGGTGGATATTCTTGATCCTGAGCATTGGGATTACACCGGCGGCGAAGAAGGGCAGTTTCTGCTCAATGATGAACAGGGCAATACTTATGTGGTTGGCCGCATTCACGGTGAAAACTTTGATGCCAACCAGCACATTAGCGAACAGGACTGGGATGTTGTTGTTCTAAAATACAATACCCAAGGGGAGCTGACCGCAGAGCTGATTCTGGAAGAATCCGATCAGTTTGACGCCACTCAAAAAGCAATCTTCCAAAATAACCAGCTATCGTTAGCCATTAACGATAAACAGGATTCCAGCTATTTAGTGCTTAATCCCGACCTGAGTGTTGCCCAAAGCCACACCCTGACAAATGTTCAAGTACTCGATTTTGTAAAAACTGATGAAGGCAAGTGGGTCACTGTCTATTCCAATGGCAAATGGCAATACGCATCCTCTAATACATGGGTTGCTCAGTACGATAACAATATGGTGCAGGAATGGCACCACTACGGCTACTATAATCGAATTTTGCCATCAATCGTATTGGATTCACAAAACAATATACTTATCGCCTCATCCATCGAGGGTGTTTTGCAAGTTGACCTTTACAGCCACTCATTATTAGAAAAACTGACACCCGACGGAGAGCTGGCATGGAAAATTAGCTTTATAAACGGTGAAACGATCCTTCCTAACCTATACTCAAATTTCTTTAGTCTGAAAAGCAAACTGGCTATCGCCCCTGACGATTCGATTTATTTGGCTTCGGAGAAGCTTTCAGTTTTTCCTCCCTTACTTGTTCTTGGATCATTTTCAACCAGTGCAAGCACTTATATCAACAAAGTATCACCGGAAGGTGGGAAACTTTGGCAGCATGATTTACATGGTAAACGGTTTTTTGCGAGCAATTTCCTTTCCTCCAATACAACAGATCAAAGGCTCAACGACATTAAGCTATTACCGGATGGCCGCTTGGCAGTCGGTTATGAAAAAGTATTCGGCATTCATACTCACGGCGAATATGCCTTTGATGATTTGCAACTGTTAGGAGCAATATACACCAGAGATCCGAACCAGAATGGGTATAGTGAAACCTATAACTACATAGAAACGGGCCGGGAATCCAGAGTGTTAATTTTACAACCCGATGGTGGTGTGTTTAAAACACTGCCACCGACTAAAGGCGAGCATCAACGCGCTTTTGCCATCAACAGCCACAACAACATTGCTGTGGCGGGTGATAATTACGATTTTCACGAAGCGCTGCCAATAACATGGACTCGAAAAAGCGGAGGCTATTTCTTTCAAGGCCTTTATTCTCTGACAAGATTCGAAGCCACTCAGCTTAGACAGGATGCTCCGAGCAGAGGATCAATAGCCTTATTCAGCACCGATTAATCATACGTTAGCGGCATCTGAACCACCCAGTGCGGCGCTTGTTCATGAAGCGTCGCACTGGCAACCTCCACAACACCTGGCTATCCACGCAACACGCCCCCTCGCCAAACATTAACCCTACGAAACTCTGAATTTAACCGCTATTGCATTCCCGCTAAACGGGCTATAGGATGGAGCCACTTAGTAATAAATAATAAGAAAAATAACATGAACAAAAAGCACCTTAGTAAACTTATTCTGCCAATAGGCGTTGTTGCCCTGTCCGGCTGTAACAAGCCGCTCTGGTTAGCAGAAATATTCAGCGAACAGCACGAAAACGTGTACATTTCCGATATTGCCCTGGACGACGACAATAACACCTACTCCACCGGCTCGGTACAAACCTACTTTGCCACCGATGAAAATAACGCCACCATCAAAGGCTTTGATATTTTAACGGTTAAACACGATGCCGAGGGCAACGAAGTGTGGCGGGCAACCTATTCCAGCCCCTATGAACGCACTGCACCACGGCAGTTTATTATTAACGACGATGGCTTGGTGGATATTTTTGATCCTGAGCATTGGGATTACACCGGCGGCGAAGAAGGGCTGTTTCTGCTCAACGATGACCAGGGTAATACCTATGTAGTTGGCCGGGTTCACGGTGAAAATTTCGATGCCAGCCAGCATGTTGCCGCACAGGACTGGGATGTTGTTGTGCTTAAATACGATACCCAGGGGACACTGACCGCAGAACTGATTCTGGAAGACTCCGATCAATTTGATGCGGTTCGTAATGCGTCCTTTGAAAATAACCAGCTATCGTTAGCCATTAACGATCAAAACGATTCCGATTTTTTGGTACTTAACTCCGACCTGAGTATTACCCAAAGCCACACCCTGGCAGATACTCAAGTGTTTAATTTTGTGAAAACCGATACGGGCAAGTGGGTTGTTGCAGCTTCTTCCGGTAACGATTGGCACTTAGAAAACAGCATTTCACTCTACGACCAAAACATGACGCTGGAGTGGTCTCATGTCAAGCCGGAATACCCCTATCACCGATTATTACCTGAAATCGCATTGGACTCACAAAACAACATTATTGTTGCTTCAATCTCGCTTTATGCTGAAAGCTTTGACCACCCAGTCACCAGCGCTGCTCAACTGGAAAAGTTCACCCCTAGCGGGGAGCTGGAATGGGAAATGATCAGGACAGGTGCAGCCAACACGAACGAAAACGAATATATTATCTGGTATGGGGATGTTGATCCGCTGACGCCCGGGAATTCGCATGACTTGTTCAATCTGAAGAACAAGCTGGTAGTCGCCTCTGATGATACCCTGTACTGGGCTTCAGAACACCTTACCGCTTTTATACATGGGCCTTTGAATTTAATCGCAGGCCAATATGGCAGGTATACCGCCAGTGCCTCCACCTATATCAAAAAAATATCATCGGAAGGTGAAGAGCTTTGGCAACATCATTTAAGTGGCAGCAGAACGTCTACCCTTTTTGGTTTATCTTTTAATACGGTGGATCGAAGGCTTAGTGATATTCAATTATTGCCAGATGATCGTCTGGCAGTGGGCTATGACAAAGTATCCGGCACTCATTTCGACAACGTGGAATCCGGAGCTTTATTAGGCAGGCTGCCCTATTCGAGAAATTCACCCTTTGGATTTTACGATCAGTTCAACTATATAGAAAAAACGCAAAATTCCCGCCTGTTGATTTTACAGCCCAACGGAGAACCGCATAAATCTTTGTCACTGAAAGGCGAGCAGCAGCGTGCTATTGCCATCAACAACCAAAACAACATCGCCGTGGCAGGTGACAATTATGATTTTTACGAAACACTGCCACTAACATGGGATCCAGGCAATGGTGTCAACAACTTTTTCCCTGGCTTACTCTCGTTAACAAAGTTCGAATCAACCCGGCTACGGCAGGATACGCCCAGTAAAGGATCGGTGGCTTTATTTAGTGCCGAATAGGTCGTTAGCATCATCCGACTAACCAGCCCAATGCGGCGCTTGTTTATTGAGCGGCGCACTGGGTATCCCCGCAAGGCTGCCCTCGCCAAACATTGGCCCCGGGAAACCCTGAATTTAAGCACTATTGCATTCCCGCTAACCCGGTTATAGGATGAAGCCACCTAATAATAAATAACAAGAAAAATAACATGAACAAAAAGCACCTTCGCACGCTGATCATTCCTGCAAGCGTTTTAGCCCTGTCAGGCTGCAATAAGCCACTCTGGTTAACAGAAATATTCAGCGAACAACACGAAAACGTGTACATTTCCGATATTACCCTGGACGACGACAACAACACCTATTCGACCGGTTCGGTACAAACCTACTTTGCCACCGACGCAAACAATGCCGCCATTAAAGGCTTTGATATTTTAACGGTTAAACACGATGCCGATGGCAACGAAGTGTGGCGGGCGACCTATTCCAGCCCCTATGAGCGTACCGCGCCACGGCAGTTTATTACCAACGACGATGGCCTGGTAGATATTTTCAATGTTGCTTATATCGACGACGATATTATTCCTAACTGGGATTACACTGGCGGTGAAGAAGGGCTGTTTCTGCTCAACGATGACCAGGGCAATACCTATGTGGTTGGCCGGATTCACGGTGAAAATTTCGATGCCAATCAGCATGTTACCGCACAGGACTGGGATGTAGTTGTTCTCAAATACGATACCCAGGGGGAGCTGGCCGCAGAGCTTATTCTGGAAGATTCCGATCAGTTTGATGCCGTTCGCAATGCATCCTTTGAAAATAACCAGCTATCGTTAGCCATTAACGATCAATACGATTCCGACTTTTTAGTACTTAACCCCGACCTGAGTATTGCCCAAAGCCACACCCTGGTCGATGCTCAAGTGCTTAATTTTGCGAAAACCGATACCGGCAAATGGGTGGTGGTCACGGCCCCCCGCGAGGACTGGTACTTTGAACAAAGCGTTTCACTCTACGACCAGAACATGACACTGGAATGGTCTCATCTTAAACCGGATTTTCCTCCTCACCGAAT
>PDSR01000059.1 GCA_002748575.1 Gammaproteobacteria bacterium
ACAGGGTTGAGGTTACACATTTTTAGCAGCTAAGATGTCGACAGATATTAAATACATTTCCCCGCAGAGAATCAACCAGATGCATAAGCGACCACTAGGAAATACCGATATTCAAGTCACTGAATTATGTCTTGGCACCATGACCTGGGGACAGCAGAACACCCAGCAGGAGGCATTTGAGCAGCTGGACTATGCGATAGATTACGGCGTTAATTTTATAGACACCGCCGAAATGTATGCGGTGCCTGCCCGTGCAGAAACCTATGGCGCAACAGAAACCATTATTGGCAACTGGCTGGCGAAACGTTGCAACCGCGACAAAATTGTACTTGCCAGCAAGATTTGCGGGCCTGGCGACTGGCTCCCTCATATACGCGGCGGCCAGACCCACTTTAATCAAGCGCATATCAACCAGGCGCTGGAAGGCAGCCTGAAACGACTGAAAACCGATTATATCGACCTCTATCAGCTGCATTGGCCAGATCGCCACACTAACTTTTTCGGCCCGCTGGGGTACAAACACAATCCGAACGAGTCAATGACTCCTATTGAAGAAACCCTTGAAGCTCTTGATAAAGCCGTCGCCAGCGGTAAAGTCCGCCACATCGGGCTTTCCAATGAGACACCGTGGGGCACCATGCGATTTCTGCAACTGGCCGAACAACGAGGCTGGCCAAGAACTGTTTCCATACAAAACCCCTACAGCCTGCTTAACCGTTCTTTTGAAGTGGGGTTGGCCGAGATATCCCACCGCGAGAATGTAGGACTGCTGGCCTATTCACCCCTGGCTTTCGGTATGCTCTCGGGAAAATACCTGAACAACCAGTGGCCTGAAGGTGCCCGTCTGACGCTGTTCAAACAGTTTTCAAGATACACCAACCCGCAGGCCATGAAAGCCACAGAGCGCTATTTGGAGGTTGCCAGGAAGCATCAGCTGGACTTGTCACAAATGGCTATTGCTTATGTGACATCACGTCCGTTTGTTACCTCTAACATTATTGGTGCCACCAGTATGGCGCAGCTAAAAAGTAACCTTAGCAGTTCTGAGCTGGTGCTATCGAAGGAGCTGCTGAAAGAGCTTGAAGCCACCCACAAAGAGTACGTTTATCCGGCACCCTAGCCTTGCAACAGCCTGCTAAGGCTTGTGGGGCCTTGCCAGATACTCGTGGGATTGCATTTCCACCAAACGGCTTTTGGTACGCTCGAACACAAACGCCAGATTGCTCCCTGTATACAGATGATCAATATCAGCAGCAGCGGAAATAATCAGTTTGACGTTTCTATCATAGAATTCATCAACCATATTGACGAAACGACGCGCCAGGTCATCGCTGCCACCCGTCATCACTGGCACATCACTTACCAGCACCGCATGATAAATACGGGCAATTTCGATATAGTCGTTCTGGCTGCGGGGGCCATCACACAGCGCCGCAAAATCACACCAAAGCACGTCATCGGCTACCCGCAACGCAGGTATATCCCGCCCTTCGATTTCGATCATTACATCCTTTTCACCCGGCTCTGGTGCCAATGACTCGAAAGCCGAGGTCATGCAGGTGCCGGCTGCCTCATCCAGCGGGCTATGGAAAATTTCTGCCTGTTCCAACGCTCTTAACCGGTAGTCAATACCGGAATCCACATTAATC
Organism: Gammaproteobacteria bacterium; assembly: GCA_002748575.1. Taxonomy (GTDB): domain Bacteria; phylum Pseudomonadota; class Gammaproteobacteria; order Pseudomonadales; family Ketobacteraceae. Next base: position 1,650 of record PDSR01000059.1, read on the forward strand.
ACTTGCGTATACTTTTGAATCAGATCGATCGCCGGAAGAAACCTTGCCCGCTGCAAACCATTCTCATACAACAACTCTGGCACGATATTGGAGGTCGCCACCAGAGTGACTCCTCTGGAAAACAACTGATCCATCAATTCGGCAAGAATCATGGCATCGGTGATATCGGTCACAAAGAACTCATCAAAACAAAGCACCAGAGCATTATCAGCAATGCGCTTACCCACTATTTCCAAGGGGTTTTTTTCCCCTTGAAGCTCTCGTAGATCACGGTGAACATGCTGCATAAAACGATGGAAATGAACCCGCATTTTGCGCCTGAAAGGCAAACTGTCGTAGAAGGTATCTACCAGATAGGTTTTACCACGACCTACGCCACCCCAAAAATAAACCCCCTTTGTGGGTTCAATGGATTTGTTGGATCGGGGGCGAAAACGCGAAACCCAGGATTTGGGCCTCATCTCATGCCGCAACACCAACTCATGATACAAATGATCAAGGTGTTGCACCGCCATTTCCTGCGCAGCATCGTAACTGAAATCATCACGCTCAAGGTCTTTTTTGTAGCATTCGATGGGGGTCATACAAATACTCCATTCACCCTGCCTCTATAGATTGGCGCGAACTCTACCGCACAGATCTGATAGTGTCTAGCCGCCCCCCCTAGAAACAAAGTGCTTGCACGGCTGCCTTCAAATCAGTGAGCCGCCCATGAAAGAAATGCCCGGCACCCGCCAGAGTGCTTAGTCGTTTATCCGTCGTGACTGTTTCAAACCATTCTGCAATGCGCACAGGATTAACCACCTCATCGGCATCGCCATAAACCATCGCCATTGGCACACCAAACTCAGTCAGTTCATAAAACGCATAGTTCTCGACTGCTGGCGCGATCAGCAGCAGATGATGAATGTTATAGCCTTCATCTAATGCCAGCCGAAGGGTTCTTGCAACCACAAAAGAACCAAAGGAAAATCCGGCCAGCCAGATATTTGCATTGGGCAAAAGAGCTTTCACCCAGGCGAGCACCGCCAGCACATCATCAGTTTCACCAACACCATGAGCATATTCACCTTCACTTTGCTCAACACCCCGAAAATTAAATCGCACCACATGATGCCCCGCATCCCGGTGGGCTCGGGCTACAGTATGCACCACCTTGTTATTCATAGTGCCGCCCATTAAAGAATGGGGGTGACACACAATCGCAACATTTTCGCGACTATTTTTCGACGTTCCTGCATGTTCGCCACCAACCTGCCTGGCTGGCGTTGCTATCGCCTGTAGCTGACCTTGCGGGCCTGGAATAAATAAACGGATTTCTTTTCCTGGAAAGCTTTGCATTGAATACCTATAACGGGTGTATAACGAAGCTGTAGCATTTGGTTACGCTTGGTAAGCACTGTATTATGCTGAAAAGTCGTTATAATATCAGCCAAACGCAAAAATTATAAATACCAGGCCAGAGGTAAAGTATGAGTTTAACAAGTGTGATTCTGTTTTTAGCAGGGGTTGCTTCAGGTGCCTTTGGCTGTTTCTTGATAATGCGTGCAAGCCGGTCAGAGTCATCTATCGAAAGGCAACTACGCGAGCTTCAGGAAGAATTCACCGCCTATCGTGAAAACGTTAACCAGCATTTTAACAATACAGCAAAGTTAGTGAATAAACTGACGAAAGACTACATTTCAGTACAAAAACACCTGGAAGATGCTGCGGAATCTTTCACGCAACCACCAAAAAGTTTTAAACTCAACGAAGAATCAGCCGAACAGCTGGAAAAACAACGTGAAGAATTTCTGACATTGGAAGCAAGCAGCCCGAAAGAAGAAGAGGATGCACAGTTTGACATTGCCGGCGCACAACCGCCAAAAGATTACGCACCGAAAGCACCCAGCGAAAAAGGAACACTGGCCGAAGACTACGGATTGCATAAACCTGCCAACTAAACTTAAAGCAGGTTTATTAGTGATCAGCTTTTCGGTATTCGCTGGAAACCAGCCTTAAAAAGGCAGCGTTTCGATAAGGCAGCGTGTGGGTTTTACCATCAAGAAAACTAACGGCCACCGCCCCCTCTTTCAGATAACGAAAAGTAGCACCCAGGGGCTTGCCGTGTTGATTCGTCCAATAATCACCGCGCCGTGTTTGCGGAAAAAAAGCACTGGCAATCATGGGCGCATCAGGCCGTACATCGGTTTCAATTAAAGACCTTAATTCTGCAACCGTTGGCAGACGCCAGCCATCCACACCACACAGTTTTTCCTGATTAGTTCGTTGAATCAAGTCCAAAGTATCGCAGCGGTCTTTTTCAAAATAACAATCACCACCATTCGATTTGCCCACAGCACCGTTAAACCATGAATAACTCCAATAACCATCATGAATGGTTTCGCTGTCGGTTTTAACTTCCCACAGCAGCCCACGCTGGTGATCATAAACACAGGCCCAAGGCCCCTCCCAAGGTAACAGGGTTTCACCTCGGCTGTTTACTTTCTGCAAAGCACCGCTAAGCGGTTGCGGCTTCACCGGCTGCTGTAAAGCCACAAATATTAACAGGGCCATAAAGAGCGCCAGCAGAATAAAAAAACGCTTAATCATTGCGGTACCCCTCGAACATCAGCTTGATCGCCTGATGATGGCGAGTATGGGCTACCTGACTGTGATCAAATGCGGATACCCACATACAAACACCGTCGGCAAGCGGCACATCATTTTTCGAGCCGGTATTTAAACGCCGGGCAATTTCCAGTGTCCATTGGCCATTTTGCCAGGTACCCCGCGCCCGCACATCGGCACGATCACCCTCGAAGCGGTTGGAGCGGTACAACACTGATGGCATAACGGTGCCCACCGGATATTGATCTTTCTGAGGCTGGTAAGGTTCATAATCAAACCAGGAAATAACCCATGACTGGTTCGGCGTATGATTTTGATAAGGTGCAATCATGCCCTCCTGTTTAGGGATTCTTCGGGGAACGATTGAATCGGGCTGGAACCATAACCAGTTGCTGACATAGGCACCGGATTCTTTACCATCGGCCAGATAACCTGCCGAATAACGACGCTCGCCCGGTCTTGCCGGTTGCGGTGCACCGAAAAAGTTATCATCGGCCAGGTACATATCATTGGTTCTGACCGCCTTCCAGTGCCATACATCTCTGACATGGCCATCCTGCGCATAGTGATAACCCTTGCCATGCCAGTTAGCTGGTTTATCAGCCAGCGGCTTGCTTCCCAGGTGCACCGTTGCTGCCGCAGCAGATTCGCAATGATCTGACAGCATCACCGCAAATTTATCTTCATAGAATTCCACTTCATTAAATTCATAGAAGCCATTGTGCTGAACCTGCCAACCCTGCTCCTTTTTAACCAGGGGTAAATGCCGCAAGCTTTTATCAGGATCATTCCAGGTAAATAAAAAATAGGCCTCCACACCATTTTCAGCCGCTTGAATAGTCACCGGGGTACTGCCGTGATTAAAGTTGGCTCCACCATGGGTTTGTACGGTCAATTTGCTGGCTTGCTGCCACACAGGCTCATTGGCTTTGCCATCAATATCCATAAACCGGTTAATGTCCATGGCGGCTACCGTTAACGGCTGCACCGGTTTGCTCCCCCATGCCCAATAACCACCAACACCAATAATCAACGCAGCGGCAACGATAGCAAGCTGTACAGTTCGGTGCCGCATTTCAGCAAGCAGTATTCTTTTAAATATGGCATTGCCAAAATGCACAAAGTAGCCACCACCGTGAAGAACCACATAAACTAACAACAAGCAGGCCGCTATAAAATGCAGATGCAACAACGATATCCAATAAGACTGATCGAAAAAAAACAACATACCCGATGCCAGTAGCAACGGAATGATCAGATATCCGAACCACTGAACCAAACGGTGATAAGCATTCTGGGGTGAGGCCGGAATAGAAGACTGATTAAAGAAGCGCGACAGGCTACGAACAACAGTTTGCAAAAAATAGACGCTGCTAATAGCTGCCAGCGTAAAGCCAGAAACGATATGAACAGAATGCACATTACCTTGCGGTAAAACCGAGTCAAACCACAACAAAGCCGGGTGATTAAGAACGGCTATTCTGAACCCGGTTGCAAGGCTCACAGCCGCACAAGCCACTGCGCCGAAATGAAACACAACCCAGGAAATAGAGCGTTTCACTGATTTACCGAATTCTCTGGTTTCCCGAAATGATCACTGCTATCAGCCAATGAATAATTATTCTTTTTCTGTGACGGCTGAGGAGGCAACCGTTAAGCTGCCACTATTGACTCCTTCGGTGTCCACACTAATGGTATCACCATTACTGATGCGCCTGACCACCACACTATCGAGGCGCACACTAAACGCCTGGGGGGGAGTTGCTGGCGTATCGCCTTCCTCAAGTTTACTTCCATTATTGCCGTTACCCCCGCAAGCTGCCAGCAAACTAACAACAGCCAAAAGGGACAGGTTTTTAATAAGGTTGTTCATGGCCAAGCCTCCTGCAATTAAAACCGGTAAGTAACCAGCAAATGGGCATCACCGGCTGGCAGACGGTAAGGTTCCGATAATAAAAATACCAGTTCGCCATTATCGTTTTCGTAAACACCACTGGCCACCCGCTCACCAGCAGCAGCGATACCATCCTGGTTTTCATCAATATATAAGCCAACAGCCGCCAGCTGTGTTTCATCCAGATCACCCTGTGCAGCCACCGCGATCTGCTCCAGTTGAGCGTTGTCATTATTGCTGTTTAAACTGAAGGCAAGCACCACTTCTTCATTAACACCGTCAAATTCGTTTTTTAATAACGCCTGATTGGCAACTTCAACAACCGTCAGACCGTCACACTCAGCCAGCTCGTTGTAAGCAAGTTTGAGCACAGCGCCATGGCCAGACTCTCTGGATGCAAAACTGGCCCCTTTAGAAGCTTCTGTTTTAATCACCAGGCCGTAGTTTCCTTCTGCCAGCCAGCGCTGAATAATACCCGTACTGCTCAGATCAATCTCCAAACGGCCTTTTGCGTAAGGTACAAACGTCGCCACAGGATCACTCGCTATATTCATAGCCGAATTCCAGGTGGCAGTCTCTTCATTCCAGGGCTGTTGTGCCGGGAATATACCAAACTCTCCGTTCGACTTGCTTTTCACATCCAGCATCAGCACAGCAGAATCAGTATCAATACAAGATGACATACCCATGAGATCAAATTTAAACAGAGATGCCTGTTCGCCATAGTTAAAATCGAAGCCATCAACCGACAAATCATTAGTGCTGTCATTAAAATTGATGTCCGCCCGACCCTGGGCGACAAATACGTCGTCGGTTAATGCCAACGATACGAATTTATCTTCGTCTTGCGAATTATCATCGTTAACAATAATACTTAACTGATTAGCCGCCTTAGACAGCTTAAGCTGGGCACCGATATGGTTTGCCAGCCACCAGCTGATACCCTCTGGCAATACCTTTGTGTCCGCCATACGTTGTTGTCTGGTCAGCGTTTCAGCAGTGTCATCAAACTGGGCAGTACCCATAACAATCCGCTCTGGTGTAACTTGAATAACTTTAAACTGCTGGATACTGGCCAGATCAATCGTCCAGTCTTTCGGATGATTCGCCGAACGCGCAGGCGAACCCCAGCTGCCTTCACCCACAAAGACCGTACCGCCATCGGTGGTGGCAACAAAATCATCCCCTTCCGGTTTTAACGCTTTTGTTATCTTGTTGATATGAGTATCAGACTCCACCACCAGATTCATACCATACTGATAAAATGCTTCCGCCCACCAATCGAACAGTTCGGTGTTGGCAGGTTTACCAGCATAATGCGGGAACATCGGCTTGTGATACTGTGCAAAGCGCCATATTGTGGTGTCAGCATTCTGATCCAAGTCGTTCAGCAACCATTCGTTCATAGCCGCCGCATATGATGCATAACCACTGTTTTTATACTGACTGTTCAGCGTATAAACGCGCAGCAGCGGCGAAATATTAAAAGCGCCATAGGTATCGAATTTATCGCAGTTACCATCCCGATTAAAATCCACACCAAACACTTTACACAAAGTGGCGTAGTCGTTGTCTTCATGGTTGCCATGAGTGGGCACAAACGGGTAAATACGCTTATATTCCTTACCATCGATTTGATCGCTGGAAAACGTATACTGCCAATCCGAAAGGTAAGTACCCATATCAATAAATAGATTCAGGTTGGTGTAATCACCGCCGTGCATAATAAATAACGGGCGGATTTTTGCGATCAACCGGTTTCCTGCTTTTCGATTACTCCAGCCTGCGCGGGTATCACCACCCGCCACCACCACAAACGGGGAGTTGTCGGTTGGTGCTGTTTTAAACCAGAAACGCTGGCCACAGCCATCCTGATCACAAACTCGATAATAAACCGGCGAATTTGCAGGCAGCCCCGCCAAACGAACAAAGTGGTTAACCAGGCCAACCTGAAAAGAATAAGTATTGGTAACCGGTGCGTTTACCCAGTTTTGTTCGTTAGTATCAGTCCCATACAGCACATAAGGATCTTTACTTTCCCCTTGCGGAGAAAAACCGATAGTGGCCTGATGCGCGGGATCAGCATCCCATACCAGGCGATGATATTGAGTGGCAGCCTGAGCAGTAGCACTCCAAATGACACACAGTGTTATCCCAAACACAGCTTTTATTATTGTTTTCATATCCCTCTCCCAGCCGGATTGGCTATATGGTTTCCAAATTACCATACATATATGAATAATAAAGGGGCTTTTAATAAACTTTTGATGAAAAATTGATAGCTAAAAGGTGCTTTTCGCAAGCGGATTACCCGCACGAAAATGCACCTTTATTAGCAGTTATAGTCAGATTTAACAGAAAAGCCGGCCTACTTGGCTGAGTGGCCGGTAAGCTCGACTTTTACTTTCTCATGGTCTGCAAGGCTTGCGTAGTATTCGCGTAGAATCTTTAACACTTCCGGGCGACTGAAGTTATCAGCAACTTCACCCCCTTCAGACAGGGCCTTACGCAGTTTGGTGCCTGATACCAGCACACGATCATCGGCATCATGGGGGCAGGTGCGCATGGAGGCCATGGTGCCGCACTCGTTACACCAGAAAGTCCAATCGATTTTAAGCGGCTGAGTCAGTAATGCATCCTTGGGGATTTCATCGAAAATATGATGGGCATCGAATGGGCCGTAATAATCACCAACACCCGCGTGGTCGCGGCCTACAATCAAGTGGGAGCAACCGTAGTTCTGGCGGAATAAGGCGTGCAACAAGGCTTCACGGGGGCCAGCATAACGCATATCCAGCGGATAACCTGACTGAACAACGGTATCCTTCACAAAATACTTATCAATCAACACGGCGATTGCGTTTTGGCGAACTTCGGCGGGAATATCACCGGGCTTTAACTTACCCAGCAAAGAGTGCACCATCACGCCATCACATATTTCGATAGCAATTTTCGCCAAATGTTCATGGGAGCGGTGCATCGGATTTCGGGTCTGGAAGGCTGCCACGGTGTTCCAGCCTTTTGATTCAAACAGGGCACGGGTTTCAGCAGGTGTCATGTAGGTACCCTTGTATTTCTCGGGGAATTCACCCTGAGAAAATACTTTAACCGGGCCAGCCAGATTCACATCGCCCTGAGCCATGACCATCTTCACACCGGGGTGCTCTTCATCGGTGGTTTTAAACACGGTCTGGCACTCATGGGCTTTATCAATGGTGTATTTTTCAGTAACCGTCATGGTGCCCATCAGCTCACCGCTTTCAGCATCAACCAGCGCAATATCGCTGCCTTCTTCAATGCTGTCGGCTTCTGCCTGAGAAACAGATTTAGTAATGGGAATGGGCCAGAACAAACCATTGGCCATGGTCATGTTGTCGCACACGCCTTGCCAGTCGGCCTTACCCATGAAGCCTTCCAGTGGCGTAAAACCACCGATGCCCAACATGATAAGATCGCCGGTTTCGCGGGAACTCAGGTTAATTTGCGGGAGTGATGCAGCACGTGCCTTCTCGGCAGCTAACGCCTCCCCTTCCAGCAATAATGGTTTCAGTTCATTGCTGCCATGGGGCTTTACAAGATTCGACATTCTTTCTTCCGTCAGATTTACATTAATGATTAAGATGCAACCGCAAAACCTCTCATTCGCGACCGCTGAAGATCAAAAAAACGGTGGCATTATACATGGATTAGCACACTGGTTGGCACCTGGATGACTGCGTTTTTTTAATTCGCAGCAATTACTACTTAAACAGGATTATCAATATCAATAAATTGATGATTTATCTTAAATTTTTCAGCCAGCCAGGCACCCACCGCCGCTGCCCCGTAACGCTCTGTGGCATGATGCCCTGCCGCAAAAAAATGAATACCATGCTCCCTGGCAAGATGGGTGGTCTGCTCCGACACTTCACCAGTGATAAACGCATCAACGCCCTGATCAATGGCCAGCTCAATATAGCCCTGCGCCCCACCGGTACACCAGGCAACCCGCTGAATGGGGCGATCACTGCCGGCAATATGCAGTGGTTCCCGCGCCAAACAATGGGCAATATGGCGGGAAAACTGCTCGCCACTGCACGCCTGACTGAGCAGGCCAACATTACCGATACTTCTGTCGTTGCCCAATTCCAGCGGCCCGGTGATTTCAATGCCCAGCTTTTTTGCCAACTGCACATTGTTACCCAGTTGCGGGTGCGCATCTAATGGCAGGTGATACGCAAACAGATTGATGTCATTGGCAATCAGGGCTTTTATACGGCGATATTTCATGCCCACCAGCGCAGGGTTTTCCCCTTTCCAGAAATAACCGTGGTGTACCAACAGCGCATCCGCACCGGATTCTATCGCCTGATCAATCAACGCCTGACTTGCCGTTACCCCAGACACCACCCGATGAATATCTGCCTTGCCTTCAACCTGCAACCCGTTTGGTGCATAGTCCTTAAAAAACTGTGGCTGCAATAATTCTTTTAAAGCCTGGTCGATGCTGTCTCGTAAAGCCATTTCACTTTTTCTCGATGTTATTAAATTTTTAGAGCCATTGAATGAATTCGGTCGTGCTTATTTAATCTGTTTAGCTTATTTGGGCAACAAGCTTGAACCATTCAGTAATAGCCCACATTATATAGCGAAACACCTGTAGCAAAACACGACCACTTACTTTCGCCTGCTCAGTAGATTCACCCATAAACAGAAAAACACCGACACCAATTATGAGTGCATTAAAACGGTTTACATTGCCCGCTATTACCGGCCTTATTGTGGCTCTTGTTATCATCGCGCTGCTGCCTGATAAAAACCACAGCAACCCGGTGACTTTTATTGAAACAGGCCATGATACGCCGCCGGTATCTGTGAATGCGCCACAAAGTTACGCCAACGCCGTTGCCAAGGCACAGCCATCGGTGGTGAACATTTATACCAGCAAAATTATTACCCGCAAGTATCATCCACTTTATGATGACCCGGTTTTCAGGCGTTTTTTTGGCATGAACAACGTCCCCAGACGGCAGCGAATGCAATCCAGCCTGGGATCGGGAGTAATTGTCAGCCCATCGGGTTATGTTTTAACCAACAACCACGTGATCGCGGGTGCCGACGAAATCAAAGTGGCATTGTTCGATGGCCGGGAAGCGCTGGCCGCCGTGGTGGGCACCGACCCGGAAACCGACCTGGCCGTGCTGTATATTGAAATGTCTAACCTTCCCGCCATTACCCTGGCGAATCACCAGCATACCCGCGTGGGCGATCTGGTATTAGCGATTGGCAACCCCTTCGGTGTGGGGCAAACAGTAACTCAGGGAATTATCAGTGCACTTGGTCGCAACCAGGCCAATTTAAGTACCTTTGTGGATTTTATTCAAACGGACGCGGCCATCAACCCCGGTAATTCAGGCGGGGCACTGATTAACACCCAGGGCGAATTAATGGGAATCAACACAGCCATTTATTCCAAATCGGGCGGATCACAGGGCATCGGTTTTGCCATCCCCGTGAACCTTGCGCGGCAGATTATGATGCAGATTGTTGAGCATGGATCGGTTATTCGCGGCTGGCTGGGGATAGAACCACAAATATTAACTCAGGGTTTAGCCAATGCACTGAATATGCAATTCGTTCCGGGAATTTTAGTGTCCGGCGTGTTTAAAAATGGCCCTGCTGATCAGGCGGGAGTAATTCCCGGTGATGTGATTACCGAAATCAACGGCAGCCCCATCGTGAATCCGAAAGACGCACTGGAATTTATTTCCAGCAAACACCCCGGCGAAAATGTAGCTATATCCGTTATTCGCAAAGGCCACAAACATAACATTGTGGCCAGAGTTGGTGAACGCCCCACGCCGAAATAGTCTTTACAGGCAATGCGAACTGCGGAGCAGCCTAGCGACGAAGTACCGCCTGCAATGCCTGTTGAAGCGCCAGAAACATTACTTCGTTTTCTTTTGGCGTGCCGATGGTTAAGCGCAGGCAATCTTTCAGCATTGGATGCGCCCCGTGCAAACACTTCACCAGTACACCATGATTCTTCATGTCATCAAAGATCGTTTTCGCAGTATCTTTAGGGGTTCTGACTAAAATAAAATTAGCCTGGCTGGGCCAGATGGCATCTAAGCCAATACTTTCCAACCGCTGCGTTAACATATTGCGATCTTTTTTAATGGCATCGGTCTGGCGTTGCAGCACTTCGTAGTTTCGTAATGCAAAACTCACGGAAACCTGGGTAAGTATATTGATATTGTAGGGGAGCCGAACCTTATTAAATTCTTCTATCCACGCAGGCGAACCCACCAAAAAGCCCAAGCGCAAACCGGCCAGCCCCGCTTTCGATAAAGTACGCATCACCACCAGATTGTCGAACTCTTCCAGCAAAGGTAACGCATCGGCATCGGTAAAAGCGATATAGGCTTCATCAATGACCACCAGGCCTTCTGCTTTATTCAATATGGATCGTAAATCACTTTCAGGGTAGCGGGTGCCAGTGGGGTTATTCGGTTGCGCCAGAAAAATAACAGCCGGTTGATGCTGATCAATAGCCGCCAACATGGCAGGCATATCTAACTGAAAGTTTTTATCCAGTGGCACACCGATATAATCCATACCCACAAAGGTGGCGATCATTTTATACATCACAAAGCTGGGCTCAGGGGCCAGCACTTTTCTGCCCGGTGCAGCCAGTGCCATTGCAATGCACTGAATAAGTTCATCAGAACCATTACCCAGCATAATGCTTTGCAGCTCATCAATATTAAAACAGGCTCGCAAGCCGTTTTTAACATCACGCCCTTCAGGATCAGGGTAACGATTCAGTTCACTGTCGGCCAGTTCCTTCAGCCATTCCTGTTTCAGCGAGTCGGGCCAATGATAAGGGTTTTCCATAGCATCCAGCTTGATCATTCCAGAGGCATCTGCCACATGGTAAGCAGACAAGGCACGAATATCTTCACGCACCCAACGTTCAATACCCTTATTCATTATCTTTCTCTCTTAATTATTAACACCTGCGTAACGGGCTGGCTTGAAGCGCAGCTTAAAACCAGCGCTAGTTAACGCATTGGTTATGTTCTAGCTTTCTGAAGAAACCGATTCCCCATCATCCAACCAAGGTGTACCTTGTGGCTTTGGATAACCTTCGATAAAAATGATCTTGGCACCCGTATCTTTCCTTATTTGTCGCACAATATCCAGGAAGGTTTTCTCCGTCCATTCTTCAGGAGTACCCACCATAGCACTAGCAGCTTGGCGGCTTAACTCCATAAAACCGCCTTCTTTCTTCATAAAAGTGGCATATAAATCTAGATGGTATCCGTCCACATAAGGAAATAAACATGCTGTAAGTTTTAGTTGTGATTGCCCTCTTATTGTGCGTGTAGCATTAGCTGACCAAGCTGCATTTTCACATGTTGCAATTTTAAAACCAATACTGCCACCGCTTGCCGCAAGCGCTGCAAACTTTGAGCCTTCAAGCGGGTTAATCAAGCTAAAGCGACCAGGTTTAGAAGGAAGCTCCGAAGAAGTTGGTATTGGCCTTGCTTCCTGCGCATCGTTAACATTACGGCCAAGGCCGTTACTTGCAGAGTCCGAGACAACATACCTGTCAGCTTTGGTTTTAATATCAAATATACGGTAATACTCCACTGTCTTGGTTTTTTCGACAAGGGCGTTATTCAGTGTTCCACAACCTGACAAAACTGCAACGATTAACGATAAGGTCAAAATTTTCTTCATTTTTTAGTTCTCTCCATGTAATTTTTTATGAACGATTTAAAACAAACACTTTGCTAACAAGCCACACCAGTTATTCCGCTAAGCTATTCGTTAGCATAATCAACTAAATACCTTTAGTAGATAATAAAATTTCAGTTTCCAAATTTTTAGCGACATTTAAATGACAAGCCAAGCCATCAAATTTAAATTTTTCCTTTGTATGCACTGAACAATTTCATCAAAGCCGTTACCTAACTTTCAACACCCGCACTCATTATCTCTCTTAATTATTAACAGACTCCGAAAGCCCTACTCAGCATTCTTGATACGATATTCTGCCGAACGGGCATGTGCTGTCAGGCCTTCACTGCGTGCCAGAATGGAGGCGGTTTTACCCAGTACGCTGGCCGCCTGCGCCGAACAGTTAATTAAAGAACTGCGTTTTTGAAAATCATAAACACCCAGCGGCGAGGAGAACCTGGCAGTGCTTGAGGTGGGCAACACATGGTTCGGCCCGGCACAGTAATCGCCCAAGGCTTCTGCGGTATAACGCCCCATAAAAATGGCACCGGCATGGCGAATGGCAGGCAGCAGAGCTTCGGGGTTTTCAACGGATAATTCCAGATGTTCCGGTGCGATGCGGTTAATCAGTTCGACGGCTGCATTCAGGTCAGCCACTTTAATCAAGGCACCACGGGTTTTTAGTGACTTGGTGGCAATGTCTTCACGTTCCAGCGATGGCAACAGTTTAACAATAGCGGCTTCCACCTGCTCCAAGTAAGCGGCATCGTGGCAGACCAGAATGGACTGTGCATCTTCATCGTGCTCGGCCTGAGAAAACAGATCCATGGCAATCCAGTCCGGATCGGTCTTACCATCACAGACAATCATAATTTCTGAAGGGCCGGCAATCATATCAATGCCCACCTGACCAAAAACCATGCGCTTTGCTGTTGCCACGTAGATATTTCCAGGGCCGACGATTTTATCAACCCGTGGCACCGTATCCGTACCATAGGCCAAAGCGGCAACGGCATGAGCGCCGCCTGCGGTAATCACCTTGTCCACATCGGCAATAGCCGCCGCCGCAAACACGGTTTCGTTGACTTCGCCACCGGGGGTAGGCACCACCATGACTACCTGCTCAACACCTGCCACTTTTGCCGGAATAGCATTCATCAGTACGGAGGACGGATACGACGCCTTGCCCCCGGGAACATATAAGCCCGCCCGATCCAGGGGGGTAACTTTCTGGCCCAGCACGGTGCCATCAGCTTCCTGATACTGCCAGGAATCCTGTTTCTGATGCTGGTGATAACTACGCACCCGGTCAGCGGCAATCTGCAAGGCTTCACGCTGCACCGGGTCTATCGCGTCCAACGCGGCTAATAAACGCTTTTTAGGCACCACCAGATCAGCAGCGCTGGCAACATCAACACCATCGAACCGGCGGGTGTATTCAAGCAATGCCTGATCACCCCGATGGCGCACATCATTCACTATATCGGCCACTGTTTGCTGTACGTCGGTGTTGGATACCGATTCCCAAGCCAATAATTGATCCAGTTTTTCATCAAAGTCGGGCTGCGCCTGATCCAGACGATTGATCACAGATGACATGCTGTTACCTTTTTTGTATCTTTTATTTTTGCGTTCGCCAATATGTTGCTTTGCTACGTGATTAATGACGGTTCTTTAAAGCTATAGCAAGTTGGTCAATTAATCCCTGAATAGCGGTATGTTTCATTTTCATCGCCGCCTTATTCACAATCAGGCGCGAGCTGACATAGGCAATCAGCTCGGTGGGTTCCAAGCCATTGGCTTTTAAGGTGTTGCCAGTATCAACCACATCAACAATGCGATCAGCCAAACCCACCAGTGGTGCAAGCTCCATGGAACCATATAATTTGATCACATCCACTTGCCGCCCCTGGGCGGCAAAATAATTGCGGGTGATATTGATAAATTTGGTGGCCACTCTTAAGCGGCCTTCAACGGCTGGTGCATCTACAGGACCGGCCACCATCAGCTTACATTTGGCAATCTGCAAATCCAATGGTTCGTAAACACCGCGGGCTCCGTGTTCCATCAATACATCTTTACCTGCCACACCAATATCGGCCGCACCATGCTCTACAAACGTTGGTACATCGGTGGCACGAATAATAACGATATTCACGTTATCTTTGGTGGTTGGAAAAATCAGCTTTCTACTTTTGGCAGGGTCTTCTAGCAACTCAATGCCTGCTTCCTTCAGTAGAGGTAGTGTTTCTTTTAAAATTCGCCCTTTGGAAAGAGCGATGGTAATGGGTGCTGCTGAACTCATGGACTCGCCTGACTCTTTACTAAATTTTGCTGCCTGATAAAGATTTAGTTCTTAAGATTTGGTAATCATGCTTTAGCGTTACCAAGCACTAACCCGGAACACGTTGAATCTGCGCTCCCAGCAACTGCATTTTTTCTTCAATACATTCGTAGCCACGATCAATATGGTAAATACGGTCAACCACGGTGTCGCCATGGGCAACCAGGCCAGCAATCACCAGGCTTGCCGAGGCTCGCAGGTCGGTCGCCATCACTGGCGCTGCATACAGATCTTTTACCCCGCGAATAATCGCTGTGTTACCTTCAAGCTGAATATCTGCTCCCATGCGGATTAATTCTGATGCATGCATAAAACGATTTTCGAACACGGTTTCGTGAATCGTACCCGTACCTTCGGCAATGGCGTTCAGCGTTGTGAACTGCGCCTGCATATCGGTGGGAAATGCCGGATAAGGTGCCGTGCGAATATTCACTGCTTTGGGCAGATTGCCTTTCATGTCCACTTCAATCCAGTCATCGCCTGTGGCGATATGGGCACCGGCTTCTTCCAGTTTAAGCAATACTGAATCAATAATTTTCGGGCAGGTGTCTTTGACTTTAACACGGCCACGGGTAACGGCTCCCGCTACCAGATAAGTACCGGTTTCGATTCGATCAGGAATCACGCTGTATTCACAGCCATGGAGTTTTTCCACGCCATGAATTTCCAGGGTATCTGTGCCCGCTCCGCGAACATCCCCACCCATTTTGTTAATACAGTTGGCAAGATCCACCACTTCCGGCTCGCGGGCGGCGTTTTCAATAATGGTAACGCCATCGGCTAACGCGGCCGCCATCATTAAATTTTCGGTACCGGTTACGGTGACGGTATCCAACACCAGGCGAGCACCTTTAAGACGGCCTGGTGATTTGGCATGAATATAACCCTGCTCGACTTTTATCTCGGCACCCATTTGCTCTAAACCATGCAAATGAAGATTAACCGGGCGGCTACCAATGGCGCACCCTCCGGGCAGCGACACATGAGCTTCGCCAAAGTGAGCCACCAACGGCCCCAGCACCAGAATGGAGGCTCGCATGGTTTTTACCAATTCATAGGGAGCATGTAGCTCTTTAATGGTGCCCGCTACGATCTCCACATTCATCTTGTCGTCGATAATCAGCTCTATGCCCATCTGGCCGAGCAACTCAATCATGGTGGTGACATCTTGCAGATGCGGCAAATTACAAACGGTCATCGGATCATCTGTGAGAAGCGTTGCCGCCAACACGGGCAATGATGAGTTCTTTGACCCGGAAATTCGAATCTCACCATCCAACTGGGCGCCACCGGTAATGATTAACTTGTCCATGAATTGCCTCTTATCAGAAAAACCGCTTTATTTGTTAACTGGAACGGGTTGATTCAACACGCTGGATTTAGCCAATAACCTTTTTATTCAGTGCCTGGGATCAACCGACTGGGTTACCGAATTTCTTTTTTTGCTCCCATTCTGCCGGGGTCAGCGTTTGCATAGTAACAGCGTGGAGTGCACCACTACTGATCAGATCGTTTAAACAGCCATAAACCATCTGCTGTTTTTTTACCGACCTGACACTCTCAAAAACGTCTGCAACCACAACAACATGGCACTTATTACCATCGAGCTGAACATGTACTTCAGTTGTATCTATACCGTTTTCAAGGCGTGTTTTGATGTCGTTTGCGTCCATTAATCAACCTTCTTGACAGGGTTAAGACAAAGAAATAAAAAAACAGGGGCGGGCATAATACAATAGAACGGGCAACCCAAGCCAGTGGGGACTGATTTTAAGAGCGCACCGCAGATGAATATATAAGGGGAAATACCGCATCCAAGCCACTGACACGGGCCACATCAAACATTTTGGGAGGCATATCCCGAAACTGGATATTTTTATCCAGCCTGGCAGCAGCCCTCATCCAAACCAGCAGCACTGACACGCCAACACTGTCGGAGTGCTCGATACCGGAAAGATCAATCACCACCGTATTCTCAAGCTTTTTAAGCAAGGCTTCACCCTCGGATTTCAAGCCCGTGGCGGTGGTTACATCAATCACTCCAGATACCAGTGCGGTGTGCGAATCTTGCTGCTGAATACCGGCTTGAGTCATGAGTTTATTCGCCCTCTGCGACCTTATCAAACAAGAACTTACTCACCAGCTCTTCGAGCACAAAAGCTGACTGGGTATCATCGATTTCATCGCCATCCGTTAAATATTCTTCTTCAGCACCCACCATAATGCCAATGTATTTTTCCCCCAACACACCGGCGGTAAGAATAGAAGCCGTTGAATCTATTGATAAATTATCAAACTGCTTAAAAATATCCATTTCCACTACAGCCACATAATCTTCTTTATCAAGATGAATGGCAGCCACCCGGCCAATTACCACACCGGCCATGGTTACTTTAGCGCGAACTGTCAAACCACCCGCATTTTCAAAGCTGGCAGACACTCTGTAGGTTTTTTCCGCAGAATCCAAAGACAATCCACTGACCTTAACAGCCAAAAATACCAGCGCCAGAAAACCGGCAACCATGAAAGCGCCGACTGACAGCTCCATCGTTCTAATTCGCATGCTATAAATCTCCAAACATAACCGCAGTCAAAATAAAATCCAAACCAAGCACAGCCAGCGATGCATATACCACGGTGCGCGTGGTGGCACGGCTAATACCTTCTGAAGTCGGGATAGTATCATACCCCTGAAACACGGCTACCCAGGTAACCGCCACGGCAAAAACAATACTTTTAATAATACCGTTGAGCACATCTTCTTTAAATTCCACCGAACCCTGCATGTTCGCCCAGAAGGAACCATCGTAAACACCCAGCCATTCAACCCCCACCAGTTGGGCACCCCATATACCCACCGTAGAAAAAATAAGAGCAAGAATCGGCAAACAGATAAAACCGGCCCAAAGCCGCGGGGACACAATACGGCGCAGCGGATCAACGCCAATCATTTCCATACTGGCCAACTGCTCGGTGGCTTTCATTAATCCTATTTCTGCTGTCAGTGCAGATCCAGCACGCCCGGCAAATAACAGTGCCGCCACCACCGGGCCCAGCTCACGCAGCAGGGTTAAAGCAACCATTTGACCAAGCGCCTGCTCGCTGCCATAGGTCGTTAAAATATTGTACCCCTGCAAAGCCAGCACCATGCCAATAAAGACACCGGATACCGCAATAATAATTAATGACAACACGCCCAACGAATAAATCTGACGCACCAGTAACGGGAAATGACTTATCCGCGGCCATGCCCAAAGAGCGTTAAAAAGAAAAATACCGGATGCACCAAATGTTTCCAGAAAACGCAGCCCGCGGGAACCAATTCGACGAATCTGCTCTATCATCTGCGCCCCCTTAATTTAGCTAAATCCGGCTGGATCAGGTCATCCGCTAATGGCCTGGCGGGGTAATGGAAAGGTACCGGGCCATCTGGCAGCCCTTGCATGAACTGCTTCACCCTTGGCAGATCTGAGTGCAGGATTTCATCAGGGGTGCCTGCACCCACCACTTCGCCATCTGAAACCAGGTAAATAAAATCAGCAATACTGGCCGTTTCGTGGACATCGTGAGACACCACAATGGATGTATGGCCCAGCGCATCATTTAATAAACGAATCAACTGCACCAGCACCCCCATAGCAATAGGGTCCTGCCCGGCAAAAGGCTCATCATACATCAGCAATTCAGGGTCTAGAGCGATGGCACGCGCCAGTGCTGCTCTTCTGGCCATACCACCGGATAACTCGCTGGGCATCAGATCACGCGCACCCCGTAAGCCAACAGCTTCGAGCTTCAACAACACCAGATCACGAATCATATCTTCAGACAGTTTGGTATGAACACGTAACGGAAAAGCGACATTTTCAAACACACTCAAATCAGTAAACAGGGCGCCACTTTGAAACAGCATCCCCATTCGCGAGCGCAGTTTGAACATCTCCTTGCGGCCAAGATCGGGGACATTTTGCCCATCAACCCAGATTTCACCCGCATCGGGCCTGAGTTGCCCCCCAATTAAGCGCAGCAAAGTGGTTTTACCGGTACCACTGGGGCCCATAATCGCGGTAATTTTCCCCTTGGGAATTTCCAGATCAATGTTATCGTAAATAACACGATCACCCCTGTAGAAGGTTAACCCCTTTACCTTGATGTAATTTTCCTGTTTCGTAGCCATATGGACTTTAGTGCGCCATGCTCTTTGATCGGTGCATTTTGATTAAAAGGCGCACTATAGTCAGGTTAATTGGACAATGCAATAAACCTGCTGATGTTAACATAGCGAGAGGCGCACCCCGGCTGCAATAGTCCGGCCCGAAAGAACAAGCCAAAGCCTTCCAGGCAGGCCAATGGCTCTCAGGGAATTTTCGGATTTCAGCTTAGCGCCAGCTTTTGGATACCTGAACAGCTTCGGTGCATCACTTGTACACCCCTTGAACTTTGGTAAAAAATCATTACTCTTTACAAAAGCACAAAAAGTAAAGAGGCAAATCATGGCTAAAGTCAGCGCAAAAAGGCAAATAACCCTTCCGGTAGACCAATGTGTTGTTGCCTGCATTAATGCCGGGGATCAGGTAGACAGCTTCGTTGACCGGCAGGGTGTTATTTCTATTGTCAAAAAGCAGCCAGGTGCCGCTAAAGGTTTGCTGAAAGACGTTGTTATTGACACCAACATAAGCGAACAAGCATCTTTAGAAAGCGCGATTGACAAGTGATAGCCATTGATACCAACGTTTTACTTCGCTATCTGCTGCAAGATGACAAAGCTCAAGCAGCTAAAGCGAACCTGTTAATTCGGGATGCTGAAGCGATTCTTATTACCGATGTCGTGTTAACTGAAACCATTTGGACGTTAAAAGGTAAGCGTTACAATTTGAGCAAAGAACAAATCATAGATGTGATTT
>PDSR01000060.1 GCA_002748575.1 Gammaproteobacteria bacterium
GGATTATATACATATCAAACGCATTGCCGAAGTGGGCGACAAAGCTATTGGGCATGTGCTGGTAAAGCGGTTTCGTCAGCAAAAAAATTACGAGAAAAGAACGCGGAAGTTTGCCAGCAGAGAAGGAAGCAAAGTTGGCTATGAGGAAGCGAAGGCGGCGAGCATTGCTCATATTGCGGAGCAAAAAGGCATCAGCCTGGAAGCTGCCAAACAACATTTTGAACATCCGGTATTGGAGCAAAGGCCATATATTAAAATGGCGAGTCTTGAAAACAAGCATAAGTTCTCGCTAGAGATAGACCAGCAACAGGTCGAGCAAGCTCAGCAGGGAGGTGAACAAGGCGGTAAGTTCAACACTTACGGCTTCAGTACGCATACTACCGTACCGCATTGGTGAGCGGGGGGTTAAGCACCTATTTAAGTGGGCGTTTAACCCTTTTTTATATGCTCTTTAAAAAGCTGTTATTTATCAAGCAGTTATGATGGCTTCGGTTTTGATTGGGTAAATAGCCTTTTTCAAAGATAAGTGGTTGTCATAGCTGTTTTTTTTGCTATATTGAGTCAGTCTTTAGCCACATACGTGGCTTAGAAATATGAGGATGCCGCCATACTTTCTGGATCGTTGTCTTTAGCCACATACGTGGCTTAGAAAAGTCAGAGGGGAATTTTTAATGGTTGATGAGGGTCTTTAGCCACATACGTGGCTTAGAAAGATACCAAACACAATAAAAGTTACCATTGATAGTCTTTAGCCACATACGTGGCTTAGAAATTCCCGCTGGATTGGTCACACCCGCACCCGCAGTCTTTAGCCACATACGTGGCTTAGAAAGTGAAAAAGAAAAGCACTAATAAACGGAATCTGTCTTTAGCCACATACGTGGCTTAGAAAAGCGGCTTTAAGGTCGGCCATTCTCCGCTGTAGTCTTTAGCCACATACGTGGCTTAGAAACATAACAATGCAATGCTCAGTAAAGCTTTTTGGTCTTTAGCCACATACGTGGCTTAGAAATTTATGATGTTGATGAAAAGCTGGCTAAAGCAGTCTTTAGCCACATACGTGGCTTAGAAAAAAATAATAGCATGATAATGCGGACGACCCAAGTCTTTAGCCACATACGTGGCTTAGAAAAAAAGAAGTCATAACGTGTCTGCCGCGTAAACGTCTTTAGCCACATACGTGGCTTAGAAATTATAATGTAAAACCAGAGTACATTACGATGAGTCTTTAGCCACATACGTGGCTTAGAAATCATACTCACTAACAACGGATACAGGATTCGTGTCTTTAGCCACATACGTGGCTTAGAAATTATAGGCAAGTTTGGGATAATTTTCGTAGATGTCTTTAGCCACATACGTGGCTTAGAAACACACTTGACGATAAGGAACGCTGAAAAAATGGTCTTTAGCCACATACGTGGCTTAGAAACAATGTGATCTTCAAACGTACCAGATTGAATGGTCTTTAGCCACATACGTGGCTTAGAAATTGACTGCTAGACGTTTGTGCAACCGGTGAAAGTCTTTAGCCACATACGTGGCTTAGAAATCGTTTGTCTCGTGAACATCCGATTCAAACCTGTCTTTAGCCACATACGTGGCTTAGAAATCGTTTGTCTCGTGAACATCCGATTCAAACCTGTCTTTAGCCACATACGTGGCTTAGAAACAATGCACTGCCCACAGGGCACCGTCACCGGCGTCTTTAGCCACATACGTGGCTTAGAAAGTCACCGGCATATCTGTAAAAGCTGCATCTTTGTCTTTAGCCACATACGTGGCTTAGAAAATACTGACCACGAAACTCATCGCGATGCTCTAGTCTTTAGTCACATACGTGGCTTAGAAATGATGTGACTTACCGCCCGGAATTCCTTGGCGGTCTTTAGCCACATACGTGGCTTAAAAAATTGATCAAATATGATCTATAACGCCTGAATTAAGCTGCGGCGCATATGCGGCGTCAGCTTGAGTGAATTGTTAGGCTGGGCTACACTTCGTAATAACATTTGTTATAACTTACTTGCAGGCCAGACCTATGTTAAAAGTTAAAGTTACCTCAGTAGGCAACTCAATGGGAATTTTGCTACCAAAAGAAGCACTTAGTAAGATGAAAGCTGCTAAAGGCGACACTCTCTATTTAGTTGAAGGCCCTGATGGTTACACTCTTACTCCCTACCAGAAAGACTTCGGCCAGCAAATTGCAGCCGCCGAAGGTATTATGAAGCGCTATAAAAATACCCTTCGTGAATTGGCGAAATGAAAGAGCCGACCTGGATATTAGATGATGTAGTGCAAGCCGTACATTCTATGCTTTTGGCTGAGCATGGCGGAGGCAGTGGAATTAGAGATGAAACCCTCCTTGATTCTGCGCTGACGAGAGCAAAACAAAAATATACTTACGAACCCGAGACTTCAATTTTTGAACTTGCCGCAGCTTATAGTTTTGCGATTGCAAAGAACCATCCTTTTGTTGATGGAAACAAACGCACAGCCTTTACCATTGGCGCTTTATTTTTGGAAATCAATGGAAACCTATTAGCTGCACCAGAACCAGATGCCGCTATTACGTTTGAAAATTTAGCTGCAGGCCAGCTTGATGAGATACAACTGGCTAAATGGTTTGAAGCGCACTGTAGAAAGGCCTAACCTGATCAATCTCTTCCGCCTTATACGTGGCTTAAAAAAGATTGGGGTGAAGATGCGAACTGGCATTTTTCCTTCACCCCTCTGTTTTTTGGGTCTGATTATGTTAACGATATAAGCGACTCAGGCTTATTTCCCTAGTGCCGCCATTAAATATTCCTGTGCCGAGATACGGGGGTCTTTTTCGCCGGGTGATTGCCGCTCATAGCTGCCATCTGTTTGCAGAATCCACGATTGGCAGTTGTCCTGAATATAAATATCCAGCCCTTCTTTTTCCAAACGCTGTTCCAGACTTTTATCGAGGATCGGGAAGCAGGTTTCTACCCGTCGAATCAGGTTGCGTTCCATTAAATCGGCGCTGGAACAATAAGAAAGTGGTTTGCCGTTGTTATGGAAATGGTAAACACGGGTATGCTCCAAAAAGCGGCCGATAATGGAGCGCACTTCGATGTTTTCGGAAACGCCAGGTATGCCTGGGCGTAAACAGCACATGCCGCGAACAATTAGTTTGATTTCAACTCCGGCAATGGAGGCGCGATAAAGCGCTTTGATCACTTCTTTTTCGGTTAACGAGTTACATTTAAAAGTAATGTTTGCCGGTTTACCGGCCAGTGCGTTGTCGCGCTCCTGATCAATCAGGCGAATCAATTCACTGTGCAGGGTAAATGGCGAGTGGTGCAGTTGCTTTAAGCGTGCCGCTCGCCCCATGCCGGTGAGTTCCTGAAAAATCTTATGCACGTCTTCGGCCATTTCTTCATTGGCTGTCAGCAGGCTGTAGTCGGAATACAGTCGTGCATTGCCTGCATGATAGTTGCCGGTACCTAAATGGATATAGCGCTTCAGGCGTCTGCCTTCACGGCGCACCACCATCATCATTTTGGAATGGGTTTTGTAATTGACAATGCCGTAAACCACCACCGCTCCGGCTTCTTGAAGGCGGTTGGCAATTTCAATATTGCTTTCTTCATCAAAACGCGCTCGTAGTTCCACCACGGCGGTGACTTCCTTGCCGTTTCTGGCGGCTTCTACCAGCGCATCAAGAATTTCTGATTTAACACCGGTGCGGTACAGGGTTTGTTTAATGGCTACCACGTCCGGGTCTTTTGCCGCCTGGCGCAACATGCCAATAACCGGTTGGAAGGATTCGTAAGGGTGCAGCAACATAACATCGCGGGTTTGCAGCACATCAAAGATATTATCGGTGCGTTTTACTGGCGATGGTACGCTGGGCTTAAACGGGGTGAATTTTAAGTCCGGGCGCTCAATATCAATAATGGGCATCATTCGGGAAAGGTTAACCGGGCCGTTTACTTTATATAATTCTTTTTCCCCCAGGCCAAATTTGTTCAGCAGAAAGTTAACCATGTCTTCGGGCATGTTGTCGGCCACTTCCAGGCGTACTTCTTCACCATAGCGCCGTGAAAACAGCTCACCTTTAAGAGCTGCCGACAGGTCTTCAACTTTTTCTTCATCCAGGAATAAATCAGAGTTACGGGTCAGTCGGAACTGGTAACAGCCGGTTGCTTTCATGCCAGGGAATAACGAGCTGGCATGGTAATGAATCACCGAAGATAGAAACACATATTGTTCACCCAGCCCGGCTTCGCAGATTTCTTCCGGCAGGCGAATAATACGCGGTAATGATTTTGGCGCCGGTAACACGGCTAAACCCAGTTGGCGGCCAAAGGCGTCTTTGCCTTCCAGGCTGACCAGAAAATTCAGGCTTTTGTTTACCAGGCGCGGGAACGGATGCGCCAGATCCAGGCCGATGGGGGTAAGTACCGGTGCCACCTGGGTGCGGAAATAGTTTTTGATCCATTGCACCTGCGGCGCAGTCCAGTTATCCCTTGCCAAAAAATGGATGCCTTCGTTTTCCAGCGAAGGTAACAGGTCATCGTTTAAAATCCGGTATTGGCGTTCGATAGCTTCATGGCAACGTTCGCTGATGCGCTTGAGGATTTCAATCGGGTGGATACCATCGGCTTCCGGGCGTGCCTGGTTATAGGCGACATCGCGCTGCAGGCCCGCAGACCGGATTTCAAAAAACTCATCCATATTGCTGCTGAAAATCAACAGGAATTTAAAGCGCTCCAGTAACGGCAAACTGGTATCTTCTGCCTGGGCAAGCACACGAAAATTAAATTCCAACAGGCTTAAATAGCGGTTTAAATAGTATTCCGGGTTGTCTAAATCCGGGGTTTCCTGTTGGGTAATAGCGTTAATGTCTTCAGGGCTATTCATTTTTGTCTCACTTGGTTAGCAACTGGGCGGCTTCTTTGGCGAAATAGGTGAGTACACCATCTGCCCCCGCTCTTTTAATACAATTTAATGACTCTAAGATGACAGTTTCACGGTTTAGCCAGCCATTTTCGAAGGCAGCGCAATGCATGGCATATTCGCCGCTTACCTGATACACAAAAGTGGGTGCGCCAAACTGGTCTTTCACCTCGCGCACAATATCCAGGTAGGGCATACCGGGTTTAACCATCACCATATCCGCCCCTTCTGTTAAATCCAGTGCCACTTCATGCAGGGCTTCCTGGCGGTTGGCCGGGTCCATCTGATAGGTAAACTTGTTACCGCCTTTTAAATTGCCGGCAGAGCCTACGGCATCCCGAAAAGGGCCATAGTAGCTGGAGGCGTATTTAGCAGAATAGGCCATGATGCGAGTATTGCTATGGCCGGCTGCTTCCAGCTGGTTACGAATTGCACCGATACGGCCATCCATCATATCCGAAGGGGCCACTACATCGGCACCGGCTTCGGCGTGGGACTGCGCCTGTCTGATCAGTGTTTCAGTAGTAATATCGTTTAGCACATAGCCCTGATCGTCAATAATGCCATCCTGGCCGTGGGTGGTGAAAGGGTCGAGCGCCACATCGGTAATCACGCCCATATCGGGGGTTGCTTCTTTAATGGCTTTAATGGCGCGTTGTGCCAGGCCATCAGGGTTAAAGGCTTCCCTGGCATCCAGGGATTTGCAGTTCTGGGGGGTGACTGGAAACAAAGCAATGGCGGGTACGCCCAAAGCCTGTAACTGCCGGGCTTCTTTTTGCAGTTCATCCAGCGATACCCGTTCCACTCCCGGCATGGAAGGAACCTTTTCCCGTTGGCTTTGTCCTTCTATAACAAACATCGGGTAGATTAAATCATTCACCGTCAGGGTGGTTTCGCGCATCAGGCGGCGGGAAAAATCATCTTTACGCATGCGGCGCATTCGGGTGGCAGGGAAAGGGCCGCGAGGTAAGGAATTAATGGGCATGTTGTTAACCTTAATCGTTCAAATTGAGCCATACTAATGGGCTTGAATTGATGGCTATAGAATATCGCATTCTTCTGCTGATTAGCGAATGCCTTTATCAGTTACCGGATTTAAAATTACGAAAGCGATGGTGTAACAATAAAGGTGTAACAACAAAAATGAATAACTATATATGAGCAAATATATATATGAGTAACTATGACTAAAAACAAGTGGCTGATCATTGCCCTGGTGGTGATCTTGATTGGTGCATGGTTCGGATTCGATGGTGCCGAACGGCTGAGCTTTGCCAATATCAAGGCGCAGCAAGGCCAATGGCAGCAATGGTACGCTGCTGATCCTGTACTGGTGATAGGTGCGTATGTTCTGATCTATGTGTTGGTCACTGGCCTGTCGTTACCCGGTGCCACCGTGATGAGCCTGCTGGCCGGTGCTCTGTTCGGGGTGCTGATGGGTACCCTGATTGTGTCGTTTGCCAGCACCTTGGGTGCCACCATTGCGTTTCTGGTGGCGCGTTATCTGGCAAGGGATATGGTGCAGCAGAAGTTTGCCGACCAGCTGACCCTGATCAATCAGGGAATAGCCAAAGAAGGAGCTTTTTATTTGTTTTCCCTGCGTTTAGTGCCCTTGTTTCCGTTTTTCCTGATTAATATCGTGATGGGTTTAACGCCTATTGGTGTGTGGCAGTTTTATTGGGTCAGTCAGGTGGGTATGCTGGCGGGTACGGTGGTGTATGTGAATGCCGGAACCCAGTTGGCGGCGCTGGATTCGCTGCAAGGTATACTTTCCTGGCAATTATTGGTTTCGTTTTCTCTGCTGGGGTTGTTGCCTTTGGTCGCAAAAAAAGTGGTGGAATCTATGCGTAACAAGGGGCA
The DNA here is from genome assembly GCA_002748575.1 of Gammaproteobacteria bacterium. GTDB lineage: Bacteria > Pseudomonadota > Gammaproteobacteria > Pseudomonadales > Ketobacteraceae. The sequence goes on from PDSR01000060.1 coordinate 6,787, forward strand.
GGAACACCGTGAATAAACCGAAGAAGTTTGATCGAAATTTAATTGTTATTGGTGCCGGGGCCGCAGGTTTGGTAACGGCCTATATAGCAGCAGCGGTACGTGCCCGGGTAACGCTTATCGAAGGCAATGAAATGGGCGGCGATTGTTTGAATACCGGTTGTGTGCCCAGTAAAAGCCTGATTCGCAGCGCCAAAATAATCAATTATATGGATAGAGCCCATGAATTCGGGTTAAAGCGCACTCCAGCCAGATTTGAATTTGCCGCAGTGATGGAGCGGGTGCAGCGCAGCATTCAGGCCGTGGCTCCCCACGATTCGGTGGAGCGCTATACGGAGCTGGGGGTTGAATGTATTCAGGGTTATGCAAAATTCAAATCACCCTGGGAGGTTGAAGTAAACGGGCAGGTGTTATCGGCGCGTAATATTGTGATTGCGACCGGGGCAAGGCCCTTTGTACCGCCCATTCCCGGCCTGGCGGAAACCGGCTATTTAACATCCGACACCGTCTGGAATCTTCGCCAGAAACCCCGGCGCATGGCGGTGTTGGGTGGCGGGCCCATTGGTTGCGAATTAAGTCAGGCATTTGCCCGTTTGGGTATTGAAATCATCCAGATTGAAATGGCGGCAAGGCTGCTGACACGGGAGGATCAGGAAGTGTCGGCCCTGTTGCAAGACAGCTTTCGCCGCGACGGTATTCAGGTGTTAACCGGCCATAAAGTGGTAGGCGTGGAAATGCTGGCGAAAGATAAGGTAATTATTTGCGAGCACCAGGGCAGGCAGGTAACGGTTCACTGTGATGAGGTTTTAGTGGCTTTGGGGCGGTCGGCCAACACCGCCGGTTTGGGTATTGATTCGCTCGGCCTGGAAACAAACCCTGACGGTACTTTAGTGGTGGATAAATACCTGCGTACCAGCAAACAACCCCATATTCTGGCCTGTGGTGATGTGGCGGGGCCTTACCAGTTTACTCACACAGCAGCGCATCAAGCGTGGTTTGCCGCAGTGAATGGCCTGTTTGGCAGCTTTAAAAAGTTCAAAGTCGATTATTCGGTGATTCCCTGGGCCACCTTTACTGATCCCGAAATTGCCCGGGTGGGGTTGAATGAACAGCAGGCACAGGCGCAGAATATTCCCTATGATGTGGTGAAATACGAGCTGGACGATCTGGATCGCGCCATATGTGATGAACAGCTTCAGGGCTTTGTTAAAGTGCTGACCGTACCGGGCAAGGATAAGATTCTGGGTGTTACCATTGCGGGGTACCATGCCGGGGATATGCTGGCAGAATTTGTGTTGGCGATGCGCCATGGTTTGGGGTTGAATAAGATTCTGAACACCATTCATATTTACCCCACCTGGAACGAGGCCAACAAATACGTGGCTGGCCAGTGGAAGCAGGCGAACAAGCCCGAAAGGGTGTTAAACTGGCTGGAAAAATATCATGCTTGGCGGCGTGGTAAAAATGTAACTGATGATCAGGCTCCAACCTGATCTGCTGTCGGCAAATCTTTTAGCCGATAAATTTTAAAAGAGTGAATCAACGATGGATGTAAAAGCTTCAGTGTTAGAACGGTATTCCGGTGGCGCCAAAGCGCGTGAAGAAAACCTGTGTTGCCCGGTGGATTACGATACCGATTTACTGAAAATTCTGCCCCAGGAAATTATTGAAAAAGATTATGGCTGTGGTGATCCTTCCCGCTATGTACAGCCGGGGGATATTGTGTTGGATCTTGGCAGTGGCGGTGGCAAAATCTGTTACATGGCAGTGCAACTGGTGGGCGATCAGGGTAAAGTCATCGGCATTGATATGAACGACGATATGCTGGACCTGGCCCGCCGCCATCAGGCTGATATGGCTGAAAAACTCGGTGGTGATAAGGTCGAATTTCGTAAAGGCCATATTCAGGATTTGGCTTTGAGCCTTGATGCGGTGGCCAAATTTATTGATCGCCACCCCGTTGAAACCCTGGATGATTTGGAAGAGTTTGAGCAGTGGAAGCGCCAACAGCGTGCAACCCAGCCGATGGTAGCCGATAACAGCGTAACGCTAGTGGTATCGAACTGCGTATTGAATCTGGTGGCCAACGAAGATCGTGCCCGAATGATCGCAGAAATTTTTCGGGTATTAAAACCCGGTGGGCGGGTGGCGATTTCCGATATTGTCAGTGATGAGCTGGTGCCACAGCACCTGCAAAACGATCCGCATTTATGGAGCGGTTGTATTTCCGGTGCGTTTGAAGAAAAACAGTTTGCCCAGGCGTTTCTTGATGCCGGTTTTATGGGGGTGACTTATGATAAATGGGACAGCGCACCCTGGCAGGAAGTGGAAGGTATTGAATTCAGGTCGGTGACTTTAACCGCCTATAAACCGGTAACGACCCCGGCGCTGGATGCAGGCCAGGCGGTGATTTACAAGGGGCCTTTTAAAGAAGTTTACGATGAATATGGCCGCGTTTACCGGCGCGGAGATCGGGTTGCGGTGAGTGAGCGCTTTTTCGAAAACCTGACACAAGGGGCTTACAAAGATCACTTTATTGGTGTGCAATCGCAACAGCCACCGGAAAACAAACGCCCGTTCTGTGCTAAGCCGGGTACTTTGCGCCCGGTCAAAGAAACCAAAGGCGGAATTCACGATAGTGGCGATGCAGGCGGCGGTTGTTGTTAGCCGGGCAATATAATTATTAACGATCATTGGGGAAATCAAATGGCAGCAAAAAAAGTAGCAGTAATTCTTGCAGGTTGTGGTGTTTACGATGGTTCTGAAATTTATGAAACAACCATTACGTTATTGTCGTTAGATCAGGCCGGGGTCGAATACCAGTGTATGGCACCCAATATTGATCAAATGCATGTAATAAATCACTTAACCGGCGAAGCAACCGATGAAACCCGTAACGTACTGGTGGAAGCGGCTCGCCTGGCTCGCGGAAATATTATTGATCTGGCTGATGCTAACGCCAGCGATTACGATGCACTGATTATTCCCGGCGGGTTTGGTGCGGCAAAAAATCTGTCGAGCTTTGCAGTCGATGGTGCCGAAATGACAATTAATCAGGATGTCGCTGCTTTGGTAAAAGCCATCCATGATCAGGGCAAGCCGGTTGGTTTGATTTGTATTGCTCCGGCGATGACCCCGAAACTGTTTGGCGAAGGTACCGAATGCACCATTGGTAACGATGCTGACACGGCGGCGGCGATTGCAGCCATGGGTGGCAAACATCAGGAATGTGCGGTTAACAGTTTTCATGTGGATGAGGCCCGAAAGGTGGTTACAACGCCTGCCTATATGCTGGCAGAACGCATTTCCGAGGCAGCGGAAGGTATCAGCAAGCTGGTTTCCAAGGTGATTGAACTGGCGTAGCCTTATGTTGCTGTTGCAAAACGTGCGGTGGTTAAAAAAAGCCCTCAGTGTTTTCGTTGTGGTAGTCACTACTTGCCTGTCAGGTTGTGGTGAAGTGGGCCTGTATGTGTGTATTGCCGGGAACGGGCCTGTTTTCCAAACAAAGTCGCTCCCTGATGCGGTGCTTAATCAGCACTATCAGGCCGATATTCAGGTAGAGATTGAAAATGAGCCCCAGGATGATTGGTTCTTTTATGATTTCAGCGTAGAAGACAATCTGCCCTATGGGCTGGAAGCTTATCACTTTAATGATTCCCGGGTGTTAAGCATTGAGGGCACACCAACTGAAACGGGAATCTTCAGGTTTGACGTATTGGTTCAGGTATCAGGCGTGCATAATTTATGTTATTACCGCGCCCGCAGAGAATTTGTGTTAGTCGTTAATGAGATCTGATGCTGTTCAAGTGGCTATGTCCGTAAACCAAAGGGCATCCTGAAAATTCCCCTTAATGACAAGTTCACCTTTCCCCATAGCTGAGAATGTATCCAGCTGTTCATTTGAAAGCATGACTTGCAGTGCTTTTTCCGGATCTGCCCAGATCAATTCAACGGTTGCATGCTTGTTGCTGCCCGGATGACAAAAAATCATATTGTTGCGAAACAGGTACGAATAGCTGTGTTTGCCATCGGCGGTTTTAATCACCACAATGCGGTTTATGTGGCGGATTTTTTTACGAAAGCTTTGATCAAGCAGCGCATTGGCCTGTAACTTCAATCCAAGGGCAATCAGCAGAAGTGTCATTTTCATAAAAGGTTCCTTTTGTTTGTATCCAGTGGCGTATCCAGCGATTACATCCAGGGCTTCAGATTGTCGATAGATATTTCACCGGATTTAACCAGCGGGATAACTTCTGCAAGGTCTTTAACAAACGTATCGACCACTTCGTCAGTTACCGGGTCTAACACAATTTTCAGTGCCGGTGGCTGAAAAGATGGCAGGCAATAAGAGTGACGCTCGAACAACCCGCCCATAACGGCAAACAGATCCAGCCCTTTTTCTAAACGAAGGGTCATGGTGCAAAGATCAGATGGAAAACATTCAACGCCATCAATGTTACTGATTTTATCAAGGTAACGCTGCTTAACCTCCATGGATCGCTTCGCTAATTCCAGATAACCTTCTTCACCAAGAAACTTCATGACCGCCCAAGCCGATGCAATGGGGCCTGCCGATGTGGTGCCGGCAATCGCTTCGGTGGAATACAGGCCATCGGGCCAGTCGCTGGCAGAGCATACATAGTATTGCTCCCAGTCTTTATTGCGAAAAGTGATTGAAGACAGCGGTTTGGCGCTATAGCCATGTTTGTGCAGATCTGCGGATATTGAACGTACACCGGGCACCCTGAAATCCCAGGTCGGTAACTGCTGGCCAAGCTTTTCTACAAAGGGTGATTGAAACCCGCCAAGGCAACCATCAACATGCATCCAGACATTATGCTTTTCTGCCACCGCACCCAGCGCTGGAATATCATCGAATAATCCATAGGGCCAGCAGGGCGCAGAACCAGCAATTAAAATAGTATTTTTGGTAATCGCTTTTTCGATAGCTGCTACATCGGCACGATAATCCTTGCCCAAGGGAATACGTTTTATGTTGATGCTGGCGTATTTGCACCATTTGGAAAAAGCAGTATGAATAGAATAGGGAACAACGATTTCCGGTTTAAGAATATTCTTTTCCTGTTTGCCCCACTCCTTGGCCGATGCGATGGCAGAATAAAGGCTTTCCGATCCGCCAGATGTAAATCGCACTCTGGAATCCTGGGGAAAGCGAAGCATTTCCTTGATCATCTGCTTCACTTCCAGCCCCATTTGCGTGCAGCCGGGAAGCAGTTCCTTGTACAGATAGTTTCTTCTCAGAAACATTCTATTGGCGTCTTTTGCGATTTCTGCCGCTTCAAGGTGAGACATCAAGGTTGTTGATTGAATGGTGTTGTGGGCATAAATATCCGTAACATCCATAGCATCAAAAGCCGACAATCCTTGCATTACCTCTTCCCTGGTTGCGCCCTTGTCGGGGAATACCTTGCCCGCAAATTCAATATCCTGTTCGCCACCGAAATAACCCATAAGGCCTCCTTAAATATATTCGCTAAGATTGTATAGAGGCTATTGAGGTATAAAACTGATCGAAATCACTAATCAGGTATCGCGAATACAGAAAAAAGATTCCGCATTAAATATCAAGAAACCACTGAATGATACCTTTGGCGATAAACCCCACCATACCCAAAGTAAGTACCAGAAAGATAATAAAGGTGCCGAATTTCCCGGCTTTGGATTCCTTGGCGAGCTGGGCAACGATATAAAACATATAAAGAATAAAAACGCTAACACCAACGGTAAGGCCGAAATGGGTAATTTGTTCTTCGGTAAAGCCGAGGAAGGTGTTCATTCGGTGACTCCGTTACCTTGAGTGATGGTCTTGGGTGATAGTCGCTCGGGATTAGGTGCTTGCAAAGGCCATTATAAGGCTATCGGGCAGTCCAATCACCGGCTTTTTACCGACTTTTTTCGGTATTTTTTTTATATCTTTGCCTTGTTCAAGGTGCTGGCGTTAGACTGTCGTAAACGATCTGGCTGTAAGGTGTCTTCATGAGCAACGGTGCTAAAACTTTAATCCAAACCCTTATTAATTCAGGTGTGGATACCTGTTTTACCAACCCCGGCACATCTGAAATGCATTTTGTCGCCGCATTGGATAGCACCGATATGAAAGCTGTGCTCTGCCTGTTTGAAGGGGTGGCCACTGGTGCCGCCGATGGCTACGCCCGCATAGCTGAAAAACCGGCGGCAACATTACTGCACCTGGGTTGCGGCCTGGGCAATGGCATTGCTAACTTGCATAATGCCCGCAAGGCACGGGTGCCGATGATTAATATTGTCGGTGAGCACGCCACTTATCATAAGCAATACGATGCACCCCTGGAATCGGATATAGAAACTCTGGCACGTAATGTTTCTACCTGGGTGCATACCTGTGAAACCACCGAACAGTTGGGAGCGGATGCCGCTGCTGCCATTGCCAGGGCGCAACAGCCGCCAGCGGAAATATCCACATTGATTCTGTCAGCCGATATTTCCTGGGGTAAAGGTGGCACACCGGGGGAGGCAGTTTCCAAGCCAGAGGTGCCTTTGGCCCCTGCTGAAACTATTGCTGAAATTGCCGATGTGCTAACGCGTAAAGGCCGAAAAACCGCCATTGTGCTGGGTCGCCGGGTGCTGATGGAGGCGGGTTTGATTGCGGCCTCGCGGATTGCGGAAAAAACCGGTGCGAAACTGTTTGCCGAGGTGTTTCCCACCCGCATGGAACGAGGTGCCGGTTTGCCATTCGTTGAGCGGATTGCCTATCTTGCTGAAATGGCAATGGTACAGCTCAGTGGCTACCAGCACCTGGTGCTGATCGATGCCAAAGAGCCGGTATCGTTTTTTGCTTATCCTGGCAAGCCAAGTTACCTGGTGCCAGAATCCTGTTCACCCCATCATTTAGTGGCCCCCGATGAAAATGCTGTCGGCAGCTTGCAGGCGCTGATGGATGCCGTGGATGCTCACACAACCTTGCCCGCTATTCAGCAGGAGGAGCGTCCGAAACTGCCTGCTGGCAAACTGACTGCCGCCAAAGTGTGCCAGGCCATTGGCGCTTTAATGCCGGAGCGCACGATTATTTCGGATGAGGCGCAAACCTCTGGAGTAAAGCTGCCCCATTTCACAGCAGGGGCTCCGCGGCATGATGTGTTAACCCTGACCGGCGGTGCCATTGGTCAGGGGTTGCCGGTGGCGATTGGTGCGGCCATTGCCGGAAAAGATCGCCCAGTGATTGCTCTGGTGGGTGATGGTTCTGCGATGTATACGATTCAATCGTTATGGACGATGGTAAAAGAACAGTTGGATGTAACCGTGGTGATCTTCAATAACCGCTCCTATGCCATTTTAAATATAGAGTTGCAAAGGGTGGGTGCTGAAAGCGTTGGCCCTAAAGCAAAATCGCAACTGGATTTGTCGCAGCCGGCCATTGATTTTGTGGCTATTGCCAAAGGTATGGGAATGCCTGCGTACGAGGCAACCACCGCCAAAGAATTTAACAGCGCTTTGCAAACCGCTTTTGAACAGCCCGGCCCCCATTTGATTGATGCGGTGGTACCAAGCGAATACGAAGGGCTGAAACTCAAGGCGCTGCCCCATATGCTGGGTGCGATTAATCATATTCCGTCGCCCATTGCCAAGGCGATTAAAAAGAAAATAGCGCCTTAATAAAACTCAGCTGAGTTTATGTTGCAGTACCAGCTGTTCCCATAGTGTTTGATAGGCAAGTGCGCCCGGTGTTTTACCCGCGTATTGGTAAATCGGCTGTTGGTGTATGCCCATTTTTTCCAGTTCGCTGGTGTAGGGAATACACACGGGGTCGCGCATACCAATCAGTTTTTTAGCGTTGTTAATGGTTTCGTTATGGATTTTTCGTCGCCGGTCAACCATGGTAAAAAAAGGATGCAGCTCCAGGTGCTTCCATTTCTTTTTGCTTTTTACATATTGGTTGAGCTGGTTAAAAGATCTTAATGACAACGGCGATGGCAACAGCGGCACCACAAGTACATCACAGCAGGTAAAAATATTTTCTGTAACTTTTGAAAATGCTGGTGCGCAATCAAAAATAAGTAACTTGTTTTTTTCACTGAGGTTATCGGCAAGCTTTGCCAGTAAGCGGCGCGATTGTGCTTCTTCACCCAGCAGTATTTCCAGCTTGCGTAACGACATATCGGCGGGAATGACTTTTAATTTAGGGTAGGGCGTATTGATTCTCAGCTTGCCGATGGGTGTTTTGCCTTTAAATACTCTTAGTGCCTTTTGTTGCAAGTCATCGGGCACTCCTAAATACCAGGAAGCACAGCTTTGCGGGTCCAGATCCCAAAGTAAGGTGTTCATCCGATGCTGTGCTGCAAGGTAGGCTATGTTAACGGCCGAAGTGGTTTTGCCAACACCACCTTTGACGTTAAAAAACGCGATGGTTTTCAAGGGAATAACCTATAGCTATTAATATTCTTCACTATTAAATAGAAATACGATTTATAATGCAAAAAAGTTATCACTTTCGTCATATTTTGCAATAAATACCCTATAATTGCAGTGCTTTTTTATCCTGCCAGAATTGGAAAATACCCATGCCAAATTGCCCCAAATGCGATTCAGAATACCCTTATGAAGATGGCCCAAGTTATATTTGCCCCGAGTGTGCCTACGAATGGCCGATAACCGGCGAACAGCCAGAAGAAGACAGCTTTGTGGTAAAAGATTCAAACGGTACCATTTTAAGTGATGGCGATACGGTGACGGTGATAAAAGATCTTAAAGTAAAGGGCTCTTCATCGGTGGTGAAAGTAGGTACAAAAATCAAAAATATACGCCTGGTTGAAAGTTCCGACGATCACAACCTGGACTGTAAAGTGCCTGGTATTGGTGCTATTAAGGTTACTCCGAAATATGTAAAAAAAGCGTAGTTGCTGTCTAGCAAAGCGCATCTTAAACTCTATAAGAGCAGGTTGTATTCCTTGATGTTATCCACAACCGCCCCAATTTTTTATTTACAACGAGTTACCGCAACACCCTTCAACACAACAGTTTTGCTTCTAATGCTTCCAGTTGTTCCAACGCTTTCAGCCATGATTCTTCAACTTCTGTCAGTGTTTTCTGAATGTGGGCTTGTTGCTGCAACAATTCATTAAGTTGCGGTTTGTTGGCTTCTTCGTATAACGAAGTATCTGCCAGTTGCTCATCAAGCTGATCTTTTTGTGTTTGCAGCTTATCGAGTTTAGCTTCCAAAGTATCGGCTTGCCTTTTCAGTGGCCTGAGTTGCTCACGCAGTTCAGCAGCTTTTTGTCGCTCTGCTTTTTTATCGACTTTGGGGGTGCTTCGGGTGCTGGCGGCGGTATCCGGTTTTAATGATTGCTGGCGATGTTCGCTGAGCCAGTCGGCATAGGCGTCGAGGTCGTCGTTAAAGGGTGTGATTTTATGGTTGGCCACCAGTAGTAATTCATCGGTGGTGTTGCGAATCAGGTGGCGGTCGTGGGATACCAGAATCAGGCCGCCTTCGTAATCCTGCAAGGCCAGGGTGAGAGCGTGGCGCATTTCCAGATCTAAATGGTTGGTGGGTTCGTCCAGCAGTAACAGGTTGGGCTTTTCCCAAATAATTAATGCCAGCGCCAGCCGGGATTTTTCGCCACCGGAAAAATGCTCAATGGTCTGGTCGATAATATCTCCGGAAAAACCAAAGCTGCCCAGATAGGCACGCAATTTTGGTTCATCTGTGCCCGGTGCCGCACGCAGCATACTGGTAAAGGGCGTGGCGGCAGGGTCCAGTTGATCCAGTTGGTGCTGGGCAAAGTAACCGATCTTCAAGTGTTCGCTGCTTTCGTAGCTACCTTCAACAAAGGCTAATTCGTTGGCAATGGATTTGATCAGCGTGGATTTGCCTGCACCGTTGGGGCCAAGCAATCCAATACGCGATTCGGCGCTGATATGCAGATCAATGTTTTCAATAATTCTTGCGTCCGGGCCATAGCCTGCACAGGCGTGGTCGATGCGCAGCAGCGGGTTGGGTTTCTTCTCGGGCTCTCTGAAGGAAAACTGAAACGGCGAGTCCACATGGGCCGGTGCAATTTGTTCCAGCCGTTCAAGGGCTTTAATACGGCTTTGAGCCTGCTTGGCCTTGGTAGCCTTTGCCCGAAAGCGGTCGATAAAGGATTGCATGTGGGCAATCTGGCGTTGTTGCTTTTCAAATTGTGCCTGTTGCAGCGCCAGTTGTTCAGCTCGGGTGATTTCGAAACGGGAATAATTGCCTTTGTAGTGGTGCAGGGTTTCATGCTCCATATGCAGAATATGCTGTACCGTTTTATCGAGAAAATCCCGGTCGTGTGAAATGATAATGGCGGTGCCGGGGTATTGCTGAATCCATGATTCCAGCCAGAGAATGGCATCCAGATCCAAGTGGTTGGTGGGTTCGTCGAGTAACAACAAGTCTGATCGGCACATCAGGGTTTTGGCCAAATTCAGTCGCATCCGCCAGCCACCGGAAAAGTCGCTGACACAAGTGTTGAATTGTGCCTGGGTAAACCCCAGCCCAATGAGTAGCTTTGCGGCTCTTGATTCTGCACGATAGGCATCAATGGTATCCAGCTCGTGATGCAGGTGGGCGATCTGGTGGTTGTCTTCCTCGGCCTCTGCCCGTTGCAATGCCTGTTGCAGTTGTCTTAACTGCTGATCGCCATCTATCACATAATCAAGGGCGCTGCTGTCGAGCGCATCAATTTCCTGCTCCATATGGGCGATCTGCCATTCTTTGGGAATATGGCAATCGCCCTGGTCGGTGGTCAGCTCACCTTTTAACAGGGCGAACAAGCTGCTTTTGCCGCAGCCGTTTCTGCCGGTTAAGCCGATATGCCAGCCAGCGTGGGCAGTGAAAGAGGCGTTGTTTAAAAGTGTTTTATTACCCCGGAGCAGGGAAATGTCAGATAGATGGATCATGGAGCATTAATTACCGGAAACAGTTGTTGCCGCTATTCTAATCAAAAAGGGCCAGCATTGCTGACCCTTTTTGATTTGCTTTCAGGTAAGTGCGCTTATCAGGCGTCTTCGTCTGGCGAGAACAGGCTGCGACCTGGCTCCGTTGGCTCATTTTTAATGGGCTCTGGTTCAGGTGCAGGTTTTGGCACCGGCTTCGGTTCTGGTGCCGGTTTTGCCTCTGGTGCCGGCTTTGGTTCTGGCGCAGTTGTCGTTGGCTTTGGTTCTTCGACAGGCTTGGGCGTCGGCGCAGCAGCAGGCTTGGTTGCTGTTGGTGCTGCAGGTTTTACTTCAGCCGATGCTTTCTCTGGTTTTGGCGCTGGTGCTTTTGCGGCAGGCTTATTATCGGTGGCGGTCTTCTTTACCGCTGCCTTTTTCTTAGCTGCAGGTGCTTTTTTTACCGCTGTTTTGCGGGTGGCGGCTTTTTTAGCAGCTGCTTTCTTGGTGGTGGCTTTCTTAACGGTCGCTTTCTTAGCGGTGGTTTTCTTGGCGGCAGCTTTTTTTGTCGTGGTTTTTTTAGTCGCTGCCTTTTTAGACGCGGCTTTTTTTACGGCAGTTTTCTTTTTCGCGGCAGCCTTTTTGGTTTTTGCTTTGCTGGTAACTGCCTTTTTCTTGCTGGCAGCTTTGGATTTTTTGGCAGCAGCTTTGGCTTTGGCAGCGGCTTTTTTCTTTGCTTCGGCTTCTTTTTTAGCTTGCGCTTTTGCCGCATCAGCCGCTTTTTTGGCCTGCGCTTTTTCTTCTGCAGCAATTTCTTTAGCGGCTTTTTTGGCGGCAGTTGTTATTTTTTTGTTGTTTGCCGTTTTGCGTTTGGCATCTGCAACGGCTATTTTGCTGGTATTGAAGTGGCATTTGGCGTCAGCCAGTTTTTCGGCAGCTTTAGTGGCTGCGTCTTTGGCTCTGGCAACGGCCCTTTCGTTGGCTGCGCTGGCTTTGGTTTTTAGTTTGGCCTGGGCCGCTTTGACTTTGGCTATGGCGGCTTTTTGGGTGGTGGTTGCTTTTGCAACGGCCTTTTTAGCGGAATCGGCTGTTTTTACAGCGGCTTTAATCTGCTTTTCAAGAAGCGCATGAACCTGTGCTTCAAGCTTGGCAATTTGTGCTTGTAACACGGCTACTTGATCTTTTTTGGTAGCAGTTCTTTTAGCAGCTGCTTTTTTCTTGGCAGGTTTTCTGGCGGGGGCTTTTTTGGTTTTTCGAGCAGCCATAGGTTTCATTCCTCAGCTAATTAAACGGTGATCGAATTGTTGGCAATTATACGGTATGACAACACAATATCTATACCTTTACTTTTTGTTGATAGCACATTGGGAATTAAAAGCAATAATATGGCGAATAATGGCCGAAATTAATCGGCAATGTGATCTTTTTAAAGTGGACTGCTTGGCACATTATCGTTAAGGGTGCAGCAGATATAATTATTATCTGCTACTATCGGTGGCAAGCTATGGGAACCCCTGGCCGAAAGGTTGGAAGTGCCGTTGGATCGCTGCTTTATTGGCAATGATTAAGTGGCCTGTCAGTCAAACCGACATAACTAAAGTTTAATATTTAATAATTGAACTCTGATAAAGCCGGCCTGTCTATGTTGTGTTTATACCGCAGACAGTGCAGTAAACAGGTTTTAGTAGGAGCAGGAGAAAAAATGAAGAAGTTAATGATAGCGACGCTGGCACTTGGTTTAGCCGCATGTCAGCAAGAGCAAAAAGAAGAATCTGCGCAGGTAGAAACGACCAGCACAGGAATTGTTGCTGAAGCAAATGCGGTTGCGCCCAGTGCTTTTGCCAATGAAGACCAAAAAGCCAGTTACGCTATTGGTTTTAAATACGGCGAAGCCATGTCGCGGGATGTAAAAGAGCTCGATCTGGAAGCTTTTTATAAGGGTTTAACCCACGGTTTTAAATCGCAAAAGCCTGACCTTGATCCACAGGAAATGATGGCAACGTTAAAAGCACTGCAAACCCGTAAAATGAAAGAAATGCAGGTAGCCCAGGAAAAAGCGCTTAGCGAAAATAAAGAAAAGTCAGAAGCTTTTCTGGCAGAAAATGCCAAGCGTGAGGGTGTAAAAACCACGGAAAGCGGTTTGCAATACGAAGTGCTCGCCTCTGGCCCCGAAGGTGGTGCCAGCCCGGATGCCAACGACAAAGTAAAAGTACATTATCATGGCACTTTAGTTGATGGCACCGTGTTTGATTCTTCGGTTGATCGTGGCCAGCCCATTGAATTTGCAGTAAATGGTGTGATCAAAGGTTGGACTGAAGCACTGCAATTAATGAAAACCGGCGATAAATATAAGCTGTTTATTCCTGCAGAGCTGGCATATGGCACCCGTGGAGCAGGCCCTAAAATTGGCCCTAATTCAGCATTGATATTTGAAGTTGAACTGCTGGATGTGATGC
>PDSR01000061.1 GCA_002748575.1 Gammaproteobacteria bacterium
GCTTTTCGCGAGGTGAAAACCCACTACAAAAAACAGGTAGCCGTTGTTCACAGCAGTGCTGATACTTTGGCGGCTGCCGTTAAAGCCACAGACAGCGTACTTGAACGTAAGCACACCTTGTTGTTGCGTCCTTTAGAGTTGTTACTGGATGAACCCCATGTTTTTTCCGGTTGGCTAAGCCTTAACAAAGCCCATGTTAAATTTGATGGCGATACAGTTGTTTGGGCGAAAAACCCTATCGACATACTCGATGATACTTATCATTACCTGAACATGGATTTTCGTGCCGATCTTCCGGCGGCTGAATGTATCTGGAAACACGATAACGAAGTGCTGCAATTAGCGCTTGCCTTTTATCGTGACCTGGAAAAACGCCTGGGCATTACCGATTATCAGCAGCTTGTCGCTTTGATTGATCAGGATACACCGCAAGGTGATTTTAGTGCCGACGAATGGGCGCAGGTGCAGGCGGCGCACTTAGGCTATCAGGCCGGAATGGAAGTAATGGGTGCGCTACCTAAAATGGCACGGGATGCGTTGTTCTACGATATTAAAGTCAATGAAGATCTGACTGTTAGCATTCCTCAGCGGCTGCATGATGAAACCCTGCAAGGGCAAATGACGAAAGTGCTGGTGCCACCTCCAGCCACCAAAGCCGATGAACTGGTTGCAGTGTGCGGTGGTATGTTCTATGGCCGTGAGGCTCCCGGCTTGCCACTTTATGTGGAAGAGGGAACTCACATTAACGCGGGCGATACCATTTATATTGTTGAAGTTATGAAAATGTTCAATAAAATACAGGCACCTTTCGCTTGCACCGTAGATAAAGTGCTGATTGATAACATGGATGGCGCAATCGTTAAACAAGGTCAGCCTTTATTTAAGGTAACGCCCGATGAAAAAGTAGAAGAAGTGAACCCGGCAGAAGAGGCCAGACACCGTGCTGCTCGAACGGAAGAGTTGCTACGTGGCTTGATTTAACTCAGTCGGTATAACAAAAAAAGCGAGGCTATTGTATCAATGCCTCGCTTTTTTTATGTCTGGCAGGTTGTTATTGGAAGTCATATGAATAAATTAGAGATTGTTAGTGAAAAACTGAAGTCCAGTGTGCCGATGGTGCGGCATATGCAAATAGATGTTGTTGAGTATCGACCTGGCTATGTGGTGGTTGAAGCGCCGTTTGAGCCTAATATCAACACCCATGGCACGGCCTTTGGCGGTAGCCTGTATTGTGTGGCAACGCTGTGTGGCTGGAGCCTGCTGTATTTAACGCTGTTGGATGCCGGTTTTGACCCGGACGTATGGGTGACAAAAGGTGAGATTGAATACTTTGTACCCGTGCGTGGAACTTTGCGCGCGGTGGTTAACGCGACCGATAAACAGTGTGCCGAGCTGGTTAACACCTACCGCGAAAAAGGGCGTACGCGGGCAGAATTTAAGGTTGAAATATACAACCAGGAAGAATTGGCACTCACCTTGAATGCCTGTTATGCGGCGCGTTAGTGGAATAAATTTGCATTATCGTACGACAAATCGTACGATAATGCATCACCAAATTGGAGAATGGAAATGAACATTCTTACTGCAAGTGAGGCGAGAGCCAATTTATATCGATTACTCGATCAAGCCAGTGAAACCCATCAGCCAATTACCATAACAGGAAAAAGAAACAGCGCTGTATTAATTGCTTCTGAAGACTGGGAAGCGATTCAGGAAACATTGTATTTGTTATCTGTTCCGGGTATGAGAGAGAGCATTCAGGAAGGCATGGAAGAGCCTGTTGATTCTTGTGCCAGGGAGTTGGATTGGTGAGTTGGCAACTTGTTTATACTAAACAAGCACAAAAAGATGCAAAAAAACTTGCTTCATCAGGCTTAAAGGAAAAAGCAAAACAGCTGTTAAAAGTTATTGAAGCAAACCCTTATCAAAATCCTCCACCTTATGAAAAATTAATCGGTGATCTGGCCGGAGCATATTCAAGGCGTATCAATATTCAACACCGGTTGGTTTATCAGGTTTATGAATCTGAAAACACCATCAAAATATTACGTATGTGGACGCATTATGAGTAGCACCCTGGAGAACCTATGAAAGCACTGTTGCAACGTGTAACTCATGCCTCGGTAACGGTTGGTGGTGAAATTACTGGCCGAATCGACCAGGGCCTGCTGGTATTACTGGGGGTGGAAAAGGGCGACGACCAAACAACCGCTGATAAACTGCTGGAAAAAATTCTTAAGTATCGTGTGTTTGCTGATGCCGAAGATAAAATGAATTTATCACTGCAAGATATAAACGGCGGATTATTGCTGGTTTCACAATTCACCCTGGTGGCAGAGACTAAAAAAGGGTTAAGGCCCAGCTTCAGCTCCGCGGCGCCACCGGCAGAAGGCAAGCGCTTGTATGAATACCTGTTAAATCAGGCGCAACAGAAGTGGCCTGCTACTGCATCCGGCAGGTTTGGCGCTGATATGAAAGTTGAACTGTTAAACGATGGACCGGTAACGTTTTTACTGGAAGCGTAACATTTATTTTACTGATCATGCGCTTTAGTGTTCTTCTTGTTGATCCTGGCCGTTATCGGTGCGGGTTTTGCCAGGTTTGCCAATGCGACCAAACAACAGGCCGCTTTCAAACAGCATCCACATGGGAATAGCGAGCATTAATTGGGAAAACGGATCAGGTGGTGTCAGCAGCATGCCAAATACAAAGCAGCCCACAATAATATAAGGGCGTTTCTCGCTAAGGGATTTAACCGATGCCACCCCTGTCCAGATTAATACCATGGTAATCACCGGAATTTCAAAGGCGATACCAAAGGCAAAAAACAATTTCAGCGCAATCGACAGGTATTGTGAAATATCAGGGGTAACGGAAACAAACTCCGGGCCAATGCTGGTAAAAAAATGCATCACCAGTGGAAATATCACAAAGTGCGCAAACGCAATGCCACTATAAAAAAGCACAATACTTAACAACAATACCGGCAGCGCCAGCTTTTTTTCGTGCTCATATAAACCGGGCGAAACAAATTTCCAGAACTGATGAAGAATCACTGGCATGGCCAGAAAAATCGCCGCTACCAGGGTGAGTTTAAACGGTGCAAAAAAAGTGGCGGTGATATCAGTGGCGATCATGGTTGCGCCTGCTGGCAACTGTTCCCGAATGGGCAGGCTTATCCAGTAATAAATATCGTTGGCAAAATAAAACAACCCCAAAAAAATCACCAGCGTAGCCAGCAGCGCCCGTAAAATACGCGTTCTTAATTCGATAAGATGCTCGATTAACGGCATTTCGGCTTCGTTTGTGGGTTGTTCGTCTGGCATACGATTACGCGGGTTTGTCAGTTGAGTGTGTTGCCGCAGCAGGTGCTTCTTGAACAGCGTCGCTGGTTTCAGCTGGTTGTGCCGCCGGTTGTGCCGCCGGTTGTTCAGATTCCATTAAATGGCTGGTGTAATTCTGCAGGCCCTGCTGTTCGATATCTTTCAGTGTCTGTTCATTTAAAATGCCGTTGCGAAGAGCCTGCCCGGTTTCTTCCAGTGCATCTTTGGCTTCTTGCAAGCCGCTGTTTTCCATTTGTTGTTTCAGCCGTTGCTGCATTTCCATGGTATTAACTTCGCGCTCGATTTCCTCGCGCACTGTCAGTGCTGCACGGCGGAATCTTCCTATCCAGGCGGCAGTCATGCGCACCGCGTGGGGCAGGCGCTCCGGGCCAAGCACCAGCAATCCGATCACCGCAAGAATCACTAATTCAAAAAAACCAATATCGAACATGACAGTATCTGTACTCAGTCAGCATCGGTTTTTTGTTGTTGTGCCGATTTTTCCGCAACGTTTTGTTTATTTTCGGGCAGGGTTTTCTGATCTTCTTCATTCATGGCTTTTTTAAAGCCTTTAATGGCACCGCCAAGATCGCCGCCAAGATTGCGTAAACGTTTGGTTCCAAATAACAGCAATACAATCACCAGGATGATTAATAATTGCCAAATGCTGATACCACCAATACCCATTTTTTATCTCCTGAATATGAATCTTTAAAAACCGATTATGATGATTTGCTGCGGTTCTGTTTTTCCACCAGCCCCGATAGATCAAAACGGCGTGTCAGTTCGTTCAGCACATCCTCAGAACTTACCCCCAGTTTATGAAGGGCAACCAGGCTATGAAACCACAAATCGGCGGTTTCGTAGATCACATCGGCGTTATCGTTGGATTGTTCTGCATCTTTCGCGGCAATAATGGCTTCGGTGGCTTCTTCGCCTACTTTTTCCAGAATTTTATTCAGCCCCTTATGATACAGGCCCGCGACATAGGATGAATCCGGCGATGCTGATTTGCGCTCATCAAGTATGTTATCCAGCGCCTTTAGTATATCACTCATATTAAGAATACTGCTTTTTTGTGTTGATGAAATTTCAGGCTGCACTGTTTCAGGCAGCATCTGAAACTTTTAGATGCTATTCACAGCGGCTCAGGGTAAACCTGTTGGTCCAAACCTTCAAGCTGCGGGGTGTGTGGGTAGTGGCTTCGGTGGCAATCAATTAATCGTCTCTCGGGGTATCTGCATCCTGGTGCAAATTGTTGGCTGCGGTTTTGCTCACCCGTGTTTTGCCAATACCGGCTTTTTTTAACAAGCCAAAAGCGCCGCGAGTGGCTCGGGCCAGCTGGTGGGCGGCCACATCACCAATCAGTTCTGACAGGGGTTCTTCAATATCAAAATCCTGCTCAGCCAGAATACTTGATACCTGCTGAACCAGGTCAATATCTCCCGTCAGCTCAATGCCGCTGGCAAGCCATTGGCTGGTGGTGCTGTTTTTTGCCAGCTGGCGAACCACCGTAACGCAAGGCCCGGTAATCACCGCATCGGGGTTTTCTTCCAAATAGCTTAAGGTGCGCACGCCCTTGCGCTCAATAATCAGGGTAAGCTGCACCGCAGGGTTACGCAGATTCAGCCCCAATGATTTGCCTGCCAGCCGTTTCAGGCGCATCTTGGTGGCAGGTGCATAGCCCAGCGCTTTGTTTAAGGCCATTTCAAGCTGGCCAGTAACCAATGACGGTAACAGGCTGCGGTTCTGGTTGGTGTTGCTCTCGTTAGAATCACTGGAATTATTGTTGCTCATCAGTATTTGAATCCGCGATGTAAGGCGACGATACCGCCGCTCAGGTTATGGTATTCGGGGTTTTCAAAGCCCGCTTTGCGCATCATATGTTTCAGCTTGTTTTGATCCGGGTGCACACGAATGGATTCTGCCAGATGGCGATAGCTGTCGGCATTGTTTGCCACCAGCTTGCCCATTATTGGCAGCAACGAAAAGGAATAGCGATCATATGCCTTTTCCAGAAAGTCGCTGGTGGGCTTTGAAAATTCCAGCACCAGGCAGCGGCCACCGGGTTTCAGTACACGATACATGGATTCAAGGGCTTTGCTTGTATCGTTAACATTCCGCAAACCAAAACTGATGGTAATGCAATCAAAAGTGTTGTCTGCAAACGGCAGGTTTTCAGCATTGGCCTGCACGTAATCAATATTGCCTGCATAGCCGTTGTCCAGCAGCTTGTCGCGGCCCATTTCCAGCATGGAAGCGTTAATATCTGCCAGCACCACCTTGCCCTTGCTG
The DNA here is from genome assembly GCA_002748575.1 of Gammaproteobacteria bacterium. Taxonomy (GTDB): domain Bacteria; phylum Pseudomonadota; class Gammaproteobacteria; order Pseudomonadales; family Ketobacteraceae. The sequence continues at coordinate 5,619 of PDSR01000061.1, forward strand.
CCCACGATTTTGGCAAACTTCATCGTTAAATCGCCAGTACCGTCGGCAATATCCAGCAGGGTTTGCCCCGGGCGAGCGGCGCTCATTTCAATGGTGTAACGCTTCCAAAGGCGATGAATACCGAAAGACATCAAATCGTTCATCATGTCGTAATTGCTGGCTATTGAACGCGCTTCCCTTTTTACCCGAGCGGCCCGATAACCAGAATGTGTGGCTTTTTGCTCAGACATGGCGTAATTCCTTGAAAAATCTGCCGGTTATTTACAGGTTAGCTTCAATAAGGGGCTGAATGCGCTGCCTGAAGGTTAAGCCAAAGCTTTGAGGGTGATGGTACTATTGCCAAATGAAACAATCATCTTGCGATAATAATGGCTTCACGGAAACCGTGCAACATTATGGATTATGTCTGATGTGTGGTGTGAATTTACAGAGAGGTATTGTTGTTCAGGCGGAAGCTGTCCGCAATAATAGTACGCCGCTTCTACCAAGCTTTAGTTCATATATTTATTTGTATATCAAATTCTTGAAATTTTGAGAGACAAAGTATTTTGACATAAATATATGCAGCTCTAATTCTATAGCCGGGGTTGATTACTGCCATTTTCCAATAATCAACGGTTCGCGGCTGCCGCCTGTTTCTGCCAGTTGATCAAGATAAGCCTGCCACAGGGTACCCTGGTTGGCGCACAGTTCGTTTAGATATTGCCAGGAATACAGCCCGGTGTCGTGGCCATCATCGTAGGTTATCTTCAAAGCATAATTGCCGACTGTTTCAATATTGCGGATTTTTACCTGGCGTTTGCCCACCTGCAAGATCGGCTTGCCGTGGCCTTTAACTTCCGCAGAAGGGGAGTGAACACGTAAAAATTCAAAGCTTAAATGGAAGTGCTGTTCCCCATAAACCAGTTCAAGCATGTTGGATTGGGTGTGCAGTTTAATGGCGGTTGGGGGCGTGTTGTCCATTAGGTATTTTGGTGGGGTCTGGTTAGGGGTTGGCAAGCCCCATAACGACAGCAAAGTGATCTGCTTTCGTTATGGGGTAATGTGCCGGGTTTTAAAACTATAAAATATAACGACTTAAATCTTCATTGCCCGCCAGTTCTGCCAGTTGCTTGTCAACATAGGCAGCATCAATGGTGAAAGGCTGTGTTTCGTGTTTGGCGGCCAGGTCGGCGGCTTCGAACGAAATTTCGTCGGTTAATTTTTCCATCACTGTGTGCAGGCGGCGGGCACCGATATTCTCAGTGCGCTCGTTTACCTGCCAGGCGGTTTCTGCGATTTTGCGAATGGCGTCGCTGTTAAATTCAATGCTCAACCCTTCGGTGGCAATCAGGGATTTATATTGTTCGGTTAACGATGCATTCGGTTCTGTTAAAATCCGTTCAAAGTCATCGGCAGATAGCGCTTCCAGTTCAACGCGAATCGGCAAGCGGCCTTGCAGTTCGGGTACCAGGTCGGATGGCTTTGCCAGGTGGAAGGCTCCGGATGCGATAAACAGTATATGATCGGTTTTAACCATGCCGTATTTGGTGGTAACGGTGCTGCCTTCGATCAGCGGCAACAAATCCCGTTGCACGCCTTCGCGGGATACATCGGTGCCGCCGTTTTCGGAGCGCTTGGCCACTTTGTCGATTTCATCAAGAAACACAATGCCGTTTTGTTCAACTGCTTCAATGGCTTTGGTTTTAATGTCTTCTTCGTTGATCAGCTTGGCGGCTTCTTCATCGCTGAGCTTCTTCAGGGCATCTTTGATTTTTGTTTTGCGCTTTTTCTTTTTGCCGGTATTAATGCTGGAAAACATGTTTTGCAGTTGGCTGGTCATTTCTTCCATGCCCGGGGGAGCCATGATTTCCACGCCTACCGCAGGTGATGCCAGATCAATTTCAATTTCCTTGTCATCCAGCTGGCCTTCACGCAGGCGTTTGCGGAACAGTTGCCGTGCGCTTGAATCTTCAGCCGGGGTTTCGCTCTCGTCGGCGTTCCATTCATTGCGGGCGGTGGGAAGCAACACATCCAGCACGCGATCTTCGGCAGCATCTTCAGCCCGATGGCGTACCCGTTCCATTTCGGATTCGCGCATCATTTTAACGGCCATATCCGCCAGATCACGAATAATGGATTCAACATCACGGCCCACATAGCCCACTTCGGTGAACTTGGTGGCTTCCACTTTAATGAAAGGGGCGTTAGCCAGTTTTGCCAGTCGGCGGGCTATTTCTGTTTTACCCACCCCGGTGGGGCCGATCATTAAAATATTTTTCGGCGACACTTCGTTACGCAGGCTTTCATCCAGTTGCATGCGGCGCCAGCGATTTCTTAGCGCCAGGGCTACGGCGCGTTTGGCGTTGTCCTGGCCAATAATATGGCGATCCAGTTCGTGTACGATCTCGCGGGGAGTCATGTTTGACATGGTGTTTCTCTATTGAAAATCTTTTATTGAATCAGCAATCGAGTTCTTCGATCACCAGGTTGTGATTGGTATAGATGCAGATGTCGGCGGCAATATTAAGCCCTTTTTCTACAATCTCTTTGGCGCTTAATTCGGTGTTGTCCAGCAGGGCTCTTGCACTGGCCTGGGCAAAAGGGCCGCCGGAGCCAATGGCCATCAGGTCGTCTTCCGGCTGAATAACATCACCATTGCCGGTAATGATCAGCGAGGCTTCCTTATCGGCAACACACAGCAGGGCTTCCAGTTTGCGCAGTACCCGGTCGGTACGCCAGTCTTTGGCCATTTCCACGGCGGCGCGGGTCAGGTTGCCCTGGTGTTTTTCCAGCTTGGCTTCAAAGCGCTCAAACAGGGTAAAGGCATCGGCAGTACCCCCGGCAAAACCAGCTATTACTTTATCGTTGTAGATTCGGCGCACCTTGCGGGCATTGCCTTTCATCACAGTGTTGCCCAGGCTTACCTGGCCATCACCACCGATTACCACTTTGCCGTTGCGACGAATGGATAGGATGGTGGTTCCTCGAAACTGTTCCACAGCCAGCTCCTCTGACAAGTTTTCAGGTTATTAAGCCTATATGGGGCAGGGCAGCACTATTTCAATAGGCTTAATAAAAAATTCCTGAAAGTGAATCTGTGTCGATTCCAGAGCTATTTCAGCGTTAATACAATGTGCTCGATATTGTGGTTATTCAGTGTGTGTTTGGCTGCTTGCAGCTGGCTGTCGTTACTGAAAGGGCCTATCTGAACGCGGTGAAACACCTGGCCGGGGCGAACTTCCACCGTTTCGGTTTTCACATTAAGGCCCAGTAATAACAGCTGGGCGCGGCGGCGGTCGGCGTCCTGGGCGCTTTGGAATGATCCGGTCTGGATCATATAGCGGTTGTTAATCGGGTGTGCGGCGGGTTCTGGCCGGTTTGCCTGGGTTTTAACCTTGTTCGCCATTTGTTCCACTTCCGGGAGCACTGTGTAGAAGTCAAACTTAGGCGTATTCCTGCTGGTGCTGTTGCTGGTGGTTGCAGGGGGTTGCTGTTCACTCGGTATCTGAATACCGGCAAGGTAGTAAAGAAAAGCCAGAAAAAGCCCTGTAATCACCCCGGTAAATAGCCATACCCATGCGGGCAGTTGATTTTGGTTGGTTTCAGCCAAGGGTGTTCTCCTGTTCAAATGCCTGCGTGGGTGTTGGTGTGTGGCTGTGGCTTACATGCTTGAAGGTGCGGATACGCCCAACAGTTTTAACCCGTTGTTTAGCACAATGCGTATTGCTTCGGTCAGCGTAAGCAGGGCATTACGGGGAATATCGTCTGCTGCAATCACTTTGCCTGAATTGTTGTACCAGGTGTGGTACATGTTGGCCAGTTCACGCAAATAAGTGGCGACCTGGTGCGGTTCATAGGCAAGGGCAGCGCGTTCTATAATTTCCGGGTATTGCGATAGTTTATTGGTCAGCGCAATTTCATGGTTGCTGCTCAGCTCCGTCAGGTTGGCTTCACCCAGTGCCCGATCCCAGGGTTTGCCTTCTTCTGCGCATTTGCGTTGCACACTGCATGCACGGGCATGGGCATATTGAATGTAATAAACCGGGTTGTCTTTACTTTGTGATTTGGCCAGGTCTAAGTCGAAATCCATATGCTGCTCGGATTTGCGGGTGACATAAAAGAAACGCGCCGCATCGTTGCCCACTTCATCCCTCAGTTCGCGCAGGGTAACGAAAGAGCCGGAGCGGGTAGACATCTGCACACGCTCGCCACCGCGATATAAAATGGCGAATTGCACCAGCAACACATCAAGCTGATCTTTGTTCAGGCCGAGCGCTTCCAAAGCGGCTTTTACCCTGGCAATGTAACCGTGGTGGTCGGCACCCCAGATATTGATAACTTTGTCGAAACCGCGTTCAAATTTATTCAGGTGGTAAGCGATATCCGATGCAAAATAGGTGCTTTGGCCGTTGTCACGCACCACAACGCGGTCTTTGTCATCGCCAAATGCGGTGGATTTGAACCAGATGGCACCGTCTTTTTCGTAGGTGTGTCCCAGTTCGGCCAGCTTTTTCAGAGCTTTGTCGATATGGCCGTTGGTAGTAAGGGATCTTTCAGAAAACCATTCATCGTAAATGACGCCAAATTCGGCCAGGTCCTCGTGGATATCGCCCTGAATGGCACCCAGAGCGGCATCGAAAAAGATACCGTAACCTTCGTTGCCAAGCAGTGCTTTGGTGTTTGCAATCAATGCGTCGATGTGGGCTTCCTTGTCTCCCGGTGAAGAGTCGCCTGATGAGTTTTGGGTTTCGTCGGCGGGCACCTGGGCAAATACTTCTGCGGCGGTTTTAACCAGGTGGTCGCCGGCTGATTTGGCAATGGAGCTGGCAATATCGTAAATATAATCGCCCTTATAACCGTTGCTGGGGAAAACAATCGGTTCCCCCTGTTGTTCCAGGTATCGCAGCCATACGCTGGTGGCAAGAATGTCCATTTGTCGGCCAGCATCATTCACATAGTATTCCTTGTGAACCTGAAAGCCCGCAGCTGCCAGCAGGTTGGCAACACTGGCACCATAGGCGGCACCGCGGCCATGGCCCACATGCAAGGGGCCGGTGGGATTGGCCGACACGTATTCAATCTGTACCCGCTGGCCATTGCCGGTAGTGGACTTGCCGTATTCGCTATTGGCTTGCAGAATGGTTTTGATCACGCTGTATTGGCTGGCCGGGTCTAAAAAGAAGTTAATAAAGCCCGGGCCTGCTATTTCCACCTTTTGCACAGCGGCGCTTTCCGGAAGTGCCGCGATAATCAGTTGCGCCAGTTCGCGGGGATTTTTTCTGGCGGGCTTGGCCAGCATCATTGCCAGGTTGGTTGCCAAATCGCCGTGGCTTTTATCTTTGGTGCGATCAATGTTGATTCTGGGTTGGGTGTTTTCAGGAATGATTTGATCTGCGATCAGCTGATTGAGGGCGGCTGACAGGAGCGATTCAATTTGTTCTTTCATTGCAGGATATGGGCTTACAGGTTGGTTTCGACAGAAAATGGCGCAGGGCCGTTGGAATGCGCCACATTATGGCTATTCCCAGGGCTGATTGCCAGTGCCGCCGGATTATTCTTCCGCTATTCCAGGTAAAGCGGGTCTACGTCGATATGCCATTTTACTTTTTTGGCCAGCGGGTCGTTTTCTGCCAGTTCGACCAGGTAGCGCAAATAATGGTGCAGTTGCGGGCGGTCGTTGCTTTTGATCACCAGTTGAAAACGATGGCGACCGGCTTTGCGTTGCATTAGCGTGGGTACTGGCCCCCAGATTTCCATGCTGGCCGGCAGGTGGGGTTGCAGGCTGGCGCTTAGGTTGTGCAAAAAGCCCTGTGGCAGCTCCACTTTGGCGGCTTCGGCCCGCAGCAGTGCTAGGTAGCCATGGGGGGGCAGGCCAATGATTTTACGTTCGGCCAGCGTGGTATCGGCAAAGGCGTTGTAGCCTTTATAGAGCAGGGTTTCCAGCAAGGGGTGATCGGGGTGGTGGGTTTGAATCAGCACTTTGCCCGGCTTGTCTGCTCGCCCGGCTCGGCCTGCCACCTGTTCAATCAGTTGCGCGGTATGTTCCGGGGCGCGAAAGTCGCTGGCAAACAGGCCGGCATCAATATCCATAATGGCCACCAGGGTCACTTTGGGAAAGTGATGACCTTTGGCCAGCATTTGCGTGCCTACCAGCAGGCAGGGTTTGCCGCTTTGTACGTGTTTCAGGTGATTGGCCAATGCGTGTTTGCGGCTGGTGGTGTCGCGATCTATGCGAATAACAGTGGCTTTGGGGAAGTGTTTTTCCAGCGCATCTTCAAGCCGCTCTGTTCCCTGGCCGATACTGCGGATGTCGGTGCTGTGGCATTCCGGGCACACTTTGGGGATGCCGGTTTGATGGTCGCAGTGGTGGCAGTGCAGGTGTGGGGGCGAACGGTGGTAGGTCATGCGGGCGTCGCAGCGCTTGCACTGTGCCGACCAGCCACAGTCGTGGCACATCAGCACCGGAGCAAAACCCCGCCGATTGAGGAAAATCAGCCCCTGGTTGCCATCTTTTAAGGTGGTGCGCAGTGCTGTCTGCAGCTCTTTAGTCAGGCCATCGGTGGTGGTGGCATGTTTCAGGTCGATCAGGCTGACCGCCGGTGGCTGGGCGTTACCGGCCCGGCGCCACATTCTGAGCATGGTGTAGCGCTGTTGATAGCAGTTGTGCAGCGATTCCAGCGAAGGGGTGGCGCTGCCCAGCACAATGGGTACGTTGTTTTGTCTGGCGCGAAAAATCGCCAGGTCACGCGCGGAATAGCGAAAGCCTTCCTGCTGCTTGTAGGATGCGTCGTGTTCTTCATCAATAATGATCAGCCCCAGATTGTGCATCGGGGTGAACAGGGCCGAGCGCGTTCCCATAACTATGGCGATAGCGCCTTCGCGGGCCTGCCGCCAGGTGTCCAGGCGCTCTTTATCGGTCAGGTTGGAGTGCAGGGCCGCAATCGGAGCAAGAAACCGCTGTCTGAAGCGATTCAGCGTTTGTGGTGTCAGGCCAATTTCCGGCACCAGTACCAGCACCTGCTTGCCCTGAGCCAGCACTGGCGCAATGGCTTGTAAATACACTTCGGTTTTGCCGCTGCCGGTAACACCATTTAACAGGAATGGCTGAAACCCGCTGGCGGTATTAATAGCCTCGACCGCGCTGGCTTGCTCTTTGTTCAGGGTCAGTTGCGGTTCGGCCAATATCTGGGAGGCATCCCAAGGCTGATAGGTGTGGGGGTGTTCGTGGCACTCTGCTAAACCCTTTTTGGCAAGTTCGCGCAGGGTGGTGTTTTTCACTTGCAGGCCGTTAATGACTTTTTGCGAAAGCCCGGCAGGGTGCTCTCTGAGCAGTTGCAATGCCTGTAATTGTCTGGGTGCTCGCGTTAATTGGGCCAGATCAATCAGCTGGCCTTTCTGGGTGGTCGCCCAGGTGTCAACAAGGGCATTCAGTGGTGTTTCGGCCTTGCGCAAGGCAACGGGTATGGCATTGCTTAGCACTTCTCCGAAAGGGTGTTGGTAGTAGTTGCTTGCCCAGGTGCAAAGGCTTAGCAGATCCGGTTGCAGTACGGGGTCGCTGTCTAATACTTTCAGAATGCGTTTCAGTTTGCTGCTATCTATTGGGTGGCTGTCGGTTTCACTGTTTTGATGAGCCAGGGTGATAATGCCCACCAGCTTTTGTTTGCCAAAAGGCACTAGAACCCGCATGCCGGGTTGCAGGTGCTCGAAACTGTCGCCTTTGGGTGGCAGGTAGTCGAATTGGCGCCGCAGCGGGGTGGGAACGGCAACTTTAATCGTGCTGGTGGCAGAAACGGGCAAATTCTTCTTCACTTAATTAAAGGTTAGCACTTAAGGGTTTAGCCTTCGTTGATAGCAAACTCCTTATATCATATATAATGTTTTGCTTGCCAAGTAAAAAGTCTCTGGTATGATCTGTGCCCCTGTTTCTATTGTTACACGCTGTACGGTGCCTGGCAGCTTTGCCTGATCAAGGTAAAAGATCAAAAAAAGCGCAAAAAGCAGCCCAGGTTGCGGTGCAGAATAAAGGAATTAATCATGAAAGCTGATATCCATCCAGAATACACCGCCATTACTGCGACTTGCAGTTGTGGTAACAAAATCGAAACCCGCTCAACGATTGCAAAAGACATTCATTTGGATGTTTGCTCTGCTTGCCACCCGTTTTACACTGGCCAGCAAAAAGTGGTTGATACCGGTGGTCGAATCGACAAGTTCAAGAAGCGTTTTGGCGGTATGCGTACTCGCAAGTAGTATCAGCAAATACTATAAGCGGTATCATGCAACGAATCGTTTTAGAAAAAGGCTCCTTATGGAGCCTTTTTTTGTTGTGCGGCCATTTGTGGCTATCGGCTTACAGCGCAACCGTAGCTGCGGCACAATGTGACCTGTCAGAACAGCAGATGCGGTCATTGCCCATAGTGTCTATTGCTCGCGTTTTTGATGGTGATACGGTGGCGCTCAGTGATGGCCGCAAAGTGCGTTTTATTGGTATCAATACACCCGAAGTGGCACGGCAGGATCAGCCTGTTGAGCCAATCGCTGATCAGGCCAGAGCCGCGTTGTTACTCTGGCAAGGCAAGCGGGTCTATATGTTGGTGGGTAACGAAAGAAAAGACCATTATGGACGCACGCTGGCGCATCTTTTTGCATTGAATGGCAGCAATCTTACCGCCTATTTATTAGAGCAAGGGCTTGGCTTCACTGTTACGCTTCCCCCGAATGAGCGTTTTGCCGATTGCTATACAGCGAAAGCGGCATTAGCCCGCGAGCAGCAGTTGGGGGTGTGGCGTAGCCGTTATCATCGTATTCGCAGCACCTCTCTGCCTGCTGATTTAAAAGGCGGCTTCGGGCGTTATCGGGGCAAAATTGAAAGAATATATGTCAGCAAAAAAGTGATCTGGGTGGATATGTTTGGCGATGTCAGCCTAAGAATTGCCCGTAAAGATCAGGCATTTGTTGATGGTCAGGTGTTATCTCGCCTGTTAAAAGCCGCAGATGAAGACGCGGTGCTGCAACTTCCGCAGCTGGAATTCTCCGGCTGGTTGATTGATCGTACCCGCTGGGGTCGGAAAATGGTGAACAAAATCAAGTCAGGCAAGCGTAAGCGTTGGCAAATGAATATTCGCCATCGAAATCACTGGCGTTTGGCAAACTTGTAACCATCTTCTGGTTGAGATTGCAAGCTCTTTTCGTTATCCTACCCGCCCTCAGTCGCTCATGCTCACAAGGCCCTCATTTCAGGCGACCAGGCAAGGATAAACTATTCTTTTGCGCGTTATTTGCGTCTGTAACTCAAAGCTACGCTGAATTAACAAGCACCGAGCCAGAATTTATTGTCGTGGTGGCAGGTTCGCCTGTTGCCTGCCGCCGTCTGCTGCCATTGGCACATGCTGTCACTGGTAATTGTTAGAGAGAAATTATGTCAGATTTAAAGCAAGACGCGCTTGAATACCATGCCAAACCGCGTCCTGGAAAAGTGAGTATTGAAATTACCAAGCCTACGGAAACAGCCCGTGATTTGTCGCTGGCTTACAGCCCGGGTGTTGCCGAGCCGGTACGTGAAATTGCCAAAGATGCTGAAAATGCTTATCGCTATACCAACAAGGGCAACCTGGTGGCGGTGGTCAGTGATGGCAGTGCCATTTTGGGTTTGGGGGATTTAGGCAGCCTGGCGAGTAAGCCGGTGATGGAAGGTAAAGGTGTTTTATTTAAACGCTTTGCCGGTGTTGATGTGTTCGATATCGAAGTGGACGCTGAAGATTCCAAGGCTTTTATTGATACCGTTGCCCGTATTTCCCCCACCTTTGGCGGTATTAATCTGGAAGATATCAAAGCGCCTGAGTGTTTTGAAATTGAAAGGATGTTGGTCGAGCGTTGCAATATACCCGTGTTTCACGATGATCAGCACGGAACGGCTATTATTGCGGCTGCCGGTTTGCTGAACGCACTGGAACTGCAAGGCAAAAAACTGGAAGACGCTAAAATTGTTTGTATTGGAGCCGGGGCGGCAGGTGTGGCTACCCTGAAACTGGTCATGGAAATGGGCTCGAAAAACGAGAACATTTATGTGCTGGATCGCAATGGCGTGATTCATTCCGGCCGGGATGATTTAAACCAGTACAAAGCCGCTTTTGCCCATGAAACAGATAAACGTACGTTGGAAGACGCGCTTGACGGGGCTGATGTGTTTATTGGGGTTTCAAGTGCAAACCTGCTGACACCGGATATGCTCAGGTCAATGGCTCCTAATCCTGTGGTGTTTGCGTTAGCCAACCCCGATCCTGAAATCCTGCCCGAAGTAGCGCAGCAGGTTCGTGATGATGTAATAGTCGCCACCGGACGCAGCGATTATCCCAACCAGGTGAATAATGTGCTGGGCTTTCCGTTTATTTTTCGGGGAGCGCTGGATGTGCGGGCTACTCGTATCAACGAAGCCATGAAGATAGCAGCAGTCAATGCTATTCGGGAGCTGGCAAAAGAAGATGTGCCGCAACAGGTGCGTGATGCTTATGGTGGGCAGGAAATGGCATTTGGCCCGGAATACATTATTCCCAAGCCGATGGACCCGCGTTTATTAGCGTGTGTTTCCGGTGCGGTTGCTCAAGCGGCGGTTGATACCGGTGTTGCGCAGCGCGAGTACCCGGCGCATTATCCGTTAAACAGTCTGGATGATATTCAAATCGTTTAACGGGTTCGATTGATTAACAGGCCAGAGCTGTTTGCTCTGGCCTGTTGGTTTTTGTAGCGGGTTTCTGATTAAAAAAGCTCTTCGAAACTGCCCGTACTATCCTGATCAGGGTGGCTGACAGATTCCCGCTTTTCTGTTTTAGGGGCATATTCTTCTCGAAATATTTCGAATATAGCGTTTGCCTGACCGGCTACCGCACGTTTGCCGGTGCTCGGATCTATCTTAACGGTTACGATACCTTCCGGCTGTGGGTATCTTTCATCGGGTTTGTCGGCAAGAGCGGTGCGCATGTAGTCAATCCAGATTGGCAGGGCGACTGTTCCGCCATATTCCCGCCGCCCCAGTGTTTCCGGTTTGTCGAAACCTACCCATACTGTGGTAACAACATCTTTGTTATAACCTGAAAACCAGGCGTCTTTCTGGTCGTTGGTGGTGCCGGTTTTGCCGGCGATATCGTTGCGTTTCAGGGTTCGGGCTTTGGTGCCCGTGCCGCGTTTAATCACATCTTGCAGCATTGAGGTGGTTACGTACACGATACGTTCATCAACTACCCGTTGGGCAGCGGGCAGTTGTATGGCTGGTGTCTCTGTCTGGCCAGGCTGTGCTAGCTTTTCTTCCAGCAATAACTCTAGCGATTGGGGTTCATCCAATAGGTTCGAGTCAACCATATCCTGTGCGGTTTGCTCTGCGGCGCTGGCGTCTGCCGTTTCATTCAGCGTTTCGCACATTTTGCACACGGTCAGCGGTGTGGCTTCAAAAATAGCTTTACCTTCGTTGTCTTCAATGCGTTCAATAAACCAGGGTTCTATTTTATAACCACCGTTTGCAAATACGGCATATCCTGCTGCCAGATCCCAGGGTTTTACGGCTGCACTGCCCAACGCAAGTGACAGGTTGTTAGGTAGATCTGATTTAGAAAATCCCATACGCTCGGCAAATTTTATCGCTTTATAGGGGCCGATTTCGCGCAGCACCCGAATAGAAACCAGGTTGCGTGATTTATAGAGTGCCTGGCGCAACCGGGTGGGTCCAAAAAACTTGCCGCTGGAATTTTCCGGGCGCCAGGTGCTCTCAAGGCTTTTATCTTTAAATACCACTGGCGCATCGTTGATCACCGTAGCAGCGGTAAAACCATTTTCTAACGCTGCCGAATAAATAAAAGGCTTAAAGCTTGAACCCGCCTGGCGGCCACCCTGTAATACCCGGTTAAATTTACTGGACTGAAAATCAAAACCCCCAACCAGAGCCAGCACAGCACCGTTGTTTGGGTTGAGTGATACCAAAGCACTCTGTGCCGTTGGAATCTGCACCATTTCCCAGGACTGGTCAGGGCGCTGCCGGGCGCGAATAATATCGCCTCGTTTTAAAATGTCTGCCATTGAGCTGGGTTGGGCGCCGCGCTCATTAACGTTGTAATACGTGCGTGCCCAGAGCGAGTTTGCCAGGGGGATTGTTATTAGGGATCTGGTTTTTAATAACACAGAGGCAGTATCTTTAGAGGTGTTAACAACAATACCGGGAATCAGTCCGGCAATAGTTCGATAGCTTCTTAAATGCACCATCAGGGATTTCTGAAAATCAGTTAAAGGTGCAGTAGCAGGCTCGTTATTATTTGCTTCTGCCAGTGTTTGAATGGTTGCTTCTGGTTCCGGCAATTCAATATGAGCTTCCGGGCCACGGAAGCCGTGGCGCTGATCATAGGCAACCAGGCCATCTATTACCGCCTTGTTGGCGCTGCTTTGCAAAGGCTTTTGCAGTGTTGTGAAAACATTAAACCCTTTGGTATAGGCAGCTTTACCATATTGCCTGTACATATGTTTGCGTACCATTTCTGCCAGGTAAGCAGCTTCAACTTCTGATTTGGCACCTTTCAGTTCGGCGGTAATGGGTAACTTGATTGCCTCCTGGTATTCGCTTTCCGAGAGGTAACCCAGATCCAGCATTCTGGATAAGATCCAGTCACGACGAACTTGGGATCGGGATGGGTTGGTGATGGGATTAAATGCTGATGGCGCTTTTGGTAAACCCGCAATCATGGCCAGTTGCGCAACGGTTAAATCGTTAATGGATTTTCCGTAGTAAGTATTGGCTGCTGCTTCAATGCCGTAGGCGCGATGTCCAAGATAGATTTTATTAACATAAAGCTCCAGAATTTTATTTTTATCCAGCTCCCTTTCCATTTCCAGTGCCAGTAGAATCTCGTTGAACTTTCTTAAAAAAGTTTTTTCTCTGGAAAGAAAATAATTTTTTGCCACTTGCATGGTAATGGTGCTGCCGCCGGTTTGAATTGAGCCGGTGGTGGCCAGTTCTATAAAGGCTCGTGTTAACCCTTTCACATCGACACCGTGATGCGAATAAAAGCGGGAATCCTCTGCGGCTAATATAGCGTGTACAAATTTGTCTGGTATTTGATCAAATGTGATGGGAGTCCGTTTTTTTTCACCAAATTCTGCGATTAATTGTTGCTCAGCGGTATAAACCCGCAACGGAATTTGTAGCTGGATATCCAGTATTTTTTCGAAAGATGGTAATTTCGGACTAAGGTATAATAAGGCACTACAAAAAATGATGAGTGCACCCGATGCTCCCGATAGGAAGCACCAAGAAAAAAATTTAAGTATCGGATGTGCTGTTTTCATTCTAGCTGAGTCAGTAAGGCCTGGTTAAGAGAGAAAAAGATCATTAAGTGTGAATTATACGACGATATTGATTGCCGGATCTAATTGCAGGAATGCCTATTGTGGTATTTAATGTAATTAGGAATGAGTTTTTTGTAAGTGTGCGAAAGCGCACACAAAACACTGATTGGTAATCTTCCCCAAAAGAGTGTGATAGGAAGCTAAACGTGTTCCCCTTCCTGAGTAAAAAAGCAACAACAGCAAAACTTGGAATCGACATAAGTTCAACCTCCGTGAAAGTGTTGGAATTGAGTCGTTCTGGTCATCGATACAAGGTCGAAGCCTACGCAGTCGAACCTTTGCCACCTAATGCCGTCGTTGAAAAAAACATCACTGATGTTGAGGCTGTTGGCGAGGTGGTGCGAAAGGTTGTCGCGCGTTCCAGAACCGGTGTTAAAAGTGCCGCAGTAGCGGTAGCCGGCTCATCGGTGATCACCAAGACCATCGAAATGGATGCCAGTTTGTCGGAAGATGAAATGGAAAGCCAGATTAAAGTCGAGGCAGATCAGTATATTCCTTATCCGCTTGACGAAGTTGCACTGGATTTTGAAATTCAGGGTACGGTTGAAGGTGCGCCGGAGCGTGTTGAGGTGTTGCTGGCAGCCTGCCGCAACGAAAATGTTGAGTTGCGTGTCGATGCGCTGGATGTGGCAGGAATTACCGCGAAAGTGATGGATGTGGAGGCTTATGCGATGGAGCGGGCCTTCGGATTGGTTGCTGACCAGATTGAAGGTGGCGAAGATCAAACC
>PDSR01000062.1 GCA_002748575.1 Gammaproteobacteria bacterium
CATCGTTACCTGCAAAAAAATGATCAATCCCACGAGCCATGTTATCCACTCCGTGAGACAGGCTGTGCCGATTTTCAATCAGCCAGTCTGTACTTTTTTGCCATAACGACAAATCATCCTGTTCTATGGCAGGCTCATACATTGAGGGTATCTCAATTTTCGGCAGCTCGGCAGGCAGCTGCGCATCCGAGCTTTCTTCAGCGTAAGCCCGCTGAACACCGAAAGCCAGTGTAATACCAAGGCACAAGGCAATGTTTGATATTAACGATAAATAAAACATCCTATTATTATAGGGGGGATTTGCTTTACGAAAACCCAATAAATCACAATAGGCCCCATATGGATCAATAAGTTAGCCAGATTTTCACCACCAATAACCAACCGTTGTTTAAATTTCCAGCACAAATCAATACCCTGCAGTCACGAAAGTTAGGTTGTTAATTCTAATTTTTATGCGTAGTTTTTATGGCCTTTGCAGGCAGCCGCCTGTGTTTTGATGAGGAAAACCTATCTGCCCATATTTTTAGTTTATCGGGCAGTCGTTACGGGAAAGAATTCAGATACCGGGAAATCCCCGGATAAGGTCATAAAATGAACTCTAAAACAGTAATCAATTTTGCGCTGAACCAATTAGACAACCTTGGCTATGAATTACAGCGCTACGGCATCAGCAATCAGGTTAATCGCCATAACCTTGCTGCCCTCGCAATGACCAAACAACAGCAAATCAAAGGCGAGGTTGCCTGCTACGAGCTAAGGCTGGCAATACAACGCAACCGACTGGAAAAAGCCAAGCAACAAGCGCTTGATACCGTTGATGGTGTGATTGAGCACTTACCAGAGCCTATTGCACATCAGGTCAACCGCGCCATAAAGCTGGTTGCCTGATCCACTCCGGGTTAAACCGATCTTCGTAAAACCGCTGATCAAAATATGATATTGATCAGCGGTTTTTTTATTGCAAAATCGACAACCTAAACAAATTTCTGTTTAATCCCTTTAGCATCATTAAAAAACATCAGCTATTGGGGCACCTAAAATGGCACAAACCAGCACCGGCGGCATTCCATTTCAGTTCAAGCAACGAGATTCACAAAGTACACAACAACAGCAGGCAGCTTTCCACCTGCTGATTATGGGTAACTTTTCCGGCGCCGAGTTTACAGAGCGCTCGCACCTGCCAGAGCTCAGCAAGCGCCCCTGGTATCGCATTGATTGTGACGATATCGACGATGTTTTAAAACAAATCAGCCCTACACTCACGTTGCAGGCAGGCGATAATACTCCTTACCAATTCACCCCCAAAACGCTGGATGACTTTCACCCCGATACGCTCTATGCCGAATTTCCCGCGTTTCAACACCTGAAACAACTGCGCAAAGAACTGGAAAATAATTCCACCTTTGCCGCCGCCGCCAAAAAGCTGGAACAATGGCTGGGCATTAACCCCTCTGCGCGCCCAAATACAGCCCCGGAAAGCAACCCGCCAACCACCAGCTTTGATAGCCAGCATGATGGGCTGCTGGATTCCATCTTAGACAATTCTGAAGCCGCGCCAGCAACAGACAGCGATGCATCAACCAGCGCCTGGCTGCGCCAATTAATTGATGATGCTGTTGCGCCCTATACATTGCCGGCCAAAGATTCACGCAAAGAAGACTATATTGATCTGCTGGATCGCAGCATTTCTGATTTAATGCGCTCGCTGCTTCATCAGCCACAATTCAAGTCACTGGAAAACCATTGGCGGGGGCTCGATTTTATTTTACGCCGAAGTACCAGTGAAGCCGGTTTAAATATTTATATCTGGGATGTCACCAAAGAAGAGCTGTTAGCAGACCTGGCACAACAGGCCGATGCAACTCAAAGCGACTTTTTCCAACGCATCAATCAACAGTTTGCCGCCAGCAATGAACAACTCAGCGCCATCGTCAGCACCTATGAATATTCAGCCAACAAACAGGATGCCTTAATGCTCGGTATTCTGGCAAAGCTATGCACCACCCTGGATTGCCCGTTGATAGCCAATGCCAACGCCAGCCTTGCCCATTGTGAATCGTTTTTCCTGAGCGATGATTTCAAAGACTGGACTGTGCCGTGGGATAAAGCATTTGCCGAAACCTGGCAAGCCATCCGTAACATGCCGGAATCTCACTATATTGCTTTAACAGCCCCGGGGTTTTTAATTCGTTACCCTTACTCTTCCAGCCACTACCGTATCGAAAGTTTTAAATTTGATGAACTACCTCCGGCAATCAGCCGCAACCATTTGCCCTGGGCTCCGGGAGCCTTTGCTGTGGCTGCAGTATTGGCAACCGCCTACAACCAAAGCGGGTGGCAATTTCAGTTAGGCGATTTTACCGATATAAGCGGCTTGCCCATTGCGCTTTTCGAGCATAACGGACAAAAAGAAATGATCCCGACAGGGGAATGCTTTCTTAGCGAAACCATGTTTAATCAGCTTTGCGATGCGGGTTTAACCCCCATTACAGGACTGAAAAACAGCGACACTTTAAAAATTGGGCCGATTATTGGCTTACATGAAAGGTCGCCTTTACTGGGCCCCTGGATTTATAACTGATCACGATATAGACATGGCCAATAATGGTGTTTTTAATAACTGGCCAATATATTGATCTAATGCAATATCTGGTACATTACGGCCAATTAAACTATAAATTTATAATATTTGAATTCTTATAGAGAGGGCGTAGCTATGTTTATGGACGATGCTGTTTTAGCAGGGATAATCACTGTCGGTGCTTGTGTCGTATTTTTTGGCGGTTTTGGACTTTTCATCTGGAAAGACAGCCACAAAAACAAGGACAAAAAGAAATAACATCGGGTTTCGCCTTTATTGAGGTTCCACAAGCGTCTATTGGTCCGGGGGGTCTTTAGTGCTTTGGTAGTTTTAGATAAATTCTACGCCAAGTCAGCCGTCACCCGGTTTTAAGGGGTATAAGGCTGGCTTGTCTCTGTTTGCCCCCATCGTTTAGATCCAAACTGTTATCTGCCTGAATACTTATTTGTACAAACCCTCAGGTAATAAATCTTTCTGTAAAAAACACAACGTATACCTGTTATAATCAGTCACCGGCTTTCAGGCTGGAATCGACAACACATTCATGGCAATACTTACGCCCACTACTGATATAAGGTGCATATATGCCAACTTATAAGGCTCCTTTAAAAGATACACTTTTTCTCTTAAACGATGTTTTAGATTACCAGAGTCACTATAAGACAATCCCCGGTGGGGACGAAGCAACCCCTGACCTTATCGATGCCATTCTCACCGAGTGCGCAAAGTTTTCTGAAAACATCCTTTCACCTTTAAACCAGACAGGCGACAAAGAAGGCTGCAAACTTAAAAATGGCAAAGTAACCACCCCTGCCGGTTTTAAAGAAGCGTATGACCAATATGTGCAAGGCGGCTGGCAGTCGCTGTCACACCCGGTTGAATATGGCGGCCAGGGCCTGCCTTTATCTTTGGGTGTCATCAAATCAGAAATGATGGGTACCGCCAACTGGTCATGGAACATGTACCCCGGCCTGAGCCTGGGTGCCATGAACACTATCTACACCCACGGCACTGAAGAGCAAAAGCAAACCTACTTGGTACCGCTGACCTCTGGCGAATGGGCTGGCACCATGTGCTTAACAGAACCGCAATGTGGTACTGACCTCGGCCAGGTTAAAACCAAAGCGGTACCCAATGCAGACGGCAGCTACGCCATCACCGGCACCAAAATTTTTATTTCCTCCGGTGATCACGACCTGACCGACAACATTATTCATATTGTGCTGGCACGCCTGCCCGATGCACCCAAGGGTACCCGTGGCATTTCGTTATTTATTGTGCCCAAATACAAAGTAAACGCTGATGGCGGCGTTGGTGAGTTCAACAACGTCAGTTGCGGTTCACTGGAAGAGAAAATGGGTATCAAGGCATCGGCCACCTGTGTGATGAACTTTGATGGCGCCGAAGGCTACCTGATTGGCCCGGTTAACAAGGGCTTGGAGTGCATGTTCACCTTTATGAACACTGCCCGTGTGGGCACTTCCATTCAAGGTATCGGTGCTGCGGAGCTATCTTTCCAGGGTGCCTTGGAATATGCCAAAGAACGCCGTTCAATGCGGGCGCTCAGTGGCAAAAAAGATCCTGATGCCGTGGCTGACCGCTTGATTGTCCACCCCGATGTACGTCGTATGCTGTTAACCCAGAAAGCGATCGCTGAAGGTGGCCGCGCCATGCTTTATTATGCCGCGAAGCTGGCCGATAACATGATGTACGCGGAAACCGACGAGCAAAAAGAAGAAGCGGATGATTTACTGGGCCTGTTGACGCCGGTATTGAAAGCCTTCCTGACGGAAATGGGCTATGAAGCATCCAACCTTGGCGTTCAGGTTTACGGTGGTCACGGTTTTATTAAAGAATGGGGCATGGAACAAATCGTTCGCGATACTAAAATTGCTACCCTTTATGAAGGCACCACCGGCATCCAGGCACTGGATCTGTTAGGCCGCAAAATTCTGCTGGGTAAAGCGGTATCCTTTAAAACATTCACCATGGAAATCCTTAAATTCTGTAAAGATACCGGTGCACTTTCCAGCAACCCTCATAAAAAAGAAATGAACGGTATGATCTGGTCGCTGTTCCGCTATGTCACCAGCTGGCAGCAATACACCTTGCGTATCGCGCTGAAAGCCCGTAAAAACCCTGAAGAAGTAGGTGCCGCTTCGGTGGATTACCTAATGTATAGCGGTTTCATTATGATGGCTTATTTCTGGGCAATGATGGCACAGAAAGCGCACGAAAAACTCGCCAGCGGTGAAGGCGACGCGGATTTTCTGAAAGCCAAAATCCAGACTGCCGAATTTTATTTCGAGCGTCTGTTGCCACGCGCTAAAGGCTATGCTGAAACCATGATGTCTGGCACCAAAGCGCTGATGCAAATGGACGACGAACACTTTGGTTTTTATTAATTAATGATGTCTGCCAGGCTTTTCATACAGCAGCACGCAAAGGCCCTTTCGGGTTTTTGCGTGCTATTGTTGTTGGGTCTGCAACTTTCATTTTTATTACACCATCACGAGCCAGAGGCAAATCACTACAACGAAACCTGCTCTGTCTGTAGTGCACTATCGGCTACCGATGCCAGCAGCCCCAGGCCAGGTGGTGTCGATGCCCCACTGGAAAAGCAGTTTGTTATACCAGGCAATCACACCGCTTTAGCACAGCAGCCTTTCACAGCGTATCTCCCCCCCGCTCGCGCTCCGCCTTTCTCTTAATCCAATTTATTAAGCTACCAACAAACTACCAACCGTTTTTATCACGATCCTTCATGTCGTGGGATCGCTATTGGATTCAAGAGTTATATTATGAACAAACAGTTAGTGACATCTTTTAGCGCCGCAGCGCTTATGGCCACTTTTAGCGGAATCAGCCATGCAGAACAATCTTCCTTCAACCCCAAAATATCGTTGATTTTCGATGGTGTTTATTACCAGGATTCAGAAGATGGCGCAGGATCAACACTCGCCACTGAAGCGCCGGGTATTAATACGCACAGCCATGATGAGCGTGAACAAGCCCTCGAACACCACAAACACGAATTGAACGAAGGCTTCAACCTGCGCGAACAGGAACTTACCCTTTCAGCCAGCATTGATCATTACTTCGATGGCTTTGCGGTTATTGCCTTCAACGAGCACGACACCGAAATTGAAGAAGCCTATTTTACCACCCGCTCCTTGCCTGCCGGTTTTACCATTAAAGGTGGTAAGTTTTTTTCCGGTATCGGCTATCACAACAGCAGGCACCTGCATCAATGGGATTTCGTTGACCAGAACCTGGCTTACGGCGCCTTGCTGGGTGATCACGGCCTGGTAGACAAAGGCGTACAACTTACCTGGCTGCCTGAACTGCCGATTTACACCCTGTTTGGTGCCGAATGGCTACAGGGCGACGAGCAGGAAAAATTTGGTGTGTTAACAAAGGCGGAAGACAGCCTTGGTTTAAGCGAACACGAAAGTGGCCCT
Organism: Gammaproteobacteria bacterium; assembly: GCA_002748575.1. Taxonomy (GTDB): domain Bacteria; phylum Pseudomonadota; class Gammaproteobacteria; order Pseudomonadales; family Ketobacteraceae. The sequence continues at coordinate 6,043 of PDSR01000062.1, forward strand.
AAACTGGCCACCCTGTTTGTAAAGATTTCCCCGGAAATCAACGACCATCACGCTCTGCAACTGGGTGCCTGGTATGCCACAGCAAAACAGGATCAGATGGAGCTTCACCATGAGCATGAAGGCCAGGAAGAAGAACTGGGCCTGGAAGGCGATGCAGCATTATTCGGCATTGATCTTGTTTACAAACTGGATTCGCCCCATGCCTACGGTGAAGGTGATTTAACCCTACAAGCGGAGTACATGGTGCAGGAAAAAGACTGGTCTATAACCAATGGGGATGAAGCCGGCGAGCAGGTTTCCGGTCAGCAGGATGGTTTCTACCTACAAGCCGTCTATGGTATTGCCCCGCGCTGGAAAACCGGCATCCGTTATGATGCAACCGGCATGACCAACGAGCTGAAACTGCCGGAAGAAACCGAAAAGTTTGCCAAGTCCAGCCGTATCAGTGGCGTTATCACCTGGTATCCAACAGAATTTTCGTTTATTCGCCTGCAATATGCACAAGCAGATATTGCCAGCACCAACGATACCATTGATCAACTGTATCTGCAGTTCAATTACAGTTTAGGCGCCCACGGTGCCCATAAATTTTAGGGGGCAGCATGTTTAAACAATACTTGTTACGCGTAGCCCTGGTTTGGTTTGCGCTCATCGCCTTATTTGGCCACTCAACACTGGCTGCAGCCAAACTGAATGTCGTTGCCACCACCACCAGCATGGGTATGCTGGCCAAAGAAGTGGGTGGTGAATATGTCAGCGTTACCACGCTGGCATCCCCTGATCGGGATACCCATTATTTGCAGGCAAAACCCAGCATGATGATGGCACTGCGCAAGGCTGACCTGGTGATTGCTGTGGGTGCCGATCTGGAAATCGGTTGGCTGCCTGCTGCCATTGGCAGTGCTTCCAACCCGAAAATCCGCAACAATCAGCCCGGTTATTTTGAAGCTGCACAGTTTTTGGATCTTATCAGTAAAGATGCGGCGGATCGCTCAAAGGGAGATGTACACCCAGGCGGCAACCCGCATTTTAATCTGGACCCTGAACGAATGGCGATACTTGCCAACCAACTGGCACTGCGCCTGGGCGAACTCGACAAAACCCATACCAGCGCCTATCAGGCTAACGCTCAATCGCTCACCAGAAAACTTGCTCGGCTGACACAATCGCTGAAACAATCTCTAAAGCAAAGGGTGAACAACCGTGAAGGCGTGGTACTGATGCACAACAACGCGGATTATCTGCTGAAGCTGTTGCAGGTACCCGTGCTGGGCTATATGGAGCCGGTACCTGGTATTCCACCTAATGCCAGCCACCTGAAAGGGTTAGCCGACACCCTGAAAAACCGCCAGGGAATCATTATCCATGCGCCCTACCACCAGAACAGTGGCCCCAGAAAACTGGCTAAAATTCTTGGCTGGCAGATCAAGGTGCTGCCCATCGAGCCCCCGAAAGGTGCCGGGTTCAGAGAGTACCGGAAGTTTTTGTCTGACTGGGCTGTGGCCCTTAACAGCGGCAGAGGTTGAAACCTTGGCTTTAGTTAATGTTGAAAACGCCATGATCGGCTATAAAAAGCCGGTCGTTGGCCCGTTAAACTTTGCAGTTAACCCGGGTGATCGCCTGGGCATTTGGGGAGCCAATGGCAGCGGCAAATCAACCTTGTTGCGCTATTTCAGCCACAGCGCCCGATTGTTTAGCGGGCAAATCACCCTGTCGCCCGGTACATCTATTGCCTATCAACCTCAGCAAGCGGTTCACCCGCAGGAACTGCCATTAACCGGCAACGAGTATTTGGGTTTAATGGGTGCCGATAGCAGCCCCGTTCCCGAACGCATCAAGCCTTATCTGAGCAAACGGGTGGATCTGTTAAGTGGCGGGCAATTTCAAATACTTTCTACCTGGGCCAATCTGGCATCCAACGGGCAACTGGTTCTGCTGGATGAACCCACCAATAACTTAGACCCGGATGCCATTGAACTGCTCGTTGAAACCATTCTGGCAATGCCACCGGAACATGCGCTGATCGTGGTGAGCCACGAAAAGCTCTTCATTGAAAAAGTAGCCACCCACATGCTGATCATTGAATAGGGAATGTTAAATTGGATCATTTTATTGCCACCTTATTCGACCCCATGTTTCAAGCCCCCTGGTTAGCCGGGGCCTGCCTGAGTGTGGTGTTGCCGTTGATCGGCCTTTATTTACGCCTGAGAAATGAATGGCTGGCAGCTTTGGGCCTGGCGCAGATGTCAGCAGCCACCGGATTGATCGGTTACGGTTTTGGCATCCCCATTTTTATTGCCGGTTCCATCGGTGGTTCTATCACCGCACTGCTGAAAAACTTCAGTGCTGCCAATAACACCGCCTATGCCCTTATGATTCTGGCTGGCTGGGCGATTACCTTTCTGGTGGCCGCCAACACCGCTCTGGGCGAAAGCCTGGGCCATACATTAATTGATGGCCAACTTTACTTTATCAACGATTACCTGGCCTATACGTGTGTCGCTTTACTGGTTGTCGGCATCACGCTTATCCGGCTGATCAAAAAACAGTTACTAAGAGCACAGCTGTTCCCCCATTTTGAAAAGCTCAATGAAACACACACCCTGCGCTGGCATTTAAGTTTTGATCTATTAGTCGCAGTATCCATGGCGGTGGCCACTGCCAGCATTGGCCTGATGACCGCCTTTGCCATGGTGTTTATTCCCCCTTGGCTGGCGTTTCGAATAGCACCCAGCTGGAAAGCCGCTGGCTGGATCGCGGTAACATTTAATTTAGCGGTTTATATGGCAGGATTCGTATTTGCGATTCTATTCGATCAACCCTATGGACCAACGCAGGTTGCCTTGCATCTGCTGGCGTCTGCCGCTGTACTGATGGTGTTCCAGCTGCGCCTCAAGCAGTAAAAATTTAGTTTAAGCCTCGAAACTGGTATCCTTAGCGCCCCCCTTTTCGGTATCACAACCAGGGGGAAGTGGCGTAGAAATAAATGAAGTCAACCAAGTATTCGAGGAGAACCCCAATGCCGTCCTACCGTTCGAAAACCTCCACCCATGGCCGCAACATGGCAGGTGCCCGCGCACTCTGGCGTGCCACAGGAATGAAGGACGACGACTTTAAAAAGCCGATTATTGCCGTCGCCAACTCTTTTACCCAGTTCGTTCCCGGCCACGTACACCTTAAAGACATGGGCCAGCTGGTTGCCCGCGAAATCGAAAAAGCCGGTGGGGTTGCTAAAGAGTTCAACACCATTGCGGTAGACGACGGCATTGCCATGGGTCACGACGGTATGCTGTACAGCTTGCCTTCCCGCGAAATCATTGCCGATTCTGTGGAATACATGGTCAACGCCCATTGTGCTGACGCGCTGGTGTGTATCTCTAACTGCGACAAAATCACCCCCGGCATGTTAATGGCAGCACTGCGCCTGAATATTCCCGCGATTTTCGTATCTGGCGGCCCGATGGAGGCCGGTAAAACCAGGCTTTCAGACAAGCTGATCAAACTTGATCTGGTAGATGCGATGGTGGCAGCCGCCGACCCTGACATCAGCGATGAGCAGGCCGACCAATACGAGCGCAGCGCCTGCCCCACCTGCGGTTCATGCTCTGGCATGTTCACCGCCAACTCCATGAACTGCTTAACCGAAGCACTGGGCTTATCACTGCCCGGTAACGGCACCACCCTGGCCACCCATGCAGATCGCAAGCAACTGTTCGAAGAAGCCGGGCGACGCATTGTGGAAATTACCCGGCAGTATTACGAACAAGACAACGAAGCGGTGCTACCCCGCACTATCGCCAATTACCAGGCCTTCGAAAACGCCATTGCCCTGGACATTGCCATGGGCGGCTCCACCAACACCATTCTGCACTTAATGGCAGCAGCCCAGGAAGGCGAGGTGGATTTCACCATGAAAGACATCGACCGCATGTCGCGCAAGGTGCCGCAGCTGTGCAAAGTGGCGCCCAACACGCCTCAATACCACATTGAAGACGTACACCGCGCTGGCGGCATTATGTCGATTCTGGGAGAACTGGATCGGGCCGGTATTTTACACACCGACACCCCCACCGTTCATGCCCCCACCCTGAAAGATGCACTGGCAAAATGGGATATTACCCTGAACAACGACCCGGCCATTGCCGAGTTTTTCCGGGCAGGGCCGGCAGGCATTCCCACCCAACAGGCATTCAGTCAGGATTGTCGCTGGGAATCGCTGGATGATGACCGCGCCAATGGCTGTATTCGCAGCGCAGAACACGCCTATTCACAAGAAGGCGGCCTGGCGGTATTGCACGGTAACATTGCCGAGCGCGGCTGTGTGGTAAAAACAGCCGGTGTTGACGACAGCATTCTGGTATTTGAAGGCACCGCCAAAATCTATGAAAGCCAGGACGATGCCGTTCGCGGTATTTTGAGTGATGAAGTAAAGGCCGGTGACGTGGTGATTATTCGCTACGAAGGCCCCAAGGGTGGCCCCGGCATGCAGGAAATGCTCTACCCCACCAGCTACCTGAAATCGAAGGGTTTGGGTAAAGACTGTGCGCTGTTAACCGATGGCCGTTTTTCCGGCGGCACCTCCGGGTTATCCATTGGCCATGTGTCGCCAGAAGCCGCTTCTGGCGGTGCTATCGGATTAATTAACGATGGCGACAAAATCAAAATTGATATTCCCAACCGCACCATTGATGTTCTGCTGAGCGATGCCGAACTGGCCGAACGGCGTCAGGCCCAGGATGCAAAAGGCTGGCAACCGGTACAACAACGACCACGCAAAGTCAGTACCGCATTAAAAGCCTATGCCGCACTGGCCACCAGCGCCGACCGCGGTGGTGTAAGGGACTTATCGCAACTGGATAAGTAATGGAGCTGAACCAGGAACAAACGCAAGCGGCACATTACAGTGGCGATGCCAAACACCTGCTGATACTGGCAGGTGCGGGCACCGGCAAAACACGTACAATTATTGGCCGTGTTATTTTCCTGGTTCAGTCCGGTGTACCGGCACAACGGCTGTTAATGCTTACCTTTACCCGGCGTGCTGCCAAGGAAATGCTGGCACGCCTGGAAAAGGATCTGGGGCAGATTGCACACACCATTACCTGCGGCACCTTCCACCACTTCTGCCTGCAAGTAATGCGGCGCATTCCCAAAGCCTTTCAATTAGAAAACAGTACCATTATTGATCGCGACGATGCGCAAAGCCTGTTGCAATTAATTCGCGGCGATCAGGTACGCAAAGAGATTAAAAAAGAATTTCCCCGGGCAGCCACCCTGCTGAATTATATTTCCTATGCGAAAAACAGTTGCCTGGCATTAGAAACCTACCTGTACCAGTTTACTGAGCTGTCTGAAGAATTTATTGAGCTGACGTTAGCGATCAGCACCGAATACGAAAACCGCAAACGTAACCGACAGTACCTGGATTACGACGATATTCTTCACCTGTTTTGCAAAACCCTGGAAGCAAAACCAGAACTGGCCGCGAAAATCGCCGGGCTGTTTCAACATATTCTGGTGGATGAAATGCAAGACACCAACCCGCTGCAATGGCGGATTTTGCAACAGCTTTCCAGCGCCCGGTTATTCTGTGTTGGCGACGACGCCCAGTCGATTTACGCTTTTCGCGGTGCCGATTTTAAAAATGTGCACGCCTTTAGCGAACGGCTTGAACATTCAGCCGTGTTAAAACTACAGGAAAACTATCGCTCCACTCAGCCTATTCTGGATATTGCCAACTGGTTGCTGGATGAATCTCACATCGACTACAACAAGCGATTAGTGGCAGTACGTGGCCATGCCGATAAACCGGTGCTGATTGATTTTGAATCCAAACATGATGAAGCCGCCTGGATTGCTGCTGACCTGTTGGAACGTCACGAAGGTGGCGCACCATGGCATCAGCATATGGTATTAGTCCGTTCCGCCTGGTCTGCCAAAGTGCTGGAAGGTGCGCTCATTGATGCAGGTATTCCGTATCAGTTTATCGGTGGCACCAGCCTGTTGGAAGCCGCCCATGTGAAAGACGTTTTATCCCTGTGCCGTGCAGCCATGAACCGCCGCGATGAACTGGCCTGGATTCGCTATTTAAAATGCTGGCCAAAAATTGGCGACATCACCGCCTCGAAAACCGTGGCCGCATTACTGGCCAGCGACCCGGCAGAAGATATTAAAGAGGTAGTTCGCGCCCAGCTGAAAAAGCGCGACGATATTATTAAGGGCATTGAAATTATTCAAAACAATCATGGCACGCCCAGCCAGGCCATTCGTTTAGCCACTGAACATATGGCCACCGTATTTCACCATAAATATGATCGCTGGGAATCCCGCTTGAGCGATTTACGTTTATTGGCCGATCTGGCTTCCCGCTATAAAGACCTGTTAGGGTTTGTCGAAACCTATACCCTGGATCCGGTATCAAATTCCCAAGCGGAAAAAACCGAAACCGAAGATGCGGTGACAGTCATCACCGTACACAGCGCCAAAGGCACCGAAGCGCCCGTGTGTTACTGCCTGGGAGTACAACCCGGCACTTATCCCCACATGCGCAGCCTGGGGGATCTTGATGCCGAAGAAGAAGAGCGCCGCGTTTTATACGTTGCCCTTACCCGCGCCCAGGATGAATTAATCATAACCCGCGCCGGAGACGACAGCCGAACCCTGTTTCATGGGGGTTCCTTTGTGCAAAGTGCCGGATCACCCTACTTTTTGGAATACCTGCCACCGGATCTGGTGGAGCACAGACAATACGGTTACGGTTTGGGCATGGCTAACAATTCGATATTAGATGAACTGTTAGCCTTTGATGACATTTAAGCCCATAGATGATTTAAAAATGGGTAACGGTTACTCGTTTGTCGTACCCGCTACCATGCCTGCGATGGCCCTCACGACTGCCTTCATGAACGCGATAAACCCTGTGGCTTGAGTGTCGCTTATTCCGATAATGCCCATGATGATGATCATATCGGTGATAACTGTAATGCCTGTCGCCCCGATAATTCCGGCAACACTGGCGCGGATAAGAGTGATGCGAAAACTCATCGTGAGTCACATACCGGTCCTGCGCTTCCATCAACACATATCCAGCAACCAAGCCTATTGCCACACCAGTTATTAACTCTGCATTGCGGTCATAGCCGTTTGGCTGCTGCGCGTGGGCCGTAGTTGCCGTTATTGTTGCCGTTGCTGTTGCTGCTATCAGCCCGGCCACCGTGAATACCACCCCCCACAATAAGGAGCCCATCGTTTTTGCCGGGTTAATTCTTGCTGTTTTCATTTTCAACACCTCGGTATCAACAAACGATTCCAGCATACGGTTGGTAAACTGAACCAAACCTGAATAAAAAACCGGGATTTATTCAGGTTCAGTTCAGAGCGCCCTTGGTTTAATGGCCTCACTGAACAGCACCTGCCTACCAAGGAGCATAACCATGAAACACCTGATTCCCATTTCGGCGTTTATCGGCATGATGATGACTTTTGCATTGTGCGCCAGCGTGCAGGCGGCTGAACAGCCTGCCAGCCATTATTCCCAGCAGGCAGCAGGCACAAAATCGGCGGGCAAACAATTCGCCAGAAACGAAAACAAACAGCAACAGCCGTTGGCACGTTCAGCCAAACATTCATATAACCCGGTGTGGGTTGCGAACACCTGGCTGGATTATGTAACGGATAACGATGACGATGGTTATTACCAGCATTTCAGATTCAGTTTTGATGCCGACACCAGCTATGCTGCCAAGGCGTTATTTGCAGAAATATACCTGAGTGATGGCTATAACGAATGGCTGGTTTTTACCACGGAAACCTTTTGGATTCATGGCAACAGCGGTGCCGATGTGTATGAAATCGCAACCTCATTAAACGAAGGTTATCCGGCACAAAGCTACGATTTAACCCTGCGCCTTTACGATGCTGACAACCACGCTGTGCTGGCCGAGCAAACCTGGTTTGAGGATCCCCATTTAAGGGCACTTCCGCTGGAAGATGCCACACAGGATTCCGTATTCAACAACAACGCGATGATCCACCACTTTGAATTAACCTTGAGCGATGATTTTGATGGCGATAATTATTTCAGCCAGATCAACATGAGTGTCGATGTCGATTCACCCTATAACATAACGGATGTAAAAATCGGCATAGATATTTACGACCCGATTAACGGCTGGGACACCCTGTATTTATCGAATGAATTCACTGTGGCAGGTGTTTCCAGTAACGATATTCAGGATATCAGCATTGATCTGGAAAATGGCTTTCCATCCAATCAATACCAGTTGAAAATCACAGTATACGAATCGTTCAGCAACGCCCTGCTTGCCAGTGAAACTCTCAGCCAGACAGTGCAACTTGAAAGCCTGGATTTTGAAGGTGTTTTCTACGATGGTTATACAGAAGAATACTATGTCAGTGCCGGTTATGGCGGATCAACAGGAATTTTTACCCTGGCGCTGCTTGCTGTCGGACTGCTTGGGCGCAGATTGTATCGCAGTAATTGCTGATACTTTACCAAAGGGATAGTGCCTCCTTTGATTAATTTGCCAAGCATCTACTTTCTTCTATTTGCATTTTATGGCCAAGTTTTTCTTTATTTTGAGAGAAAAACTTGGCTATAAAATTTTCACTTTTGGTATTAAAAATGGGGTATTTTCTTTATATTTTTTATAATCATCTCCAAACCTAAGCATTAATTCTTTTTCTTCAATAAATTTATGATAACTACTACCTATTATAAAACCCAGTAACATACAGGTTATTCCGTGTAGAGTGCTTCCAAAAAAACAACCAAAACTGAAATAATAAAACAGCGCTCCAAGTTCAATAGGATTTCTTGTGTATTTGTATGGCCCTGTAGTTACAAGCTTTTGAGTTGGCGCATTTGGAGCAGGGGTTCCTTGACCGATTTTAATTTGACAAATTGTTGTCCACAATAGAAGACTTAAGCCAATTAAAAATGTCACTATAACAATGGGAAATTTATAAACACCAACGTAATCAAAACTTATATATCTGTTTAGGAACTGGGCTATTAAAAAAAATATTGTTGGCAAAACAAATAAGAAGAAGAAAGCTCCAAAGAATAGAGACATATACTGTACTGCTTTCCCTTGTTCAGCTTCATGGAATTTTATTAACATTTTCAGGTATCGTTCAAGCATGAATTGCCTCTTTGACTAAAGTAATAATATTGGCTTTACCGATTAACAAGCAAGCCACCATTGTTTTTCTTGTCATTCCCTATCTAATAATGATTTAACATTCACTTATCTTTCAACGGAGAAAGTTTACGTTTTTCTTTTTTGGATTTGGTTTCAACAAAAACGCGATACAGCTCGGCCATTTTATGGATACCATCGCTGCCACCGGCAATAACACCGCCAGTTAGAATAACATCTACCGAATGAAACAGGATCTGCTGCGCCAGCCCGAAAGCAAGCACCGTTGACGACGGCACCAAAAACTCCAGGGTTCTTACCCCAGCCAGGCTCACCGCAATGCCGAAAACCAGACCCATACGCAACGCCAGCACCCGTGTTCGTGAGCGATAATTAAGCCGCTGCAAACGCAACCGTTCCAATTTTGCGTACAAATCTTCCTGTGATTGTTGCGAAACCCCCGCCAACCGGCTTAGTTTCCGCTCCAATACCAGAATGTCCAACTCCAATGCATCAGCGCCCGCCGCTCGCCAGTTGGTTAACATTACTTCCTGCACACGCTCCACAAACAGCGTAACCACAAAGATCAAACTCAATAACGAGAACACAGCTTCAGGAGCTACAACCAACACACCAAAACCACCGGGGGCCAGCCAGAATGATGCAAAAACAACAGCCGCAATAATGAAAACAAACAGAAAAAATCCCCAGGAATATTTGTCGATAGCAGGCATAACAAGGTTTATCCTTTTATTTTTATTGGTTTGCCCGGTTGTTGGGTATAATCCAGCAATGCGACTCGATAAATTCATCAGCGACACCACCCCGCTCAGCCGTTCCGAGGCAAAAAAAGCCATTAAAGCAGGCCGACTCCAGGTTAACGGTAAAGCAGTTAGCAGCGCCAGCCACCCGATTGGCTCCCACGACATTGTATTGTTAGATAACGCACGCCTTCAACTGATGGGGCACCGTTATTTTATGCTGAACAAACCAGCCGGATACCTGTGTGCCACCCGGGATGCTGATCATCCTACAGTGATTTCTCTGCTGCAAGAACCCCTTGCTCACAAGTTGCATATTGCCGGTCGGCTGGATAAAGATACCACCGGTATGCTGCTGATCAGCGACGACGGGCAATGGTCGCATCGGGCAACATCGCCACGCTATCAATGTCAGAAGCGGTATCGGGTGCAACTGGCCACCGGGATTACAAGCGAAGCCGTGCAGCAGCTCGAACAGGGTATTCTGTTGAAAGGTGAAACCAAAGTTACCAGGCCTGCCACGGTAAATGTTGTGAAAGAGACTGAAATATTACTCACCATCAGCGAAGGCAAATACCATCAGGTAAAACGCATGCTGGCTGCCGTTGGCAACCACGTCACCGCACTGCATCGTGAACAGGTGGGATCTGTTGAACTGGACACAACACTCTTACCCGGTGAATACAGGCCTTTAACAAGCACTGAAATCAACTGTTTTTAACTCAAGCGGATTGCCCTATGAACCCAACAACCGACATTCCCTGGCAATTACTTTTTCAAAAAGCGCAGCAGGTAACGCGGGCAATTTTGTGGCTGGCGGATGAAAGTTTTCCACAACAGCAGCCAGCCATCAGCAACTTTCATCAGCACCGAGTGATTACCAATCGCTATGATGTGTATGCCAACCTTAAACAGCATATCGCGGTGGCATTTAGTGATTTTAAACATTCTGATTTTACAGCCGCAGATAACACCGTTATTTACTATCGCGTTTCTAAAGAAAAAGCATTAACCCATTACCTGATCAACCAGGCTTATCAACACCTGCCCCTTGGGGGTGAACTGCACTTGGCCGGTTATAAAGGCGATGGCATTAAAACCTATTCAGACAAAGCAAAAAAACTGTTTGGCGAAACGCTGGATTATGAAAACGGTGCCAATACAGCGAAATATCTTTCATTAAAAAAAACCACCACAGGCAACCCGCTGCTGGATGATAAACACTACAACAGTATTCAGGAAATTGATGCAATTAACGGCATACCGGTGCAATCAAAGCCCGGTGTATTTGGCTGGAATAAAAAAGATCCCGGTAGCCAGTTTTTAATTGCCTGCCTGGGGGAATTTTTAGCGCAGGTGAAACACCCGATTCACAAAGTATTGGATCTGGGCTGCGGTTACGGTTATATCGCTTTACATGCCGCCAACCATGAACGGTTACAAGCAGCCACATTCACCCTTACCGATAACAATGCCGCCGCTATTGAATGCGCCCAGCTTAATATCAACCACCACGGGCTGAATGCCAGTGTCATTGCCGACGACTGTGGCAGCACTATTGTGGAACGCTTTGATATTATTCTCTGCAACCCGCCTTTCCATAAAGGGTTTGATGTGAATAACGATATCACCAGCCATTTTCTGGCAAACCTGAAACGGCTGCTCAGCGGTAATGGCAAAGCACTGGTGGTGGTGAATCAGTTTGTCGGTATCGAAAAACGGGCAGCACAACATTTTAAATGGGTGAATGAACTCGCCAGAAACAAAAGTTTTAAATTAATCGTACTCAGCGGCCCGAAAACTTCTTAATCTTTCACCCTGCTATAAAACATAAAAGCCGGGCCGTATCAGGATTTAACTCCGGCTATGCTTAACAGTTTTTCAATCACCTTGCTGGCGGCAGCAAAACCAAAGGTTGCCGTAACCATAGTGGCCGCACCAAAGCCGCTGGCGCAATCCAAACGGGTGCTGCCTTCCATTACTGATTTCTGCTGACAAACACTGCCATCGGGCTTAGGGTATTTCAGTTGCTCCTGGGAATAAACACAGGGGATGCTGTAAGTACGTTTGGGGTTGCGGGAAAACCCGTAATGGCGGCGCAGCATCGAGCGAACTTTTCGCGCCAACGGATCATTAAAGGTTTTGTTAAGATCACCCACTGTAACCTGAGTGGGGTCAAGCTGGCCACCGGCAGCGCCGGTTGTGATAATCTTGATTTTATGGCGGCGACAATAACCAATCATGGCTGCCTTAGAAGCAACGCTGTCGATACAGTCCACCACAAAATCCAGGTCAGTGGTTAAATATTCAGGCATGTTATCGCGCGTTATAAAATCCATCACCGGATTAACCCGGCATTCCGGATTAATGGCTCGAACACGCTGCGCCATTGCCTCGACTTTTAACTCACCAATGGTATTCACCTGGGTATGTACCTGGCGATTGGTATTGGTGACGCAAATATCATCCATATCGATCAGGGTAATAGCGCCTACACCGGAACGGGCCAATGCTTCCACTGCCCAACTACCCACCCCGCCAATACCCACCACACACACATGGGCCGACTTTAGCACCGTTAACGCCTGCTGCCCGTATAAACGGCCAATACCACCAAACCGATCCTGATAAGCTGAATCACTCATTTTTCAGCCGCCGCAATCACCGACTTCAACCAATCCGGGTTTTCCTGCAACAGGGTTTTTACGGTATCGACGATTGCCTGGGTTTGCCGGTCTATTTCAAAGTTAACCGTATCGCCAACACCCTTGATACCATGGGAAGTCACCCGCAGGGTTTCGGGAATAAAACTGACACTGATCTGTGCTTTTGCTTTATCAATGGCTGCGATTGTTAAGCTGCAACCATCCAGGCTGATAAAGCCTTTATTGAACAGATACAACATCGCAGTTTCCGGCAGTTGATAAGTAACCCGCTGATTATTTTCGCTGGACTCGACACTCACGATTTCCGCCACGCCATCCACATGGCCCGACACAATATGGCCACCCAGCTCATCACCTTGGCGGGCAGAACGCTCCACATTCACACGGCTGCCCTGCTTCAAGGTTCCGAGGGTAGTCAACTGCAAAGTGGTATCCATAGCATCAAAGGCAACCCGGCGCCCATTAAAGCCGGTGACAGTCATGCAAACACCATTGAGCGCAATGCTTGCACCTATCGACAAATCACCTGCCAGCGCCTCTGGCAATTCAATGGTGATACGGGAAAGCCCTGGCAGCTGCTGCAATGCCACCACCGGTGCCATTCCTTGAACAATTCCAGTAAACATGAAGCCCTCGTTTATTACTATGAATTTTAATACCCCTTAATGGCCGCCAATTATAAGCCATGCCTGGCAACGAATGAACAAACCAAATAACGTACAGCGGCTGTCAAATTAAATAAAATCATTGGTTTTTAACAAGCTGTTAAGCAATAATCGGCTCCTTTCAGCCAGCCAGACACGGACAAAAACCTATGTGGTTCAAGAACTTAAAAATCTATCGCTTTACTC
>PDSR01000063.1 GCA_002748575.1 Gammaproteobacteria bacterium
CCAGAAATAACTAAGAGGTAACACCGAATGAAAACAAAAATCACGGAAATGTGCGGCATTGAACACCCAATTATTCAAGGTGGCATGCACTTTGTTGGCTTTGCAGAGCTGGCATCGGCAGTATCAAATGCCGGGGGCTTGGGCATTATCACCGGCTTAACGCAAAGATCACCAGAGGATTTAGCCAATGAAATTGCCCGCTGCAAAGACATGACCGACAAGCCTTTTGGTGTGAACCTTACCTTCCTGCCCACCGTCAGCTCTCCCGATTACCCCGGCTATATTAAAGCGATTGTCGAAGGTGGCGTGAAAATTGTCGAAACCGCTGGCCGCAGCCCGGAAAAATATATGCCGGCACTGAAAGATGCAGGCATTAAAGTCATTCATAAATGCACCTCGGTACGTCACGCCTTAAAAGCAGAATCGATTGGCTGTGATGCGGTATCCGTGGATGGCTTTGAGTGCGGCGGCCACCCGGGTGAAGACGATATTCCCAATATGATCCTGTTGCCACGGGCTCACGAAGAGCTCAGCATTCCTTTTGTTGCATCAGGCGGTATGGCAGATGCCCGGTCGTTAGTAGCGGCGTTATCCATGGGGGCCGAAGGCATGAACATGGGGACACGTTTTATTGCCACCAAAGAAGCACCGGCACACCAGAATGTTAAAGAAGCTATTGTGGCTGCATCAGAACTGGATACTCGCCTGGTGATGCGCCCACTACGCAACACCGAGCGCGTATTAAATAATGCGGCGGTGGAACGCTTGCTGGAAAAAGAACAAAAACTGGGTAAAGACCTGAAATTCGAAGATATTATCGAAGAAGTGGCCGGTGTTTATCCAAAAATCATGTTAGAAGGCGAGATGGATGCAGGTGCCTGGTCTTGCGGTATGGTGGCCGGTTTGATCCATGATATTCCCACCTGTGAAGAGCTGATCAGCCGCATTATGAGCGAAGCGGAACAGATCATTAAAGATCGTCTGGCAGGTCTGGTGTAACGTCCCTGTCCGATTCCTTGTCAGGGGTATTGAATATCAGGCCATCGCGCTGCCGGTGTTTCGGCGCTTGCAGCGCAGGCGTTTTGCCTGCTTTACCCGGCGGTGGTGCCACCGGGGTATCGGCTGCTGAAGGTGAAGCGCTTTTTGCAGTTCCGGCAGAGCCGCCACTGTTTATTTTTACCATCGGCCCGACAATCGACACCCCTGTGGGATCAATGGTCATCATTCCGGCACCACCTTTTAAGCTGATCGCCATACCCGACTGCATCACCAGGCTCAACTGTGCTTTTTGATGAATGTCTTTACCCGCCTGCACTTTTTGATTACCCGCCACGCTTTTCTGCCGATCTTTGCCGATTGCCTGAGAAACGCTGTCGCCGGTTCTAAAGGCATAGTGGCTGCCCACGGTATCGTGCCGATCTTTGCCAATCTTGTCGTAGGTGGACTGTTCAATGGTCAGGTGCCGGTCGTTTTCTATTGCCAGCTTGTAATCATTATTAATATAAGCATCCAGATTTTTTTGCGCGTGCAAATAAAGCTGTTCACTGTCTTTCAAATCATCAATTCTTAATTCGTGATAGCCACCACCATCGGGGTAACTGCGGGTCTTAATACCCATCCGGGTTTTATGATTGGGCAAGGCAACAGGCGGCAAATTCACATCATGATAAAGCGCCCCGGTCACTATCGGCCTGTCGAGGTCGCCATCCATAAAGTTAACCACCACTTCCTGGCCCACACGGGGAATCGCCAGGGCTCCCCATTCATTACCCGCATTGGGTTGCTGCACCCGAAGCCAGCAGGACGAGCCCTGATCATATTGGCCCTCTCTGTCCCAATGGAACTGCACCTTTATTCGCCCCAAATGATCCGTGTATATTTCTTCCCCCGGCGGCCCCACCACAAAAGCGGTTTGCAGACCTTCGATTAAATGTTTTCGGTGTCGCTGTGGTGTGCGGTAATTAACCCCAGCAGGCACTGCATAAAAAGTCACTGCATATTCAGTACCGTTTGAGGTCATACCTTCTTCCAACGACTGGGTCTGTTGCCCGGTCATTTCTACATTCAGCAACTGATAGGTTTTATTAAAAGTGGTATCAGGATGATCCTTTAACGTAAACCGACAACCGGTTGCCAGGTGCAGGCTGTCGGATCTGCCCACAATAAGCTCCTTGTCATGGCGGTGGGCGGCGAACTGAATAGCGGTGGCGGCCAGCGCCTGATCCTCATTGGTAAACAACCCGGGGTAATGATAGTGCCCCAGACTATTTGTATCGGCTTTGGTTTGATTGATTAATGCTAATTGAGGCTTTTCAAAATTGAAATCCGATAGCACCACTTCATTGGGCACCACTTTTTGCGCCTGAGTAACATCATAGATAACAGCGCCGTCCTGATGCATACCGGTTTTCGGGTGATAGGCAAGCGGCGTATCGGCCTGAATATCCTTAAAGCTGCCACCATGATCAGTGATCACCATCACCTGTCGATCCAGATAATGCTCGAAATAATAGAATATGCCTTCTTCTTCCATTAAGCGGGACAAAAAGTAGAAATCACTTTCGTGGTATTGCACACAGAACTCACGCGCCGGGTAGCTTTTTTTCAGATCAAACCGGTAATCGCTGTCGGTGATTTTTGCCTCGCCAAACAACTTGCCGATCATACCGGTAACACTGATGTTCTGAAAAATACGGCAACACGAACGCTGTTGCAAAAACCAGAATTTGGGCGCCAGCGTAATACGGTAGTTGGCTAACCGCGAACCCACCCCTTCTTGTTCTGCCATCACCACTTCGCCATGGAAAATCCGGGCGGGTTGATCCGCCGCCGCCTGGCCGGTTGCAAAAAGTGTCAACACACCCGCTTTCGTTAGCAGTCCATTGATGTTTAACGCCGGGTTTTCAACCGCTACCAGCAGTTCTATTTCATAAAGGCAGGCAATGGGCTCGCTGATTTTGAAGCGCTGTACATGGAAAATTTCCTGGCTTCCAATCAGCTGAAAATGAAATGTGGCGGTATTTGCAAGCATAATGCCTCCTGGTATCGGGTTACATACAGACACAGGCAAGACAAAAATCCGGGAGAAGGCAGCCCTTTAACTTGAGAGAATTATAAAAACCCATTAGACTGGTGATTTTTTGTACTAAGCTATTTTATAAAAGCAGCAATTTTTAATCACTAAACTGCTTTCACACCGTTTTTATAATGGGGCTTTTCACGAGTTCGGCAGTATGAACGCTCTAACCAGATTAATCAGCGCAACTTTATTGACAGGGCTTCTCGGCTCCATTTCGGGGGGCGTACAAGCGACACCTCTGAGTTATAACGATTGCATAAGCAATGAAGAGTGTATTTTTGTAGTCAATGCGGAAATACTTACCAATATTGACAGCAACACCCCTACGAACCGTATCGGCCTGGAATTGCTGCTAAAGGAAGAAAACAGTGCTGAGACAAATCCAGGCAACAATGCTGAAACCAGGTTTCAACAAGAAATATCGCAGTTTTTGTCGTCGTACCAAAACAGATCTATTAAAAAACCAGATCAAAACCGGTATGCGAACTACTATTACAAAAAAGACTTAGGCAGTTTTAAGCGCGTACATCTGAGCAGCAACGAAAGAAGTCATGTGCAATCGGTGCTGAACAATACTTTCAGTAGCAGCGGGACCAAAGCCTCCCGCGATATGTTATCCGTTGCGATGGACAAAACCAAAGCGCCCGCCGCTGCTCAGCTGCCCTCAGACCCTTACATTTTGCACAAAGTGGTCGCTTTTCATGTGGCACTGGTATTAATTGGCCTGATTTTTCTTAAAGTCAGCGACCGCTGAACCGGCGCAGCGCTAGCTGCCGACAAATAGCTTTATGATGCTGCCGAGACTTGCCGCAAATAATGACTGATCACATCACTGGCTTCATTTGCCCACCTATCGTAGGTTTTCAGGCTTGGGTGGAAACCGTCTTCCGCTAAAAAGTCCGCCTCCAGCGGAAAATCATTCGCCAGTAAAGAACAGCTACTATGAGCTGCCAGCAATTTTTGTAAATGCTGATTAAAACGCTTTGCCCTTGCCCCAAGATACCAGCGCAAGGGCTGCGGCAATGCTGAAAAGCCGTGCATGGGCGGTACCGGTGAAATAACAATATGCTTAACGCTGTATTTTTCCTGTAACAGGGAAATAACCTGATCCATGTTATCCAGCCAGTCTTCTACCCGTCTTAACCCTTTCACATCATTAACACCCGCAGATACCACGGCGATGTCATATTCCACCGGTTGTACACTGGCAAGCAGCTGACAAATCTGCTCGGTATTCAATCCCGATTGCGCCAATAATGCCCATGATACCGTATATCCACCCGATAGTTTTTCCACCAGGCGGCCAGGCAGCGCATCTTTTATATGCTCAACACCAACGCCGGCGGCAGCAGAATCACCCACCACCAATAAACGCAACAAGGGGCCTTTGCCTTGTACACCAGCGCGTTCTCCGCAGGCTTCCGGTAATACCGGTGTTTTAATCCGCGTATATTTCCCTTGCACCCACAGTAATGGCCCCAAAAATGTAATCACCGATCTGTCCAGCCATTTCATGCTTACCAATCCCCTGCTGTCCGCCACAAAAGCCTATTATGTCAGATTCAATCGCTATTAATCATTCATCAGCCACAAGCGCACCGTTAAATAATCCAGTAAAATGTCGCGCCCGACCTTTTTGGACAACCACCATGACCACCGCCCCTGCAAATCATTCTGTTCTTTTTGCTGTTCCTGTTGGAATTCGCTACATGCTGCTGAGTGCACTGGGATTTGCGATTATGGCTGCCGCCGTAAAATGGGTTAACGCAAGGGGCATTCCGGTGCTGGAAATTGTAGCTGCCAGAGCCTTTATTTCCCTGGTGCTCAGCTACCTGGATGTAAAACGAAAACGCATTTCTATTTGGGGGCAGCGCAAAGATCTACTGATTGCCAGAGGCATTTTCGGTTCTTTGGCACTGGTCTGTGTTTATTATGCCGTTACCGTCTTACCATTGGCTGAAGCTACCATTTTGCAATATCTGCACCCCATGTTTACCGCTGTGCTGGCGTTGATCTTTTTAAAAGAACGCCTGCACATGGCCACTATCATTTGCATTTTGCTCAGTTTTATCGGCCTGCTATTTATTGCCAGGCCGGATTTTTTATTCGCAGCAACCAGCGAACCCTTTCCTTTTATTGCCATTTGTGCAGCAATCGCAGGTGCTTTTGGCAGTGCTGTGGCCTATGTCATTATTCGCAAACTCAGCCAGACAGATGACCCCTCGGTAATTATTTTTTATTTTCCGCTCATCGCATTACCGTTTTCGTTAATACTGCTAGGTAGCGACTTCGTATGGCCAAAAGGGTGGGAGTGGTTTGCACTGTTAATGGTTGGTGTGTTTACCCAGGTTGGCCAGATCGGCTTAACCAAAGCGATGCAAACTGAAACCGCAGCCAGAGCAACGGCGTTTTCTTATATGCAGGTTATATTTTCCATTGTGCTTGGCTGGCTTATATTCAGCGAGTTTCCCGTTTTTTTAACCTGGATCGGCGGTGGTTTTATCCTGCTGGGGGCTTTCATTAATCTGTTATGGAAACCTGCCAGATAACGACTGCCATTGATACCTGTCTCGCAGCGCCCTTGCACTTACCATGAAATCGTGAAAACCTTACGCTTACTAATATCCAAAAGGAGAACCATGATGAGCTTGATAAAGACAGGCTTGGCAGGAAAACCGCTGGCAATACTTGGCGCGGTCATAACAGCGCTCTCCCTTCAAGGCTGTGCTAACACCGTTAAATACGGTGAAGCATCTCGCTCGGAAACCATCAAGACTGAAGTGGGCATGAACGAATTACAATTCGCCACCCAGAAACTGGCTTCCAAAATGCTCGCGTTTCCTTCTGTGGTAGAAGCCACTGCCACAAAACAGCCCACCATTGCCATTGACAGCATTACCAACCATACCTACGAAAACCTGAACACGGCACCAATGACAGCCAGCCTGTTTGCAAGACTGACAAGCTCCGGAAAATTTCGTGTGAGTGATCAGGGCCAGGTTAAGGCCAGCCATGAACAGGTTAAAGACCTGCTGGACTATGGTGCAACCACCGAAAAAGCTGCGCAGTTTATAGGTAAAGAAACAGGGGCTGATTATGTTGTGTACGGCTCATTAGCCAATATCATTCGTAACAAACCAGCCAATAAAGAAGTGTATTACCGTATCACCCTGAATCTATTCGACACCGGCACTGGCAAACTTATCTGGAAAGACGAGCAGGATATTCTAAAAAGCCAGCGCCCGGCGATTTATGGCATTTAACTTAAGCCCAGGCCACCGCTGTTTTCCATAGTGATTGCCTGGGTTGTTCATTATAAGTAGCCATCAACTCGATAGAACCCACAATGTTGTCGTTAAATCCAGGTAATTCATTTGCGGCAATACGGTACTCGGTATGTTCAGGGCCACCAACCATATAAATAGGCAAGCGCTCTACGTAGCTTTTACGCACTTTAAAACGCAATACATAGCCGACACCGGATTGCTGTACATTCCATTCAGAAGCAATTTTACGAGCAAACGCTTCGTGCAACATAGGGTAAAAATAAGGTTGCCAGTGCAATCGTGATGGGAATTTTTTCCACCCTGATTCGGCAATGCGCTTCAACTGCCCCGGCCCGACGGCACGATAAAGTGTTACCGTATCGCTGATTTGTTTGCTCATGAATCCCCACCCCTGTGTTATTTTAAAAAATCATTTTAGTCAGCAAATTATTACTTTTCGATGGAACCCATTCATCTTTTTTGATTTTTTCAGTTCCAATCGAATCTGCTGATACCAGATAACGCAACGGGCCTCCTGCCTGCCAGTCGTTAAATGGATAACAAGCTACCAAAGCAATTTTAGCCTGCGAAGCATCCAACGCTATTTTGGATTCCCGCACATCGGCAATCACTATGTCCGTTACTTGAAACTGATGAATTTCCCCGTTCACCGTTTCAATCGAAAATATGTCACCCACAGCCACAAACTGCAAAAAGTTAAAGTGTGTATCGCGGTGGCCGCCAATTACACTAACGCCTTGCTCACCCGGCATAACAGTGGCTGATAAATGCGCCGGGGCGAACGCCAGGTTGCGCCCACTGCCACCTTCTACAATGATCAGCTCCTGATGATACTGTGGCCAATGCAATTTTGCCACCGGCCAGGTATCTGCCCAAGGCCAGGGCGATACTTTTTGTGGTGCTGGCTGTTTCTTTTGATACGCCGTTTGCGCA
This sequence comes from Gammaproteobacteria bacterium, assembly GCA_002748575.1. Taxonomy (GTDB): domain Bacteria; phylum Pseudomonadota; class Gammaproteobacteria; order Pseudomonadales; family Ketobacteraceae. The sequence goes on from PDSR01000063.1 coordinate 7,300, forward strand.
ATTTGATAGCCCCAGGCCTGCTCCAGCAGCCATTGGGCAAGCTCGGCTTTCGCCAGCAGATAGGCTCCCTGCCCTATCTGCCAACCGCCAAAGACAATCAATCCTGCTGCGAATAGCCGGAACAACATTACTGCGCCCTCGTAAATGCATATCTTATGGCAGAAAAGTTGCAGCGATATTGCAGCCGGTACAGCATAAGCCCGAAAAGCATCGCCAGCAATCCTAACATCAGCTTTTGTTCAATGCCCAAAGCTGTTTGCGGCATTCCCACCGCCGGGGCTTGCTGTTGGGAGCCATGGGGCATTAGCGCGGGTACCGGCTGGCTGGTTAATGATTCTGCGGATGGCCGCACCACCTGCTGAGCAACCGCCACAAAACTGGTAAAGCGAGTCACTATGCTGTAATCCAGGCCCAGCTGAGTAATCTGATCTTTATTCGTATCCCGTTGCCCCAAAGAAATACCTTCATCTTCAAGAGACTGTACCTTTTTTCTTGCCCATAAGGTGGCAACACCGGGTGCCTCGACCTGTTGCCCAAGGGACAAACGCTGCTCCCACGGTTGGCCGTTATATTCCCCTTCAATACGCAATTCCGCTGGCCATTGGTTAAAGCGGGCATTCACCAGTAAAGGCTCCCCCTGATAAAGATCAGGAATATTGGCCGGAAAAAACTCACCGTCATTCCCAGGGGCATAAACTTTCAGGTTGGTCATTACCGGCTTTTCAATGCGGGCGAACAACTGTGCCATTTTTTGCTGAACTTCCTGTTGCGAGCCGATCATCGAAAATGTTCCCTTGCCAAATTCCGCCGCCTTACGCATAAAGAATTCATTGGGTGCCGACCCGATACCCACCGTGTACAGGCGGCTGTTGTTTAAGGATTGCCCGATCAGTTGTAACAATGCCGCTTCGTTGCCGACACTGCCATCGGTAATAAACACAACCTGCTTTAAAAAGCTTTCACTTTCAGGAGAACTCAACGCCGCATGAAGTGCGCTGTACATTTCCGTGCCGCCAGAGGCATCCAGTTGATTCACAAAGTTTCGCGCCGCACTTAGCGAGCTCGCATCCGCCATTTGTGATTGCTGGAACAGTGCCCGATGGCTGGAATTGAATTCGATCAGATTGAATTGGTCGCTCGGCCTTAATTTATCCAGCGCCATCTGCACCGCTTGCTTGGCCTGCTGAATGGCAGCACCGGCCATCGACCCTGAGGTATCCACAATAATAATCAGCTCTCTGGGTGGCACCACATCCGAGGTGGCCTGCATGGGCGGCATCAACATCATTAGCAGGTGTTCACTGCTTACCGCTGGTGTATTTTGTGCGTTTTCTGAATCACTGGATAAGGATTCCGTAAAAACTGCCGCCACCGGTTGTTGTTGCGCCACCGGCTTCCAGCTAATCACAAAATCCCGGTTCATTAATACCGGGTTGTTTTTAGGGGTAATCTGATAGGTTCCCCCTTGGCGTTGCGTACCAATGCCGTGGTAAGGGGAATGAACGTCGGCCAACTCAAAGCCGGGGGATAGCTCAATCGCAATCCGGGCATGGTGGCTGTTACCGGTATTGGCTGCTTGCGGCACCTGAAATGGGGTGATTTCGTGGGCATCGGGCACCTGATCCGTAGGAAAAGACCAGCCCGCGACGCTCACCACCTGATAGGCAGGCATACCGGCAGGCGCATCGCCATGCAACGCACTAACGTCTGCCACAGGCCGACCCGGAATATAGCGGGGTGTAATGGTTAACGGTAATCGCAGCGAAAACTCGCCATCGCGGTAATGCAGTTCCTGCAAATAGCTGAAGTCCACCGCCACCGTTTCACCCGGAGCAATATTGGCTACCCGGGTGGTAAACAGGTTGGGCCGTTGTTGCTCCAGCAACCCTGCCTGTTTACCCTGGCGTTTGGCCTCTACAAACAGCTTGCGCGCCTGCTGCTTTTCTTTAATTACCCCTTCAATCAGGCGATCACCGATCCGTATTTTCATCTGATGAACAACACTGTTGCTGGGCAGTGGAAAAACATAGGTGGCTTCTATCCAGTTCGGTGTATTGTTTTGAAACTTCTGTTGGATATTGGCGCTCACCAGCATACCGTTAACGGCAATGCTGATGTCGTTGCCCAATCTGACCAGCCCGGCATAACCTTGATTGGTTTTCGCTACCAGGCTGCCGGTGCCAATTTCATTCAGGGTTTGATAAATTTCTTCCCCAGGGGGCTGAACCTTGGAAAAAGCACTGTTTTCAGCAAATGCATGGCTGTTGGCTTGCAACAACATCATCAGCACCAGCATAACCCCTGAAAGCATTAAATCTTTGTGTTTGGTAACATCCCATTTTATTTTCGACATTGCGTATTTCCTCATCAATCTGGGCATGGATTCAGGCACCCATTGGCAGGCTGTTGGGTGCGGTCAGGTCTATTTAACGCCTGAATAACGGCATATCGAGGCATGGAATCGGGCACAACCCGATGAATAATGACGAATTATGGCAAGCGGCTTCTTCCGCTCTAAATAGTTGATACAATGAGCAGCTCGTTAAGGCCACAACCTGCAACCACCTGAAGAAGCACCAAAAAACACCGATGAAGAGGCACCATGAATCGCCACATTGCCATTGTTGAGGACGAAGCTGCTATTCGCGATAACTACCGGGATCTGTTTTCCCAGAGCGGTTATGAAGTGAGCGTGTATGATAATCGCAGCGATGCCTTAAGCGCTTTCGATCAGGTGCTGCCGGATCTGGTCATTATTGACGTGGGCCTTAAAGATGAAATTGAAGGCGGTTTTGATCTATGCCGGGAGCTACGGGAAAAAACCCTGGATTTACCGATTATTTTTTTAACCGCCAGAGACAACGAGCTGGATGCCATTTCCGGGCTGCGCCTGGGGGCAGATGATTACCTGACCAAAGATATCAGCATGCCGCATTTACTGGCGCGGGTGGTAGCCCTGTTCAGACGCCTGGATGCACGCAGCCAGAGCCAGCCCCAACAACATGCCATACATTGCGATCAGCTGACTTTGGATCTGGATCGCATCGACATCCGCTGGCAGGGTCAGGAAGTGGATTTAACCCTCACCGAATTCTGGATGGTACATGCACTGGTAAAGCATCCCGGCCATGTTAAAAGCCGCCAGCAACTGATGGATGCCGCCAGCGTTGTGCTGGACGACAACACTATTACTTCCCATATAAAACGCATTCGAAAAAAGTTTATCGCCATTGATAAAAACTTTGATGCTATCCAGACAGTCTACGGTATTGGATACCGCTGGCATAACAGTAAAACGGGCGCATGAAATTTTCACTGATTAAACAACTGCTGGTCATTTCATTCTGCACGCTGATACTGCCCTGGACGGGCTGCCAGTACGTGCAGGAAATGGAAACTCTGATACGCCAACAACAAAGTAATACCCTGGTTACTTTTACCAAACCTCTGGCAGAAAATATAAAAACCCAGGCTGTTTTTAAAGACAAAACATCCACCAACGAGCATACCATGCCTTTTTTTGCGCCACTGGCATTCGCACCGGCCATTTTAGATGGCTATGATAATGAATGGGTGACCTTTACTACTCACCCATTACTCAGCACCGACTCTTCATTCAGTGCCGATCAAAACAATGCCCACGCTACTTTAAAGACTCAACTTTTTAATCAGGAATTATTTCTTTTTCTTGATGTAACCGATACCGATATTCGCTATTACGACCCCACCAAAGCCACATTAAAAACCCACGACTGGATTAAAATTATTACTCCGGGCAAAAATTATTTTGTGTTCACATCGGCGCCTGGCGATGTACGCGTTTTTTACAGTGCACCGCCTTTCACTCAGCTCACCCTGGCACAAAATATTAAAGGCAGTTGGCAGGAAAATGACCACGGCTATCAGGTTGAAATGAGCATTCCGTTATCGGCCGCCCAGGAAGGTATTCGTGTTGATATAAAAGATCACCGCCAGGGTAAAACCCTGACACTGGCATCAACCGCCAACACAGGCACGCAGCCTTTACTCTCGCCCTCGGCACAACTCACGGAATGGATACAACCCTTTGAAAGCCAGCAGTGGGATCTGCAAATAGTGAACGAACAAGGCTGGCCGCTGCTTTCCCGACCACCTGCGGATACGATTTCCCTGCCGCTGGTAACGCGGGACAACCTGGACAAATTGATATTAAACCGGCTGTATCGTTTTTTTCTTGATGCAACCCTGCCCACCAAATATGCCCAACAGTGGCCAATGGCCAGCACCCGGCTTTCCATGGTTAACGAACGTATTGATTTATCCCGCTTTGTCGGTTTTAAAAATCAAACCTTTCAACAATGGTATACCCTGAATGAAAGCAACCAATCCATTCTCCTGGTTATTCAACCCATCAAAGATGCCAACAATGTGCTTGGTTATGTGATTGCCACGCAAAAAGAAAACGCTCTATTAAGTTTTACCAACACCGCATTAAGGCGGGTAATGAATTTAAGCCTGCTGGCATCTATGGTGGTGGTCAGCGTGCTGCTGGGCTATGCCATATGGCTTTCGTTAAGGGTAAGAAAACTGAAACATAAAGCCGAAACGGCGATCAGCCCCGATGGCAGCATTACCCCCTTTCAACCCAGCCAGGCAGCGGATGAATTAGGGGAGCTTGGCAGAAGCTATGCGCAGTTATTATTGCGGGTGAAGCATTACAACGATTATTTACAAAGCCTGACCCATAAACTGGCCCATGAAATACGCACACCGTTAGCCATTGTGAAATCCTCGTTGGAAATGCTGGCAACCACTGCCACCGAAAATCAGCAGGATTACATTCAACGTGCCCTGCAAGGCAATCAACGGCTGGGAAATATTCTGAACGCCATGAGCGAATCCACCCAGGTTGAACAACTGGTGCAAAAAGCAGATTTTCACACCCTTGATTTAAACCTGTTACTGCAACATCTTGCCGAAGCTTATCAACAGGCATACCCGGAACATCATTTTGAGTTCATTGCCAAAACCAACCAGCAACCTGTCACCCTATCCGGCAATCCTGATCTGCTGGCGCAGATGATTGATAAACTGGTGGATAATGCCCGCGACTTTTCCCGGGGCGACAGCCCCATTCAGCTAATCCTTGATACCCAGGCACACCATGCGCTGATCAAAATCATTAATTATGGCTCTGCTCTGCCCGAAGACATGTCTTCCCAGGTGTTTGACTCTTTGATCTCGATTCGGGAGAAGAACAACCAGCAAGGCACCCATTTGGGGCTTGGCCTGTATATTGTACGCCTGATCACCAAAGCTCATCACGGCACGGTAACCGCCTATAATCTGCCCGAAGGCAAAGGGGAAGGCGTCTGCTTCGAGATACAGCTGCCTTTGGCTGCGCCAACCCGGTAAACGGCGCGTTTCATTAGCGGCTCTGACAGGAGCATCTATACTGGGTATTAAGTGCTTTTGTGAATGATTGTTTTTATTAACGCCCCGAGATGCCCACCATGCAAGATGCTTATGATGAGCGCCGCCGCGCCCCGCGCTCAGAAATTCAAGACACGCTATTTATAAAATCCATCAGATCTTCTCAAGTGACATCCGTTGGCAGCGATTTTAAAACCTGCAATACCATTAACGCCTCTGCCTACGGTATGCAGGTAATACTTGATTTTGAAGTGCTGATTGATTCCGAAATTGCGCTATGGATTACCCAGGAGGAAAATGAAGAGCGGGTATTGGTGGATGGCACCGTACGCTGGACCAGCAAAGCCGGCACCGACAAGTACCTGGTGGGCATAGAGCTGCACGAAGATTCTTGCGAACCTATCAAGCACTGGATCAATCAAAACCAGTCTGAATAGTGGCACTTGGCTTGAGCATGAGTTAGCATCACATCCAGAATTATTAAATCCGATCAGGTGATCATATGGGGATATTATCTGGTTTTGGGCTTTTGGTACTTGGTTCAGTCACTATAGCCGTTATTTATACGTTATTTGAAAAGCATCAGGAACGCAGGCTCATACAAAAAGGGCTTATAGCACCCTATCAAGGCTACAATGAGATGCACTTCAAACAACTGAAAGATGATGGGTACAAGTCAATAGCAATCCAGCGCATTCGCCGAGGGGACTCTTCTGGCAAAATTGCTTTAAAGGATGCTATAAAGCTGTATGAGCAGTTATAGGACAAATACATAACAATTAATCAGGGATAGCACCATGAAACCACAAATCGCCGCCATTGTTTTATCCACCGCCTTCCTTGGCGGCTGTTCAGCCCTTGAGCAACTGCCTGTTATCGGCAGCCCTGACCCGATTATCACAAACCTGATGGGCAAACCAACCAGCTATCTTAAAGACAAACTTGGCTTACCTAACAGGCGTCAGGATTCTGCTTCGGGTGCTATGGTATGGACGTATCTGGATAATGAAAAAGGCGTAACAGCCAAAAGCTGCGAAGTGTCGCTATCTATCCGTGATGACATTGTGGAACACGTTTATATTTCACGCCAGAACAAATCGTTAGCATCGTTTGCCACCAGCGCCTGCGATCGTATTCGTGATCAGGTGCGGGGGTAGTTGTTGTTTGCTGATAGCAACTAAAGCATGGCTTTTAGCTTTGACTTTACCGCAAGCCACTCTTCAGCCACGATACTAAAATACACCGAATCCCTGACATAACCGTTTTGTACAATCATATGATTACGAAACACCCCTTCTTTTTGGGCGCCAATACGGGAAATGGCTTTTTGTGAACGCTGATTCCTGGCATCAGTTTTAAATTCCACCCGTATTGCATTCAGACTCTCAAAAGCATGGGTAAGCAGTAATAATTTTGCTTCGGTATTGGCTGCGGTACGTTGCGCTTTTTTTGCCATCCAGGTGTAGCCAATTTCCAACCCACGATCCTTATGGCGAACATTAAGATAACTGGAGCTTCCCAGAACCTGCTTCGTGGTTAGTGAGCGAATAACAAAACAAAGGCCTTGCCCGGTATCAGCCGCATGTTTAAATTCATTCACCCAGCCAGCAGTATCTTCGATTGATTGAAAGCACGGACGCGGCATATAGCACCAGTCGTCTGCATTCTGACCAATGGCAAACAAGCCAGCAATATGCTTATCGGCAACCGGTTCAAGATAAACGTATTGGCCTGTTAGAGTAACGGGTTGAATATCCATACCATACTCTTATAAAAAAACGTCAACTTACGTGTTTTAGTGAAGGCAGCACTTTTTATATTTTTTACCGCTGCCGCAGGGACAGGGATCATTCCTTCCCACCTCTGGCTCATCGTATTGCACTGTTGCAAGGTTCTGCGTTTCCATTTCATCAAGGGTTTCATAGATCATTCGGCCAAGGCTGGCGTAATCGGCAGCGGCGGGTTTCAACAGAAAAGCCATATGCTCCGCCACCTCTGAAAAGCTTGCATCCTGGCGGGCGAAATCTTCATACACAGCGCGGGCATAGTTCTCATCCACAAAAAAGCTGAGCGGCAATAAATAGGCAGAAAGCTCAGCTTCCCATTCATCATCGCTGCTGACGACACTTTCCCAGATATCGCTCAACCAGTCATAACCTTCATAAAAACCCTTGCTCCACTGCCCTACCGGTGATTGCCTGCCAAAATTGGCAAACACATCATCGGTATTAACTTCCAGATCATCAGGCATCGGGCTTTCACCGGAAAGCACCCTTTCATTCACCCAGTTATAAAGCGACATAATCGCCTCCATGACTGCTGTGGCATCACCCAGCTGCTCAGGAATAGTTAAATCCTCGCCAACGACTATTGGCAGCCATTCACTGGGCATGATCATTTGTGGAGAACTGCAAACAGCCATAAGAAAGCCACATAACTCATAAAAGCTGAAAGCATTATCCTGCACCGCCAAATGGGGGAGGTAATGTTCAAGCTGCTGCTTTAATGTGTCAATGTCGCTAATATCCGGTTGTTTCACCACAATTACAACTCACCAATTTGTGTCAGCACCGATTTGAAACGTTCGCTGTATCTGGCACGCTCGCCGGCCGGTACTGCGCCCACCTGACACCATTGACGCAGCAATTTTATTATTTGACGACTCACATCCTGCTCGGCCTGGTCACGGTGCCCAAAACCGTTGGTTAAACGCGATACCTGTAATTCCATTCGTGTGCTTTGATCTTCCGCAGGCGACTCAACCCCTGCTGCGATTTCGAGCTGAATACAAAGGCTGCGCAGTTGATGGGTATTATCGGCCAGTTGATCGTCTGTTGGCATAACAGCACCTTCGCTAATGGCCTTAAGCTGCTGATAACGCCCAGGCAAATCGATATTGGTCGCCGCGTCGCTTTCCAGCACAGCAACTATTTCATCAGCCAACGGCTCAACTTTTTCACCGGATATGCATTGAGCCTCGAACGCATCCAACCGTGCCATAATCTGCCAGATTTTAGATGCCTCAGCTTTCTTTGCCGCTGCTTTGGCAGCTTTTATATCTGCCTGAAAATCATTACAGACTGCCTTATAACGCTTATGAGCTTCTTCATATTTATCCTTCGGCATAGTCCCAACATCAGCAAATCGTTTTTGTAATTCACGGAACTCTTTCTGACTGTTTTCATAAGACAAACTTTCGGATTCAGACAGATGCTCAATCAATTCAATAATATGATTGGCTTCGGCCAGATTCTTGTCACGCTCTTCACTGACAGCTTGCCGCTCGCTATCACGACGTTCAAAAATTTTATCGCAGGCGCTACGAAAACGTTTCCACAATTTGTTTTCATCACGACGGGCCACAAGGCCCGTTTCTTTCCAGCAACGCTGTAAACGTTTCGCTTCTTCAATGGCATTTTTTAACTCTGCATTGCTCAAACCTGCCTCAGCTGCCAATGCTTCGGCCTGGGCTATTAATTCTTCCCGTTTACCTTTGTTGCGCTCAAACTCCTCATTTAATTTGCCACGCAAGTTATCCAGCAACCCGTTAAACTGTTCTTGAACAGACTTTCCTTCTTTACGCTCCACCGGTGTATAGTCGCGCCATTCCCGTTTGGCCGTTTCATAAACCTGATTTACCACTACCCAGTCGGCCTGATCAAAATTGAAGTTTTGCAGATAGCCCTGCAACTGCTCCACAATGGCCTTACGCGCTTCCAGATTCTTGTAGCGAATCTCGGATAAGTTTTCGAAATAGCCTTTACAGGGTTCATAGGCTTTTTCCGCTGCTTCGCTAAAACGCTCCCACAAAGGCTGACTATCTTTCGAGTGGCCCAGCGATTTCCATTCAGTCTGCAAACGCTTGATGCGATTAGCCAGTTCCTGTGGATCAATATCAGCATTAATCAACGCTTCCATATCAACGCACAACTGCTCTTTCTTTGGCGTAATAGCAAACCCCTGCCAATCACGCAACTCATTCACTCTTGCTGAATAATCTCGTAATTCTTTCTGGAATTTTTGCACACTTTTATTGGGAATATGTTTCTCCCATTTCTGTGCTTCCGCCAATGTTTTATTGGCGAGTTTCAAGCTGCCATCGTTAATGGCCTGATCTAACTGTTGCAGCAACTCTTTCAGCCTGCCAATCGCTTCCGATTCTTTTTGTTGGGCTTTCTTACGAGCCGTTTCATAAACCGCATTAGCCCGTTTAACCAACACTAAAACGTCTGGCAGTGTAAAATCGCCTGGCCATTGCAAATCTTTATAGGCTTTATCCAGCGCTTTTTTCAACCCTGCTAATTCGTGGGCTGTTGCATCATCAGCTTCAAGCACCGCATTGGCCGCTTCACTCAAAGCATCACTGCGATCATTCAGCAACTGCACCGACTTTAACACTTTTTCTAAAACTGAATAGGCTCGATTAAAACGTTTACGCTCATCAGCAGCGGGCCTGGAGGTCTCAGCCGCTTCCTCCCAACGGGTTGCCTGGGTGGTTAATAATGCGGTCAATGCAGGCACATCTTCAGCCTTAATCTGAGGCGCTGCTTTTAGTTGTTGTAACGCGCTTTCAAGTTGTTCGCAGGCGGCCATTCGCTCCTGCAACGCCTGACGTTGCTGCTGCACCTGCTCCTTAATGGCGTTCTCTTCCTGCTCGGCATCAATCACCTGTTGGCGGCACAATTCATAGGCCCGATTAAACCGCTGGCTGTCATCGGCAGAGGCATGCATTTCAACCCGTGTCCATTGCTTGTGCCAATGAGCCACTTTTGTCTGCCACATCGGGTCATCACTGCCACGAGCCAGCTGTTCCATATTGCGACAAACCGAATCAATCTGCTGCTCCAGATTTTCTTCTTGCTGTAGTGTTTCACGGATCTGATTCAGCTTATTCCGGGCAATACGAAACACACTTTTATCTTTACCTTTGGTTGCCTTTTCAATGGCTTCCAAAACCGTTTCATCGGAAATTTTTTCAACGGCTTGAGTTCGTAAAGCAGCCAGCGGCAGGCTCAAAGCATATTGCTGTAACAGGGCTTCATCATTAATATGTTGTAATGCCAATAAACCTAAAGGCGCACTTTTGGTTGTTTCCACAATAGCGGCTAATGCCTGGGCATCAAGGTCGTTAATCAGGGTTTCCATGTCGGAACCTAACTGATCAGCATTACCCGACTGCGGTAGTTGCGACACCAGATGCTCAATTATTTTTGTCCGTACCTGCGGATTTTTTTCCAGCTGAGCGATAGTTGTTAACGCCTGTTGATCCTTTATTTTAATAACAGCCGCTAATCGAACATCGGCGTCTACATCGTTTTTTGCCAGCAGTTCAATAATCTTTAAGTCATCGCTGTTATCAGCATTCAAATGGGCTATTGCCTGAATACGTACATGGGGTTTTGCGCTTTGCCATTTTGGTTTAAACAGTTTTCTAAACATAATTTTCTGATTTTTATTAGTGAGTACGACGAATGTAAGTCACAAAGCTGCCTTTGATTTTACCTGGCAGCTCAGTGCGTTCGGTTTCTTGCCAAACGGTTAAATCTATTGCTGGAAAAAAGGCATCACCTTCGGGATTCAAATGCACTTCGGTTATGTACAGGGTATCGACCAGAGCAATGGCTTCCTTATATATCTGGCTGCCACCAATAATCACCGCTTCCTGCTGATTTTCCGTTAACAACGAGCTGGCAATGGCAACACCCTGTTTTAAGTCACCTGCAAGGTAGCAGTTTTCCGGCAGTGGATAATCAGCATTACGGCTGATCACCACATGGGGCCGCCCTGGCAAAACCCGCCCCAGGGATTCAAAGGTTTTGCGCCCCATAATAATAGGCTTTCCCATAGTGCGCCGTTTAAAATATTTAAAATCTTCGGGTATGTGCCACGGCATTTGATTGTTGCGACCAATCACGCCATTGTCAGCCATCGCCACAATAAGAGACAGCATAACCTCTCCTTTTGCAGGGTATGAATTCAGATCGCAACCGGTGCTGCAATATGAGGATGAAATGAATAATCCAGCAACTCAAAATCTTCGAAAGTAAAATCGAAAATAGAGGTAATCTGCGGATTGATTTTCATGGTTGGCAGCGGCTTGGGATCTCTCGACAGTTGCAGCCGGGCCTGATCCTGGTGATTAAGATACAAATGAACATCACCAAAAGTATGCACGAAATCGCCGGGTTTAAGCCCTGTCACCTGCGCCACCATCATGGTTAACAATGCATACGAAGCAATATTAAACGGCACCCCCAGGAACACATCGGCACTGCGCTGATACAACTGGCACGACAGCTTGCCTTCGGACACATAAAATTGAAACAAACAGTGACACGGCGGCAACGCCTGTTTGTTATGTCGCGCATTATCAACCGGGCTCATTGCTACATCGGGCAATACTGTGGGGTTCCAGGCACTCACCACTAACCGGCGGGAATCCGGGTTATTGCGGATTTCTTCAATCAACGCGCTGATCTGGTCAACCGTTTCACCGTTAGGGCCTTCCCAGGAGCGCCACTGTTTGCCATATACCGGGCCCAGCTCGCCTTCCGGGGTTGCCCATTCATCCCAAATGGAAACGCCGTTATCTTTCAGGTATTGAGTGTTGGTTTCACCTTTTAAAAACCACAGCAGCTCATGGATGATGGATTTTAAATGGAGCT
>PDSR01000064.1 GCA_002748575.1 Gammaproteobacteria bacterium
CTTGGAATTATGACGATGCCATTACGGATTTGGTGGTTTGGGCGCAGGCTTATTATCCTGAGCTGGCACAGCAGCTATATCAGGAAACGGGAATTGATCCAGAGTTTTACCCCACCGGCTTGTATATGCTGGACTCTGCAGAACACAATAAAGCACTTGCCTGGGCACAGCGAACCCAGGCTGATTTAGTCAATGTGGACATAGCCGATGTGTATCACAAAGCGCCGCAGCTTGGCTCGGGATTTCATCAGGCGTTGGCAATGCCGACAGTAGGTAATATCAGAAACCCGCGTTTATTGCAGGCATTAATTGCCAGCCTGAAACGTAGTCCTCGGTTTCGATTACTGCCCGATGAATCCGTTCAATCTATAGAGCTTAATGGTCATCACCTGGTGGGCGTAAGAACCGCCCAGCAGGTGTATCAGGCCGATAAAGTGTTAGTCGCCGCCGGTGCCTGGTCGCCGTTATTGGTTGAATCCTGCCATATCCCGTTGGCGATTGAGCCTGTCAGGGGGGAAATGCTGATATTTGAGCCTTGCCCTGGTTTGCTGACCACCATGGTGTTGCACGATGGAAAATACTTAATACCAAGAAAAGATGGCCGTATTGTGGTGGGCAGTACCACCGAGCAGGAGGGTTATCATAAAATAACTACCGAAGCCGGCTATCGAACTTTGCTGGCAGCGGCCCATCGGTTGTTACCCAGGCTTGAAACAATGGCTATTGAAAAACATTGGGCGGGTTTAAGGCCCGGTGCGCCGGCAGGCTTGCCTTATATGGGAGAGTCCCAGGATATCAGTGGATTGTTTGTGTGCGCTGGGCATTATCGAAATGGCCTGGTGACTGCGCCGGCATCGGCTCGTTTAATGGCAGATCTGATATTAAATCGACCATCAGTGATTGCTGCTGAACCGTTCAGGCTAGACAGACCAAGAATTAACGCAGAAATGTTTTAGCTGTCTTCGTCTTTATCTAAATCCAGTTTTTTCAGACGGTAGCGTAGCGATCTAAAACTCATCCCCAGCTTTTTGGCTGCCGCTGTTCTGTTCCAGCGGGTATCATCCAGCGCTTTTAAAATTGCCTGCTTTTCAATATCGGTGAGATAGTCTTCCAGAGAATCACCGATGTTAAATTCCGCTGCAAGGTCGCCACTGGTGGCACCTTGTTGATGGGTGATGGCTTCGCCTTCGCCCCCCGTTGGCAGAAGCAGGTGCTCTGGTAAAATAATATCGTCATCGCACAGGGTTACAGCCCGTTCTAAAATATTTTCCAGCTCCCGTACGTTGCCCGGAAAAGAATAGCCTTGCAAAGCGTTGCAGGCTTCTTTACTTAGAACCGGCATTTCCATTTGCCACTCGTCGGCTAATACCTGCAAGGTGTGTTTGGCCAGTACAAGAATGTCTTCCGGGCGTTCTCTTAAAGGCGGCACCGTAATTTGAATAACATTAATACGGTAGAATAAATCCTGTCGGAAATCGCCTTTTTCCACCAGTGCTGCCAGGTCTTTATGAGTGGCGCTCAGGATGCGGATATCTGTGGGTATTTCTTTTTGGGTGCCCACCGGGCGAACTGCTTTTTCCTGTACGGCACGTAGCAGTTTTACCTGCATGTGAATGGGCAGGTCTGCCACTTCATCTAAAAACAAAGTGCCGCCTTTTGCGGTTAAAAACAGCCCTTCTTTATCTTCATAGGCACCGGTAAAACTGCCTTTCTTATGGCCGAAAAATTCACTTTCCATTAGCTCATCGGGAATAGCACCACAGTTTACCGGTACAAAAGGGCCGTCGGCGCGGGGGCCTAACTCATGGATCTGCCTGGCAACCAGCTCCTTACCGCTACCGCTTTCTCCCAGGATATAAACCGGTGCCTGACTTCTGGCCAGTTTGCCAATCTGCTTCAGGAGCTTTTGAATAGCGCTGGAAGTGCCCAGTATGGGTGAGTCGCTATCCACCGTAACCGGTATTTCCGGCGCTTCTTTTTTAAGCTTAAGCGCCGTATTTACAAGATCCCTGAGGCGTTGCAGGTCAACCGGCTTGGAAACAAAGTCGAACGCGCCGGCTTTAAGTGCCGACACTGCAGTTTCCATACTGCCATAGGCGGTTAACATGGCCACAGGTGTTTGCGGGTAATTGCCGTTAATGAATTTAACCATTTCGATGCCGTTACCATCCGGCAGGTTCATATCGGTAATGCAAAGATCGAATGTTTTGCTGGTTAAAAGTTGTGAAGCCTGCGTTAAATTCTCGGCGGTTTCGGTTTCGATATCCATGCGGGATAAAGTGAGCTGTAGCAACTCTCTGATATCGGGTTCGTCATCAATAATCAGTGCTTGATAGGCGGCCATAATTTTTTGGTTTCGCTGTGTGTTTGCTGCTAAATAGCAATGTTTTTATTCGGGTGCGCAAAAGTAATGCGCAAACAAGCCCCTTGATCAGTTGGTATTAAGTCTAATCTTGCCTGGTTGGATTCACAAAGTTCTTTTGCAATATACAGCCCCAAACCTGTTCCGGTTTTGTCGGTCGTATAGAAAGGTTCAAACACTTTGTCGAAGTCTTCTTCTGGTATTCCCTCGCCCTGGTCGATAACTTCCAAGTAAGGGCGTTCAGATTCTAACTCAATGCCCACCACCAGCAGCGCCTGCTGTTTGCCGGTTTTTTTCTTGCTGTAGCGCAGGCCGTTCAGTAACAAATTACTGACTACCTGATGAATCTGATTGGGGTCTACCTTAAATGCAATATCGTCTCGTTCATATTCAAGCTTGATTTCTGCTGGTTCTGGTAAGGTAGTGGCAAAGTCCTCAAGAAATTCTTTGCACCAGTTAACAAGATTCAGACGTGTCGGCTCCGAGGGTTTGCGCCTTGACAGTTGCAACACGTTTTCGATCACTTTGTTCATGCGTACACAGTGCTGTTGAACTATTTCCGCCAGTCGAAGATCGGTTTTTACCAGATCGGGTGATTCCAGCAGGAGCTGTGCTGCATGGCTGATGGCTCCCAAAGGGTTACGGATTTCATGAGCAATACTGGCTGTAAGCCCGCCAAGAGAAGCAAGTTTTAACTGCTGGGCCTGTTGCGCCAGGCGCGTATTATCATCCACAAAGATCAAAGTATCAGAGGTATCATCAGTTTCGAGCGATGTAAAATTAACCGTTACCTCGGGGCCGTTACTGGCAGCCTTAAAAGGCTTTCTTATGGCCATATCTGTTTCGCGCCATTGATGCAGCTGCTGGTAAAGTTGTGAGGATACCCTTTCAATATTCAGGTTTTCCAAACCGGGCATACCAAACATTTTCCAGCCAGCTTCATTTATCAGCTTAATACCATCATGTTTATCAGCAACAATAATACCCGTACGCATACGCTGAATAATATGATGATTTAATTCTTCAAGTTCAGCGACTTCAATGGTTTTTTGTTTGGCCAGAGCTTCACTGGCTCTCAGCCTTGCAGAAATTTGTTGAGCGAACAACGATGTGGAGAAAAAAGCGGCGCCCAATAAACCTGCCTCAACAAATTCACTGCTGTTGAAATCACTTTTGGTAATGGCGATAAAAACCGATTGATAAAGCACTGCAACGCTGGCTATCGCGGCAAACAATGTGGCGATTTTTCCCTGTGCCAAAATACTTCCACCGGCAACGGCAATAATTAATAAAATGGTCAGGTTACTGGAGCTTGCGCCATTCGCATATTCAAGAATAGTAATGGCCAGAATATCAATAACAACGATAATGAAAACCTGGGCTTTGTGGCCACTGTGGTGTTCTGTTTTTTTAATGGTAAAAAAATTAAGCGAGCAAATTGCCAGGTAGGCACAAGTGGTTGCAAAATAAAGCCGGGAATCAGTGGCATTGTTTAAAGAAAGAAAAAATAAAGATAGCAAACTAATGGCAAGTAGCAGTCGGTAAACCAGGTAAACGCGCAGCGGCTGCCATTCAGTTGTAATAGAGGCTTTTTGGAGAGTTTCAGTTTTGTCAGCAAATACCATCCGGTTCACTCTTGATGGTTTGAGTGAGTATCATCTCCCGAAGCGTGATCCACTAAATACGCTTTTTTATGATCTTCACAACAAAAGTGCAAAGTCTGATACTGAATACTGTCATTCACAGGCAGATGAACACCGCACTTTGCACAGCGTTTCATTTCTGTCGTGGTGGGTTCTTGGGTGTTGTTTGTAGGTTGCAGCAGCCCGCCTTTCTGAATCTTTTTGAAAAGGCTATAGGCCAGTGCACCGATTATGATTAATAGAATGAACCTCAACATGCTTTTAAGCGCCCATCAGCAAATAATATAAATTAAACTTATTTAATTGTAACCGATACTGAGTAGGTCCGCAGGGCCAATCTTTGCTTCTTGGTCACATTTCGCGGAAAATACGCCGCGAAAATCCCGGTGAATACAAACCCGATGAATACGGAACGGCATATGCAACCACAGCAACAATTAAAAGTGACCCTGGCCCAGTTGAATTTTTTGGTGGGTGATATCGCAGGTAATACCCAAATGGTTATTGACGCTTCGGTGGAAGCGGCTCAACAGGGCTCCGATCTAATCATTTTTCCAGAGCTGACGCTGACGGGTTATCCGCCAGAAGATTTATTACTGCGCCCCAGTATTGAAACACGTATTGCCAGAGCCGTGGCACAGCTCAAGCAGCAGTTACCCAGCGAGTGCTATGTGTTGCTCGGTTACCCACTTATGAAAACCGGTAAGCTGTATAACGCCGCCGGGCTGTTCCATGATGGCAAACTGCTGGCAGAATATTGCAAGCAGGAATTGCCGAACTACCAGGTATTTGACGAGAAACGCTATTTCACTGCCGGTGACAAACCGTGTGTTGTAGATATTTGCGGTATTAACATGGCTGTCAGCATTTGTGAAGATATATGGCACCCGCAACCGATGGCTCAGGCCAGAGCAGCCGGTGCGCAGCTGATGCTTAATCTGAATGCCTCCCCTTATCACCTTGGAAAGGCCGTTGATCGCGAAGCATTGATTAAGCAGCGAGCTAAAGAAGGTGAAATGAGCATTCTTTATACGAATCTGTCTGGTGGTCAGGATGAGCTGGTGTTCGATGGGGCCTCTATGGTGGTCGACAGTCACGGGGAATTGCTTTTCAGGGCGCCCGAATTTGAAACCCAGTTATACCATTTAACGCTTAATCTGGAGCAGCAACAATCAGGCCTGTCGGTATCAATGAATACGCCGCAGGTAACCGCCCATCAGGATGCGCAGGCCAGTGTTTATAATGCGCTGGTGATGGGGGTGAGGGATTACATTAATAAAAACGGCTTTAAAGGTGCGGTGCTGGGGCTTTCCGGTGGAATTGATTCCGCCGTTACACTGGCGGTGGCGGTGGATGCCATTGGCCCGGAGCGTGTTGAGGCAGTAATGATGCCTTTCCGATATACCTCCAAGATGAGCCTCGAAGATGCTGAGGCGGAAGCGAAACGCTTAGGGGTTCGCTATAGCGTATTACCTATCGAGCCTGCCTATGAATCCTTTATGGGGGTGCTGAAAGATGAATTTAAAGGTACTCGACCGGATACGACTGAAGAAAATCTGCAAGCACGATGCCGAGGCGTCTTGCTGATGGCCATATCAAACAAAAAGGGTTATATCGTGCTCACCACTGGCAATAAAAGTGAAATGGCAGTGGGCTATTCCACGCTTTATGGCGATATGGCCGGTGGTTTTGATGTGCTCAAAGATGTGCCCAAAACGCTGGTGTATCAACTGGCCAACTATAGGAATCAGCTAACCCCGGAAAACCCGCCCATTCCGCAAAATGTGATTGATCGTCCGCCATCTGCGGAGCTGGCACCGGATCAAAAAGATCAGGATTCGTTGCCCGCTTATGATGAACTGGATCAGATATTGGAAATGTATGTTGAGCAGGATGTCAGCGCAGAAGATATTGTTCGTCAGGGGTTTGCCAGGGACGTGGTACACAAGGTGATTCGCCTGGTAGATTTGAATGAATACAAGCGCAGGCAGGCACCTGTGGGTGTGCGTATCAGCTCAAGAGGGTTTGGCCGCGATCGGCGTTACCCGATGACTTGCAGGTGGCCAGCGGGTGAATAACCGCTGGCTGCTGGCAGATAGAAAATGAACAGCCTGCTAGTTAAACAGGCCGAAGGTGATTACCGACAATAGTGATGTCTTGCCTCTGGAACCGGCTACATAATCCAGACTGCCATCTTTGTTCAGTTCTTTATAGTCTGGAAAATTAAAACGCAACACAGCAACAGATTTATCAGCTAATTCTGGCAGCTCAAGCTCCATATAAGCTTTAGCCTGTATGGCAAGGGCTTCCGCAAGGGCAGGGGTTTTATCAAAATGCTGAATGACATAAGCCGCGCGGTTTGCCGCTGCTACATAGGCACCGCGCTTCATGTAATAGTTGGCGGTTTTCAGCTGGTAAGCTGCCAGCAGGTTTCTTAAATAAATCATCCGTTGTTGGGCATCTTCAACATATTGGCTGTCAGGGAAGCGGTTGATCAGGCGATTGAAATCATCGAATGATTCTCTGGCAGGCCCCATGTCACGCTCGGAAAAGTCAGTGGGGATAAAGCGCTCTATCAAACCCCGGTCAACACTGTAGGAAGCCAGCCCCTTCATGTAATAGGCATAATCCAGGTTCGGATTATCAGGATGAAGCCGAATAAAACGTTCAGCAGTCACCGCGGCCGCTTCATAGTCAAGGGTTCTGTAATAGCAGTAAATCAACTCCAGTTGAGCCTGTTCGGCATAGCGCCCGAAAGGGTAACGGGATTCCAGCGATTGCAGGCGCTCCACTGCTTGTAGAAACTTATTGTTATCCATAGCAGACTGCGCTTCTTCATAATACTGACGCTCCGTTAATTGTTCGAACTGGGAATGTCCACCGGAGGTGCAGCCAATCAACGTATTGCCGGTGCCAACAAGAGCCGCCGTGAGCAGCAAAGTACGCAAAATATTAACCATTGGAATCATAATCGCTTTTCAGGTCTCAAAAAATCAGTGGGCTATTATAGCGACATTCCCGACGGATAACAGTTCCGCATGAGGGGCAAAACAGTTCCAGATGAAAAGGCATAACAGCTCCGCATGAGAAGTAAAACAGTTCCACATGAAATAAGCATGTTTTCCCGGAATAGAGTAAAATGGCGCATCACTGATTATCCCAGAAAGATGCTTCATGCCAGAAATTATTGACTTAAATGCCCTCGTGCCCGATGAGCAGGCAGGTAAACGCCTTGATCATATTGCCACCGGACTGTTTCCTGACTTTTCCCGCTCCCGGATTCAATCATGGATCAAAGATGGCCAGTTAACGGTCGATGGCCAGATTCGCAAGCCCAAAGAAAAGCTCATGGGTGGCGAAAAACTGGTGATCCACGCCCAGCTGGTGGAAGATCAAAGCTGGGAACCCGCTGCCATTGCGCTGGATATCGTGTATGAAGACGATGCTCTGCTGGTGGTCAACAAGCCCAATGGCCTGGTGGTGCACCCCGCAGCGGGCCATCGTGATAACACCCTGCTAAACGCCTTGCTGCACCATTGCCCATCCCTGGCGGGGCTGCCGCGGGCCGGTATCGTGCATCGTATCGACAAGGAAACCACCGGCCTGCTGATGGTTGCCAAAACCTTGCAGGCCCATGCGGCGCTAGTGGAACAGCTTCAGCAAAAATCGGTATTTCGCGAATACCAGGCCATTTGTTGCGGTGTGATGACCGGCGGCGGTATGGTGGACCAACCGATTGGACGCCACCCGACACAGCGCACTAAACAGGCGGTACATCATGCGGGAAAAAATGCCGTTACTCATTACCGGCTGATCGAAAAATTCAGAGCCCATACCCATATCCGGGTGCAGCTCGAAACCGGAAGAACCCATCAGATTCGTGTTCATATGGCCCATATTGGCTACCCGTTGCTGGGAGACCCAACCTACGGTGGCCGGTTAAGGTTGCCAAAAGGCGCATATCCGGCGCTTATTGAGGCGCTGAGAAGCTTCAAGCGCCAAGCACTTCATGCGTGGAAACTGGGTATTGAGCATCCAGTAACAGGGGAATACATGGAGTGGAGCAGTGAATTACCGGAGGATATGGCGCAAATGCTTAACGTGCTGCGGGAAGATCAGCAGGCATGAGCAACACCGGCCAGTTGCAATGGATAGAGCCCGACTGGCCAGCCCCGCAACAGGTGAAAGCCGTGGTGTCCACTCGGGCAGGCAACATCAGTACCCCACCCTATGATGGCTTTAATACCGCCGCTCACGTTGGCGCACCGCCGCAGCAGGTCGAGCAGTGCCGCAAGCTGTTTCAACAGCAGTTTCAAATCAAGACTGCACCCCAGTGGCTTGATCAGGTGCATGGGGTGAACGTGATCACCGCGCAGCCCGATGGCTTGGTGCGTCAGGCCGATGCCAGCTACACCGATCAGCCCGAGATTGTTTGTACCATCCACACCGCTGACTGTTTGCCGGTATTTTTCTGTGATCGGCAGGGCACGCAAGTGGCACTTGCCCATGCAGGCTGGCGCGGTCTGCTGTCAGGTATTCTCGAAAATACTCTGGCGCATTTTTCCTGTGCTGCCGCCGATATTATCTGCTGGCTTGGCCCGGCCATCAGTCAAAAACACTTTGAAGTGGGGGCGGAAGTTAAGTCTGCTTTCGCATCAAAGCAAGCGATTCCAGCGGGGGCATTTCAGCCCTCCGGGCGTGTCTCCAATGCCGGGAAACATTTTTATTGTGATCTCTACAGCCTTGCCCGACAACGACTGAATCAGGCGGGGGTCGAGCGGGTGCTGGGTGGTGAATTATGTACCTTCAGCGACCCCAGATTCTTTTCTTACCGGCGTCAATCCACCACTGGCAGAATCCTTTCTGCTATCTGGCTAACCGCTTGATGTTGGCCTGAATTAACCTCTGCTTCCTTGAATTTGGCGCAAACAGCCCCATTTAGTGAATAAGCTGAGAGCCGTTCAGGGCTCATAACGGAGGATAATTTATGCGTATTGATCGATTAACCAGCAAGTTGCAAATGGCACTGTCTGACGCTCAATCGGTGGCGGTTGGTCGAGACCATAGTGTGGTTGAGCCGGCCCATTTATTAATGGCAATGATTGATGATACCCAGGGTGTTGCCAAACCATTGTTAGCGCAGGCGGGTGTTAATGTCGGGCAGCTGAAAGATGAACTCACCGCCGCACTGATTAGAATGCCAACCGTTCAGAATCCTGACGGCAATGTCACCATGTCGAACGAAATGGTCAGAGTGCTTAATCTGGCAGATAAGCGATCCCAGCAAAGAAATGACCAGTATATTTCCAGCGAGGTTGTGATCGCTGCGATGGCAGACGATAAAGGCGCTGTCGGGCAGATATTGAAAAAACTGGGCGTCTCGAAAAGTGATATTGAATTGGCCATTGAAAAAATTACCGGGGGCGAAAAAGTGATGGATCAAAATGCAGAAGAAAACCGCCAGGCATTGGATAAATACACCGTTGATCTGACAACACGTGCAGAAGAAGCCAAGCTTGATCCGGTCATTGGCCGTGATGATGAAATCCGCCGTACCATTCAGGTGTTACAGCGTCGCACCAAAAATAATCCGGTGTTAATCGGTGAACCTGGCGTGGGTAAAACCGCCATTGTGGAAGGCCTGGCGCAACGCATTATTAATGGTGAAGTGCCGGAAGGGCTGAAAAACAAGCGCGTGTTATCTCTGGATATGGGTGCCTTGCTGGCCGGTGCTAAATACCGTGGTGAATTTGAAGAACGCTTGAAAGCCGTGCTTAACGAGCTGGCCAAGCAGGAAGGGAATATCATTCTTTTTATCGACGAACTGCACACCATGGTGGGGGCCGGTAAAAGTGATGGCGCGATGGACGCAGGCAACATGCTGAAACCGGCACTCGCCCGTGGTGAGCTGCATTGTGTGGGTGCAACCACATTGGATGAATATCGCCAATACATTGAAAAAGATGCAGCCCTGGAGCGCCGTTTCCAAAAAGTGCAGGTTGATGAACCATCGGTGGAAGATACCATTGCGATTCTCCGTGGTCTGAAAGAGCGTTACGAAGTTCACCACGGGGTAAATATCACCGACTCCGCCATTGTAGAAGCGGCGAAACTGTCGCATCGCTACATTACGGATCGCCAGTTACCGGATAAAGCGATTGACCTGGTAGATGAAGCCGCCAGCCGAATTCGCATGGAAATGGACTCTAAACCCGAAGAGCTTGATCGGTTGGAACGCCGCCTTATTCAGCAGAAAATGGAGCGCGAAGCCCTTAAAAAAGAGGAAGACGAAGCCTCTAAACAACGCCTGGATAAGCTCAATGAAGACATTGCTGGCGTAGAGCGTGAGTTTGCTGATCTGGAAGAAATCTGGAATGCAGAAAAAGCGGCATTGCAAGGTAGCCAGCAGATAAAAGCAGATCTGGAACAAGCCAGAATTGAAATGGAAAATGCCTGCCGCGCCGGTGATCTGGCAAAAATGTCAGAAGTGCAGTACGGCAAGATTCCACAACTGGAAAAGCAGTTGAACATGGCCGAACAGGCAGAAATGATGGAAATGAAGCTGCTGAGAAACAAAGTCACCGAGGAAGAAATCGCCGAGGTTGTTTCCAAATGGACCGGCATTCCAGTATCCAAAATGCTGGAAGGCGAGCGCGATAAATTACTGCGTATGGAAGATGCGTTGCATCAGCGTGTTATTGGTCAGCATGAAGCAGTGGTTGCGGTGGCCAATGCCGTGCGTCGTTCACGGGCAGGGCTTTCCGATCCCAACCGCCCTAATGGTTCTTTCCTTTTCCTCGGTCCCACAGGGGTTGGTAAAACCGAGCTTTGTAAAGCGTTGGCAGAATTTCTGTTCGATACCGAAGAAGCCATCATTCGGGTTGATATGTCCGAATTTATGGAAAAACATTCAGTGGCTCGCCTGGTTGGTGCTCCTCCGGGGTATGTAGGCTATGAAGAGGGTGGCTATCTTACCGAGCATGTGCGCCGCAAACCTTATTCAGTCGTGCTGCTGGATGAGGTCGAAAAGGCCCACCCCGATGTATTTAACATTCTGCTGCAAGTATTGGAAGATGGCCGCTTAACCGATGGCCAGGGGCGTACCGTTGATTTTCGCAATACCGTGCTGGTTATGACCTCCAATTTAGGGTCGGACATTATTCAAACCATGGCATCTGAAGAAAAGTACGAAGCGATGAAGAGCGCGGTAATGGATGTGGTCGGTGGCCACTTCAGACCCGAATTTATTAACCGGATCGACGAAGTAGTGGTTTTCCATCCATTGGGCAGCTCGCAAATCAAAGGCATTGCTGAAATTCAGCTGGCAAATCTGTCGCGCCGCCTGAAAGAGAAAGACCTTGCATTGGATTTGAGCGAAGAGGCGCTTACCAAGCTGGTGGAAGTGGGCTTCGACCCTGTTTATGGTGCCAGGCCCCTAAAACGAGCGATTCAACGATGGATTGAAAACCCGTTGGCGCAGGAAATTCTTTCCGGCAGATTCCTTCCCGGCGATACTATCAAAGGAGAAGTGAAGAGTGGCGATATCTGCTTTGAAAAGTAGATTTCTTGCGGCGTGGTAACGCCCGTGGACAGGCTCAAGAAACTAATCGACAAGTCAGGTACTATAGACTCCACGAGTGTTTAGCCAATTAAGGGGTGAAGGAATGACAGGGAATACCATTTTCGACACCTTATTGATAGCCGTGTTTGTCTGTGCTGCGCTTTCAGCTTTACTGTTGTTGCTTGTTGATGCCCCTTATGGGCGCCATCAACAAGCAGGCTGGGGGCCTAAAATAAACACGCGTGTTGGCTGGGTTCTAATGGAGTCACCAGCCAGTTTGTTGTTTTTTTTCTTTTATTTTTCTGGTGAAAATGCAGGAAGTACGGCTTGTATTGTCTTATTGGTTCTTTGGCAGTTGCATTACTTTCATCGCTCGTTTGTATATCCATTTCAGATTAAAGTTAAGCCGGGCGATAAAGTGCCATTGATTGTTATTCTGGCAGGCGCGCTTTATTGTGGTGTTAATGGATACTTAAACGGCTCTTACGTATCTACTTACGGTAGTCATTTGGCAGCGGGGTGGACGTCTGACCCAAGGTTTTGGATTGGTATTGTAATCTTTGGGTTTGGTTATTATCTGAATAAAAAATCCGATCAGATTCTTAGAAACCTCCGTAAAGATAAATCCGAAGGTTACAAAATTCCGTATGGCTTCGGGTTTCGATATGTCTCTATGCCCAATTATCTTGGTGAAATAATCACCTGGATTGGTTTCTCAATCGCCGCCTGGTCGCTTGCCGGAGTGTCTTTTGTTGTATTTACAATGGCAAACCTGATCCCCAGAGCACTTGCAAATCACAAGTGGTATCTGGAGACTTTTGAAGACTACCCGAAAGACCGGAAAGCTATTATTCCCGGTCTTTTATAGGCTCGTTGTCAGGCTTTTTGGCGAATAAACTGATACACAGTTAAAAGTAATACCCGGCATTTATATTGAAAAAGGTATTCCACTCGTTTGAAGATTGCCCTTCAGCAAAGCCATCTCTGCCTCCGCCGATATACAGCACGTTCTTGGCCATGAAAAAATCCATGTTGATCCAGATGCTGCCAATAGATATTCCCGCGCCCAGCGTATTGAGTACGGAGTCATTAAAACCACTACCGTCCTTTTCCAGCATACTGTAATCGTTGTATATCTTCAGGCTGTTTACTATTTCTGAGTTTATTGGAACGTCATAGCTTACGTTAAAGACATAAATATTACCTTTAGACGCTATTTGATAAGCATCAGCGAAAGCACCCACAAAGATAGAATCATCGCTTGTACCTGCAGGGTTCTCGGGGTTGAATTCATAACTGATGGCTTCAAACTGGGTATTGAATCGCCCAAAGTTTGCCTTGTGATGGATAGCAACTGCCCATTGGTCGCCATTTTTCTCAGTGTCTGCATTATATAACTGCCCGAACTGGCCGGAGAAGCCAAATTCCGAGTTGGCAAATTTGTATACTGAGCGAATATTCAACTGATTTGATTCTTCATTCTTAGAATTCGATGCGTTGACAACATCAAAAGAGTATCGTTTGTGGTTTCCTGCTGAATACTCGCTGCTGAAGAAGTAGGCTACCTGAATATCCCATTTGTCACTGGAATGTGAGTAGCTCAGCCCCATATCATAGTCATCGTTAAAGCCCAGATAATAAGGAATACCAAACCAGAAGTTATTTGATTCATAAGGCAAAATGCCGAAGGGTACTTTTATTAATCCGGCTTGAATCGAGCTGTTGTTATCCAGGTCACGCTCAACATACATGTGATGTACAGTATCTACAAATCCATACCAGCGATACTGAGCAGAAAATTTAATACCTTGTGCTTGCGTATCAACACCCAGTGTCATCATATTAAAAGTAGCATCGCCGCCTCTTTCTTTTTGGCCGTCATCAAAATCTTTCACGGAGTAGTTTAATCGAAAGGAGCCTGATATTTTTAAATTTTCCAGCGCTTCGACACGCGGTGTTAATGATCCCGATTGGTTGGCAAAGGCGTTAGATACAGCTACACATCCCAATAACAGAAAGGCGGTTGGGCGGGCAAAATTAAACATTGGATTATCCCCAAAATATAAAGAAAGACATGCCGGCAAGTGGCGTGAACCTATGCCGGAATGAAGGCTTATGTCTAAATTGCTTTTTAGTATTACATTTTGGGATAAGTCTTAGCTACAGTTCTTTTGAATATACTCTTCAGCTTCGTTGATTTTTTGCTGGCGTTCTTCCTCAGGCAGCACTTTGGGCTCCCCATTCTCATCGGTTATGCGAATCCGGGAGTGCTCCTGCATGGTCTTAAGGTTCTTTTGGTAAATTTCGCAGTTTTTTCGGGTAATCTCAGCGTTTCGTTTGCTGGTTTCGGCATCTTCTGCTGCGGGACTATTTTGTTGCATCGTCTGCTGCTGCAATTTGGCTCGGCGCTCTTCAAGCCGCTTCATCGCAGCCTCTTTGTCGCTGGAGGCTCCTGTTTTTACCTTGATGACTTCGCCTTCTCCAGATGCCGGGGGTTGAGCGGTGTAATGTGTGGTTCCATTTTCATCTACCCATTTGTAATATTTTGCTGCCAAAGTCTGCACTGAACCTGTACAGCAGGTGATAACGGTGATGATCTTAAGGGCACTGATAAAAAACTGTTTTTTCATGGAATCAATTAACCTTCTGGCTCGGTGATTGGCTGCCGGATATTTATAGGCTTTCTTAATAATATAGCTACTTGTTACAGGAAAACACAGTTATGGGGTTCTATTCCTTGAATGTGTTTGAATGCTTTCGTAGATTAAGCATGTATTCTTGTTAATTTAACCCTGTTTTACCCCTTTGTGACTATTGACAAAATACTAAATCGAAACAAAAATAACCGGCTCACCGAGGTGGGTGCAGAGTCCTTACCTAACCCCAAGGAGCTGCGCTAGGGCGAGTAATAAATTGAGTGTACACATTCCCCAAGCTCGCTACAGTCAAACATGTGTCCAAAGCGCATGTGGTAAAGTAAAGCACAAACACCGCTTTGCAAACCAGCTAGCAATAACCCACAGAACAGCTAAGATATTGATCTAGCAATATATTCACCGGTACTTAAACAATCAAATCATGCTTTTTTGCAGCAGTTACCGCTACTTTCAATGGGCGCGATAGGCAGCAAGTTCATGGTTAACCCGAGGTGTAAGAGTGGAATTATTATCAGGCGGAGAAATGCTCGTAAGAGCGTTAAAAGATGAAGGGGTTAAAACCGTATTCGGCTATCCCGGCGGTGCAGTATTGCATATCTATGATGCGTTGTTTCAGCAAAATGATATCCGCCATATACTGGTTCGTCACGAGCAAGCTGCTGCCCATATGGCCGATGGCTACGCCCGTGCAAAGGGTGAGCCGGGGGTTTGTCTGGCTACGTCAGGCCCTGGAGCGACCAATACTGTAACGGGCATTGCAACGGCTTATATGGATTCAATTCCTATGATCGTCATCACCGGTCAGGTGCAGTCTGATTGGATTGGCGATGATGCCTTCCAGGAAACCGATATCGTTGGTGTCACCCGGCCAATCGTAAAGCACAGCTTTATGGTCAAACGTACCGAGGATATTCCTGAAATCATCAAAAAAGCATTTCACATTGCGACAACTGGCCGCCCTGGCCCTGTATTGGTCGATATTCCAAAAGATTTAACCAATCCGGCGGACAAATTTGAATACAGCTACCCATCGAAAGTGAAAATGCGTTCCTATAGTGTGATTAACAAAGGTCATCCCGGGCAAATCAAAAAAGCCATCGACCTGTTGATGCAATCGAAGCGCCCTGTGGTGTACAGCGGTGGAGGCATCGTACTGGGTAAGTCGTCACACCTGTTAACTGAGTTGGTTAAGCAGCTGAACCTTCCTATTACCAATACCTTGATGGGGTTGGGGTCTTTCCCTGGTGATGACGAGCAGTTTTTAGGTATGTTAGGCATGCATGGAACCTATGAGGCCAACATGGCGATGCATCATGCTGATGTGATTATTGCGGTGGGTGCACGTTTTGATGATCGTGTTACCAACCATGCTAAAAAATTCTGTCCAAACGCCAAGATTGTTCATATTGATGTTGATCCGGCGTCGATTGCCAAAAATGTGCCTGTCGATATCCCCATCGTTGGTCCTGTGGATCAGGTATTAAAAGAAATGCTTGATCAGTTAAGTAAAACCACAGAAAAAATCGATGCTGATGCGCTGACAGCCTGGTGGAAGCAAATAGATGCATGGCGTGCTTATCATGGCCTGCGCTACGAAACCAAAGACAACATGCTGAAACCTCAAGGAGTGGTAGAAGAGCTGTGGCGCGTTACTAACGGTGATGCTATCGTCACTTCAGATGTTGGTCAGCACCA
The DNA here is from genome assembly GCA_002748575.1 of Gammaproteobacteria bacterium. Classification (GTDB taxonomy): domain Bacteria; phylum Pseudomonadota; class Gammaproteobacteria; order Pseudomonadales; family Ketobacteraceae. The sequence goes on from PDSR01000064.1 coordinate 15,919, forward strand.
GATGTTTGCTGCGCAATATTACAAGTTTAAACGACCAAATCAGTGGATTAACTCTGGTGGTTTGGGAACAATGGGGTTCGGCTTGCCGGCAGCAATGGGGTGCTGTGTAGCGGACCCTGATGCGACTGTAGTGTGTGTGACCGGTGAAGGGAGTATCCAGATGTGTATTCAGGAACTGTCTACCTGTCTGCAATATGGTTTCCCGGTAAAAATTATTAATTTGAATAACCAATCGTTAGGTATGGTGCGACAGTGGCAAGACATGCAGTATCAGGGCCGTCACTCAAGCTCCACGTATGAAGAGTCGCTTCCTGATTTTATCAAGCTGGCCGAAGCTTATGGTCATGTAGGTATGAAAGTCACTGAGCCAGGTGAATTGACGGGTGCATTGGAAGAATGCTTCAAGCTGAAAGACCGGCTGGTGTTTATGGATATTTATGTTGACCCCACCGAGCATGTTTATCCAATGCAGATCAAAGACGGCTCAATGCGTGATATGTGGCTTAACAAAACGGAGCGAACCTAACAATGCGTCGAATTATCTCAATTTTGATGGAAAACGAGCCTGGTGCGCTGTCGCGTGTTGTTGGCCTGTTTTCACAAAGGGGTTATAACATTGAGTCTTTAACGGTTGCCCCAACGAACGATGAAACCTTATCCCGGCTGACATTGACCACCACAGGTAGCGAGCGAGTGATTGAGCAGATCACCAAACAGCTGAATAAGTTGGTCGAAGTCGTGAAGCTGGTTGATTTAACAGAAGGTACTCACATAGAGCGAGAGCTGATGTTGATCAAGCTTAAAGCGACTGGCGCCCAGCGAGCCGAGATTAAGCGGACTACGGATATCTTCCGTGGTCAAATCGTGGATGTAACCAGTGCGGTATATACCGTACAGCTCACAGGTACCAGCGGTAAGCTGGATGCCTTTATTGAATCTGTGGGTAACACTTCTATTTTAGAGGTGGCCCGTACAGGTGTCTCCGGTGTAGCGCGTGGCGACAAAGTGCTTTCCCTTTAGTGGTGGAAGCGAAATCAGGAATTTAATCTCTTAAAAGTAATAGAGGAAAACAAATGCAAGTTTATTACGATAAAGACTGTGACCTTTCGATCATCCAAAGTAAAAAAGTAACGATCATTGGTTACGGGTCTCAAGGCCATGCTCACGCCAACAACCTGAAAGATTCGGGTGTCGATGTAACGGTAGCGTTGCGCCCAGGTTCTTCTTCAGCCGCTAAAGCAGAAGCTAGTGGTTTAACCGTTAAGGCTGTTCCTGAAGCGGTAGCAGAAGCTGATGTTATTATGATTTTGACGCCAGATGAATTTCAGGCTCAATTATACCGGGAAGAAATCGAGCCAAACTTAAAGCAAGGCGCGACACTTGCGTTTGCTCACGGTTTTGCTATTCACTATAACCAGGTTGTACCTCGTGCTGATCTGGATGTCATCATGGTGGCGCCTAAAGCGCCTGGCCACACAGTGCGTTCTGAATTTGTTAAAGGTGGTGGCATTCCTGACCTTATCGCTATATTCCAGGATGCCTCGGGTAAAGCTAAAGATCTTGCACTGTCCTATGCCTCTGGTGTGGGTGGCGGCCGTACTGGAATTATCGAAACCACTTTTAAAGACGAAACAGAAACTGATCTGTTTGGTGAGCAGGCGGTGCTTTGTGGTGGTGCCGTTGAGCTGGTTAAAGCAGGCTTTGAAACTTTGACCGAAGCCGGTTATGCCCCTGAAATGGCATACTTTGAATGTCTGCATGAGTTAAAACTGATCGTAGATCTTATGTACGAAGGCGGTATTGCCAACATGAACTACTCTATCTCTAACAATGCAGAGTATGGGGAGTACGTGACAGGCCCAGAGGTTATTAATGATGAGTCGCGTGCCGCTATGCGTAATGCACTTAAGCGCATACAGGATGGTGAATACGCGAAAATGTTTATTTCGGAAGGTGCGACGAACTACCCAAGTATGACAGCATATCGTCGTAATAATGCAGCGCACCCTATTGAGCAGGTGGGCGAGCGTTTGCGAGCTATGATGCCTTGGATTCAAGACAACAAGATCATCGACAAATCTAAAAACTGATTGCTGTTGATGTGTTAGCTTGAAATAAAACGCGGCTCAGGCTTTGTCTGAGCCGCGTTTTTGTTAGACTGGATGTGAAAATAAAGGTAAGCCCTGAAGGAAATCATTATGCCTGACGACAATACAGCCTCCTCAGTGAATAACAAAGCTGGTGCAGTAAAAGCATCAACAGATAATGAAGCATCTTCTGTATCAACTGTCGAAGAGGGGGTAACCTTTGAAGTTGTTGAGGAAGAAGTTCGAGGTGGTAAAGCTGTCAGGCACAAGGGTGTTTATCTGCTGCCAAATCTTTTTACAACCGGGGCATTATTTTCGGGGTTTTATGCGATTGTTGCAGCAATTAATGGCTCGTTTGAACAGGCTGCCATAGCTGTTTTTGTATCTATGGTATTTGATGGTTTGGATGGTCGAGTTGCGCGCATGACCAATACGCAGAGTGCTTTTGGTGCTGAATATGACAGCCTTGCCGACTGTATTTCATTTGGAGCGGCTCCAGCATTAGTGTCTTATCTCTGGTCGCTTAATAACCTTGGTAAGGTTGGCTGGATGATAGGCTTTGTTTATATGGCCTGTGCAGCATTGCGCTTGGCGCGATTTAATGTAGAGCACGATACATCAGATAACCGCTATTTCACCGGTTTGCCAAGCCCGTCCGCTGCGGCGCTGGTTGCTGGAATGGTTTGGGCGGGTAGTGATTGGGGTGTATTGGGAGCTGATGCGGTTATTCTGGCGGCGCTTGTTACGTCGTACGCCGCAGTTATGATGGTCAGCAACGTCAAATTCAGTAGCTTCAAGGAGATCGATTTCCGGGGCAGAGTGCCTTTTGTTGCAATATTGATTGTGGTATTAGCAATAGCTATTGTGTTTAGTGATCCTTCCCGTGTGCTTCTGGGGGTGTTTTTGCTTTATTCTTTGTCTGGTCCGGTGGGCTTTCTGTTAAGAAAGCGTAAAGCCGGCTGATTTTTGTCAGCGCTAGGCTGTGCAGGCTAACTATTGCGGGCTTGGTAATCGTTGTTATGTTGTTATAAAAAACACTCGACATGTTATAAAATCTTCCATAAAATTGATTCCTTGGCTTGCACGTTGTTTTGGGTCAAGCTATAAATTAAGTTCTGCTTTGCTAATTTACTAAAAGTTATTGCTCTGTATTTTGTTAATAATGCATGAGTTGTTCTTTGTTTGGTTGTTGGTGAATGGTTGTGCTGCAGGCAAAAAGCAGTTAAATGTTTCAAAAAGATGAAGAAACTGATTGACGTTATTGATGGGCGCTTTATAATGCGCGTCCTCTTCACAGAGAAGGTGGTAGCGG